>NZ_PTRG01000001.1:0-511027 GCF_002965765.1 Escherichia sp. MOD1-EC6819 | reverse complement strand
AATTAGAAGACTATTTAGTCTTATTATTGTTTAAAATCTTATTCTTGTTTATATTCCTCTATCCCTTCCTGAACATCCTCATAAAAACTAACCGCGTTATCATTTTTAAACACAATGGCCACATCACAAAACTCTTTCAATGAATTCAAGCTGTGTGAAACCATTAAAAAGCTAGACTCTTTATGCCTTTCTTTAAATAAGTGGGCGCACTTCTCTTTAAACCTGGCATCACCGACTGCGGTTACTTCATCGACGATATAATAATCAAACTTAAATGCCATGCTTAAACCAAAGCCTAAACGCGATCGCATACCAGATGAGTAAGTTTTAATCGGCATGTCGAAGTACTTACCGAGTTCGGCAAATTCTTCGACAAACTCTATTTTCTCTTTCAGTTCTTCTTGCTTCGCGTATAACCGCGCAACAAATTTTACGTTTTCGCGTCCGGTTAAACTTCCCTGAAATCCACCGGCGAGGCCGACTGGCCATGATATCGTTTTATTGGTAATGATCTTTCCGCTATCGGGGCGGTCAATGCCACCAATCATTCTCAGTAACGTTGATTTACCTGCACCATTACGACCAATAAAGGCAACGCTTTTTCCTGAAGGGATTTCGATGTTTAAATCCTTAAACACATAGTGTCGCCCCGTTGGCGTGCGATATGACTTCGTCAAATTCTCAATCTTAATCATGATGTCAGCATTGCCTCCTCACGAGTTCGGTATAACGCCAGACCAATGAACAGAGTTATCAATGTAAACATTGCCAGGTAGTTCAGACTCACACCTTCGCTTATATAGCCAGGCATGACGGCCTCGCGGCTTAACTCCACTACATGTACTAATGGGTTCCAGAGAAGATAAGACCAATATTGCTTAGGAATTGAGTGCAGAGGGAACATGATGCAGGAGATGAAATAAAGGGGCTTAAGAAGTATCGGTAGAACCTTTTGCATTTCGGGGAAGGTTTTACCAACGACCATGAATATTAAGCCAATGCTGCATGAAAGTATGATCAGCAAACCCCAGGCGGCCACAAGTTGTAAAAAATTTGTTATCTCGAAATATTCGCCCGCCATCCAGACAATAAGCATAAGCAGAATATAAACAGCAACGTAAATCAGCGTCTCAAGCAGAGCGCGCGCAATGATCGTATCGATGGGTTTTACTGGACGATAATTAAACAGCCCCTGGTTCGCTTCAATAGCGCCGACAGAACGTTTGCTGATACTGCTAAAGATAAAAAAGGGAATCAGGCCATTAAGTAAAAACACCGGGAACGAGATGTCTGGCATCGTGCGGTGCATAATGTAACCAAAAATGCCCAACAGTATCAGCAAATGCGCAGAGGGTTCGAGAATCGCCCACAAATACCCCAGACGAAACTTACCAAAACGTGTTCGTATTTCTCGTAGAAATAATGCCTCTACGGTGACTTTCTGGACTTCAAATCCACTTCTTGCCATTTGATGATGTGATCCTAATCTCTTCAGGTACGCTACCGCCCTTGGCTTAACAGCTACCAATACACTGGAGGTAATACTTGTTTGTAATTGGATAAAATACGTTCAGACGGTTTGACTTTTTAATAGCCGCAAACAATTTCAGCAGAAATTATTTCAGCAGGGATAAATTAATCTATTTCCGTCTCATTTCTTCTAATCCATTCTTCAGGCATGAATGTATTCGGTCTTCTGGTAATTTCAGAAAACTGGCCGTTTTAGAATGTAGAGTTAATTTCTCGGGAAATTATGCGTAACTCTTTTTGCTTAGCCTATGTGAGTAAAAAGACATAAAGCGCCATGCATTCTGGATTACTCCGGAACACACTTATTTAAAATGAGCTGTTAATTTCGCAAGAAATTATTTTTGCTTTTACTGTTAACTACTGGATTATAACACCACCTATAAATTTTATGCGTAGCAACACCTGCAATCTGTTTCACACCAGAACGCACGAATTTATTACCAATTAATTGTTTACTGAGAAACTATTTCCCTATTTAAAATTCACTCGTGTACTTCTTATTTATATCTTCAGTCCCCTCTTTGCGGTCATATTTGTGATATTCATCACATTTAAACAATGTTATTTAAGTCGCAGGAATAATTCCGGCAGCAATTATTGTTGTCGATTAAAATATATGTCTTGATTATTTAGCGCGTTTATTTTAACCAGTATTACAGCCAGCACTATCCCTCAGTAGATATACCTGAGCAGACATTGTTTCAAATCGACGGATAGTTTCTGTGGAAATTATTTTACTTACTTAAAATTTCCCTTCTGATTGTCTCCAGGAATTTTAGTAATTTCCAGGCTACACAAAATACAGATCACACAAGAATTATCCTATATGTTTTGACCTATCAATTGCCACCCAATGATTCATTACATCTATTAATGGTCATGATGTATTGCCACACTTAAGCATATTTATAGGACGCTGGGCTGCTTCAGGAGAGAACTCGTATCTGTTGTTTTGCAGAACATTCAGTGATGAGAGGAATGGGATATTTCTTATTGCAAAAATATTCAATTCGGTGAGTGGATAAGAAGATTATACACTCACCTTTCGGGCTGAATTTCACAGGGAATTTACTGGAACACTTATCCTCTTATCAACTCCAGTCGCTGCACATTCACCATCCCTGGCTTCTCACCTGCGCTGACATCAATTTGTGTCACCCGCAGCGCATACTTTTCATCCAGCGCGTTTAACCAGTTCAGCAGGTCATTAAACACCACAGGATCTATCCAGACCTGAATATTCTCCCCGCGCTCAGCTATCCGCTTAATGACCACTGAATGCGCCGAAGCACTGTCACTAATGACCCGCGATACCTGCGCAGGCGTTGTTGTGACGGATTTTCGCGCTGCGATAATATCCGGCGCGGCGCTCTTCAGTCGCGCGTTCATCGCCACCAGCTGCTGCAACATCGTCTCCTGTCGCTCAATCCGTTCGCTCAAAGGTTGCCAGATGAGGACGTAATATCCGGCGCTAAACAGAAACACCGCCGCAGCCAGTAACATGCCCTTTTCGCGCGGCGAACGCCCCGCGAGATGTTGAGCCAGCCAGTGTTCACCACGGCTTAACTGGCGCTCACGCCATTGCTGAAAATAGTGAATAAATTTATCGCGTAACATGTTATTTCCTCCGCAACGTTACGCCGCCGGAAACCGCATCACCCTCTTTCTGTAACGCGTCCTGTTGCACAACATAATCAGTTGCCAGTGCGCTACGCAGTTTGTCGAAACTGGCAAAGTTTGCTGCCCGCAACTGAAGGTGGAACGTCTGGCGTTTTTGATCAAAGGTGAAGCCACGCATCTCGATGTCGGAAAGTGACGCCGTTTTCAGGGTGCTGGCTATCGCTGATAACTCTGCAAGCAGCCCGGTATCGTTGGCCTGTGGGCGATATTTTTTCAGCGCCATCGTCACCTGAGAGCGCAAATTCACAATCCGCTTCTGCTCCGGGAACAGTGTTAAGAACTGTTTTTCCGCCTGGGTGCGGCTTTGCGCCACCTGTTCGCTGACGCTCCATAACGTCACGCCCCGTTCCACTACCAGCGCAACCAGAATCAGCAATATCGGCAGAATCATCACCCGCCAGCGCGCCCACTGTTTTCGGTAGCTGACACGAGGCTGCCACGGCCCTGTTAGCAGGTTCCCTTCCGGTTCGCCATAAGTGGTAATGGCTGGCAGAGCCGTAACGGTCAGGCGTTCAGCGTCTGCGCCAGCCCATGCTGATAGCTCTTCCGGTGCAATGCCGACCACAGTCAGCGAAAGCGGCGATGCCTGCTCATTGCACTGTGCGCGGAACATGACCGGAGCCAGCGCCCGCCCGGCGCTCCATCCTCGACATTCATCGATGCGGCAGATAACCCGTTGCGCATCGCCAGCCATAAATCCACAAGGAATGGACATCCAGTCCGGCGCGACGGTAGCGCGGGTGATGCCGTTTTCCTGCAACCACTGCGCAATGTTGCGCATATGCTGTTGGTGAATCACTGCCACGGTTGCCAGTTGCTGGTCGATTTTCAACGGGGCGAAATGCAGTTCATCGATATCCTGGTTCAGCTCTTCTTCCAGTAAGGCGGGCAGAATAGTCGGTATCTGCTTACGGGCGACATCAGGCAGTTCAACCTGCCAGACGCTGATCCATTCGCCGGGAATGTAGAGTCGAATCGCATCGGTTTGCAGCCATTGCTGAAGCTGTTGGTTGTCGACGTCAGGCCAGATACCGCACTCCACGTCGGCGGTACGGCGCTGCCAGCGGATGGGGTCGGTGGCGCAAAGCGGGAAAAAAATCTCAAGGATGGAACTCACTCGCTTTCTCCTGTCTGATGCCAGAGAACAGAAAAGTGTTGTGGCCCCATGCGGACAATTAACGAGTTCATCGTCAGTTCAATCTCATTCACGGTGATATCCGAACGCAGCCAGAAGTAATTGCTGTCCACGCTCAGGACGGTTTTTAGCTGTTTTTTAGTACGCTCATCGACGTCAGCAAGTAGCGGCTGCGCAAGAAACTGATCGACATCTTCCCACCCCTTCGCCGGACGTTGTTGTAATAACGCCCGCGCCTGAACAGGGCTTAACCACGGGTCAAACAGCGCCTCAAGAATCACGCTTTGCGTGACGTCTAATGTGTTGATGTTGATTTGCTGGCGGGTCATCGGCAGCGCACAAACCAGCGGTTTCAGTTTTTGATAGAGTCCGGCGTCCATTCCCTGCACCACGCGCATTTCGCTGATATCAGCCAGCGGTTGATTCGCGGCATAGAACGGCACCGAGCGGGCGAGATACTCGCTGTCTTCACGCCCCAGCCGCGTCTGCACGCTGCGATCCTCGTCAATAAACTCCCACAGGCTTTCGGCTATCAGTTCAGCTCGATAAGCTGGCACATCCAGGCGCGAGATCAGGGCAATCAACTGTTGTACCGCGAGCGGACGCGATGCCGTCGTCGGCTGAGCTAGAACATTCAGGTTAAAGCAGGCCTGTGCGTCGCGCAGGGTGACGGCAATTTGCCCCTGCGGCAGAGGGAAGAAACGAGGGCCGGATGCCCACGGCTGTGCCAGATGCACGCGTTGTTCATTTTTCAGGCTCAGACTGAGTGCGCTCAACGCCAGGCTTTCTGCACTGGCGCTGTACCACAGCGCCTGCTGGTACTCCTGCTGGCTGCGCGTTCGCCCAAGTTGTTGTTGCATCCGCCCGGAAAGCGTGATGGTTACCAGCATTATGACCGCCAGCAATATCAGCACCACAACCAGTGCCATTCCGCGTTTTGGTGGTGAGGTGATCATGATAATTGCGGCCCGCGTAACAACCAGATGCGTTCAATCTCGCCCCATTGTGGCGAATGCAGGGTCATGCGCACTGCCACAGGGATCGCCTGCCCTGACGACCAGCTCTCCTGCCAGCGCGTGCCGTCGTAGAACTGCAAACGGAGCGAATCCGCCGGGATTAATTTTTGCGTTGTTGGCTTCACACTGCCTGCTGCATCGGTCAGCGGCCAGGCTAACCGTTCGAGATAACCGTCATGAATGCGGTAACCGACGGTGAGCAGATTACTGCGCGGCAGGCGCATCAACGGATTAACCACACCGCCACGCACAAAGCGTATCCCTTCACTCTCGGACGCCAGCACGCCTGCACCCGCCAGTAACGCCGGTTCCCGCTGCCCCTGCTCGCCTCTTACCGGACGCGGCATCATTTGTGTCAGATCGTGGGTCAGAAAACTCATCGTTTGCTGCATGAGGTTTAGTTTTTGATCGTGTCCGGCGACGGCGCTATTCACGCGCGTAACGCCGTTTGTCACCTGCTGCGCCATAAGTGCCAGCGAGGCAAAAATGGCGATTGCCACCAGCATTTCCAGTAATGTGAAACCAGCGCGAGTCCTTCTCACTGTTGGCCTCCCACGGCGCTAAACCAGGCGCGTCGTGACTGGATCACCGACGAAAAGTCTTCATGACGGCTGACTTCAATATCCACCGCCTGGAGCAGCGCGTTACCGGTATTCAGCGGTGTGGTTCGCCAGTACCAGCGGCTTCCTGCCATATCGCTCTCGCCCTGATGCCTGACCGCCCGTTGTTCGCGGGTCATCAGGTAGAGCAGTGCGGTCTGGTTTTCAGCTACCCAGCCCGCTACCGTTTTCTCCTCAAGAACCTGCTGATTACTCAGCGCACCGCTGGCGATCTGTAATACCGCCGTGGCAGCCAGCGCAAAAATCGCCAGTGCGAGCATCACTTCCAGCAAGGTAAATCCGCGCTTCATGGCATCCTCTCATCACATTGATTGAGGGATAACGCGCCATCGTGCGCCAGTTTTACCGCCCAACATGCGTTTTGCACCGCCGAGTAAAAGCGCAGCGTAAACGGCGTGGCGGGTTCAAAAGGCGAAAAACGGATCTGCGGAGTCTTCTTTTTCGCCTCTTTTTGCAGTTCCAGTTCAATATCATGCAGCGTCAGGCGACGACGTTGCAGCTCCAGCGCATACTCTTTCTGCCAGATATCACTTCCGGGTTGTAACAGCATCTGCACCTGTTTCGACACCGTAACCTGTGCCGATAACCGGGTCGCAGAAACGGGCAACCACTGCCCCTGACGACGTTGCATAAACTGGTAGCCAGGTGGGTCGATTAGCACACCGAGTGTTTTCCCTTCGATCACTGCCCTGTCCTTAAACTGCGCAAAGCGAGTCAGAAAATCCTGCGCCGCTTTTTTCGCAGGCGATTCAGAATCGGTCGCAAACGTCTGTACCACGCCCACACTGGCAAGGCCGATAAGGAAAATCACCAGCATGATTTCCAGAAGAGTGAATCCGCGTCCAGGCACTGATTACTGAAACTCCTGCAAATTCCAGTTACCGATATCTGCGCCAGCGCCTTCCCCGTTTTCCTGACCATCCGCCCCTAAGGTGTAAACATCAAACATCCCTTTTTCGCCAGGGCTGAGATACTGATAATCATTGCCCCACGGATCTTTTGGCAGTCGTTTAATGTATCCACCTGGACGGTAGTTGCGGGAATCCGCCATATTGGCCGGTTGCTGGATCAGCGCCTCAAGCCCCTGCTCGGTGGTCGGATAACGCCCGTTATCCAGTCGGTACATATCCAGCGCGTTTTCCAGTGCCACGATATCGCTGATGGCTTTTTGCCGATCCGCTTTCTCTTTGTTGCCCAACAGGTTAGGCACCACCAGACTTGCCAGGACGCCAAGAATAACAATCACCACCATCACTTCCAGCAGGGTAAAACCTGCCCGTGGTTTTTGTGTGCGGGATAACGAATTCATGTGATAACTCCGTAAATTACATTCCAACCATATTGTTCAGTTGCAGCATCGGCTCGAGGATGGCGATGACGATAAACAGCACCACGCCCGCCATCATCACCACCAGCGCCGGTTCAAACAGTCCTAATGCCAGCCCCACCTGGGTATCAAATTCCCGTTCCTGGTTGACTGCGGCCTGTTCAAGCATGGTTTCCAGCTCGCCGCTCTGTTCACCGGAGGCGATCATGTACAACATCATCGGCGGGAACAGGCGCAACTCCGCCAGCGCAGCGCGCAGACTGCTTCCTTCGCGGACGCGATCTGCCGCCAGCAGCAGTTGTTGCTCGACATAACGATTTGCCGACACGGCGGCAGCGGTCTGAATGCCTTCCAGCAGCGGAACACTGCTGGCGGTGAGGATGCTTAACGTGCGGGAAAAGCGCGCCGTATTCAGCCCGCGCGCAACACGCCCCGTCACGGGCAGGCGCAGCAAGGTTTTATCCCAGCGCAGGCGCATGGCAGGACTTTTGAGTAACCGTTGCCCCAGCACCAGAAGCCCCAGCAAACCTACCAGCCAGTAAACGCCGCTGGTCTGTAACGCGTCGCTCATGGCGATGAGCATTCGGGTGGAAGCGGGCAGCGCGTGTCCGAGATGATCAAACTGTTCGATGATTTTCGGCACTACCGCCGTCAGCAAAATAGTGACCACGCCCGTTGCCACCACCAGCAATACCAGCGGATAGAGCATGGCCTGCAGCAGGCGTGATTTCAGGCGCTGTCGCTGTTCGGTGTAATCCGCCAGGCGATTAAGCACCACGTCGAGATGCCCGGATTTTTCTCCGGCAGCCACCATCGAACAAAACAGGGAATCAAAGACGCGGGGATGTTCGCGCAGGCTGTCCGACAGGGTATAACCTTCCTGAATCCGGCTGCGTAGCGCCATACCGAGGCTTTTTACATGCAGTTTTTCACTTTGCTCACTGACCGCCTGTAAGCAGGTTTCCAGCGGCATTGCTGCCTGCACCAGCGTTGCCAGTTGACGAGTGAACAGCGCCAGATCTGCCGCCGCCACGCGACGATGTGCGTGTCGCCGACGCTGCAACATTCCCCCTGACGAAGCATTCAGCCGGGCTTCAATGTGCACAGGAATGAGGTCTTTACCGCGTAACAATTGACGGGCATGACGCGCGGAATCCGCCTCAATCATGCCTTTAGTTTTGCGACCATTACGCTCCAGCGCCTGATAGTAAAACAGTGCCATTACGCCTCCATGGTTACCCGCAGAACTTCATCGAGAGAGGTTTCTCCGGCGAGCACTTTCTCAATGCCGTTGCTGCGGATACCCGCAGAGTGTTGCCGGACATAACGTTCCAGCTCCAGTTCCCCGGCCTGACGGTGGATCAAATCACGCAATGTGGCGTCCACCACGATCAGCTCATGGATGGCAGTACGTCCGCGAAAACCTTTGTGATTACAGGCGGGACAGCCCTGCGGATGGTACAGAGTGACGGTACGCGCATCGGTAATCCCCAACAGGCGTTTTTCTTCGTCAGTGGCAGGCGCGGGCTGGCGGCAGTCGGGGCACAGCGTGCGAATCAGCCGCTGCGCCATCACGCCCGTCAGACTGGAAGAGAGCAGGAAAGGCTCCACGCCCATATCCTGCAAACGTGTGATCGCCCCCACCGCCGTGTTGGTATGCAGGGTTGACAGTACCAGGTGTCCGGTCAATGACGCCTGGACGGCGATTTCTGCGGTTTCGGTATCGCGGATTTCACCCACCATCACCACATCCGGATCCTGACGCAAAATCGCGCGCAGGCCACGGGCGAAGGTCATCCCGACGCGGGTGTTGACCTGCGTCTGACCGATCCCTTCAATCATGTATTCGATGGGGTCTTCAACCGTGAGAATGTTGCGCGAGTGGTTGTTCAGCTCCTGCAATCCGGCGTACAGCGTGGTGCTTTTGCCGGAACCTGTAGGCCCCGTCACCAGAAAGATACCGTGCGGTTTGTGCAGTAGCTGGCGCAATTGCGCGGTCAGTTTGTGACTTAAACCCAGACGTTCCAGCGTCAGGCGAGCCTGGTTTTTGTCCAGCAGTCGCAGCACCACGCGCTCGCCCCAGGCGGAAGGCATGGTGGAGACACGCACGTCAATCGCCCGACCGCCCAGCAGCAGCGCAATACGTCCATCCTGCGGTACGCGTTTTTCGGCAATATCCAGCCGCGCCATCACCTTGATACGCGATACCAGCAACGAGGCCAGTTTGCGCCCCGGTCGCAGCATTTCATGTAATGTGCCGTCAACGCGAAAACGGATCACCAGACTCTTTTCAAACGTCTCGATGTGGATATCCGAAGCGCCTTCTTTAATCGCCTCTGCCAGCATGGCGTTGATCAGTTTGATGATCGGCGCATCGTCGTCACTTTCCAGCAGATCTTCCGTTTCCGGCAGTTCTTCTGCGAGGGTAAAAAAGTCCTCGGCAGAACCGAGATCTTCCATCAGCTGGCGAGCCTCGGAAGAGTCACGCTGCCAGACCGCATTCAGCCGCTGTTCAAACTCGGCCTCATCGATTTGCCGCAGCGTAAAGGGCGCGTTCAGCCCCCGTTGCAGCTCCTGCAAAACAGAGAGCGACAGCGGATGCACATGGAGGATCTCCAGCGACGCTTCGCACCATGCCACCAGGCTAAACCGACGGCTGAAACTGTAGGGCAGACGCACGGTGTTAGCGGCGGTTTCCTGTGCTGCAGGCACCATTAACGCGTTCTCCCGGCATTGAGAAACGCGCGTACTTCCGGCGGTAAGGCCTGATTTTGCGCTGGCAGTACCGGCTGCGCGGTGTGCGGCATCAGGCTTAAGCCTTGCTCATCACGATAGATTTGCTCGGCGCGCATATAGTTATATTTGCGCTGCGACACGCCATCTGCCGCCATACCGTCACGCAGAATGGTTGGACGGATAAACACCATCAGATTACGTTTTTCTTTTTTATCTGCCGTGGACTTAAACAGGTTGCCAATCAACGGGATATCGCCCAGCAACGGCACTTTCGCCACACTTTCTCCCGCCTGGTCATCCATCAGACCGCCAAGCACGATCAGCTCACCGTCGTTAGCCAGCACGGTGGTCTTCAGTTTGCGCTCACCAAACACGACGTCGAGGCTGGTCTGTCCTTCCACCTTCGAGACTTCCTGCTCAATCACCATCTGTACCGCGTTACCTTCGTTAATCTGCGGCGTGACTTTCAGCATGATGCCGACTTTTTTCCTCTCTACGGTGTTGAAAGGATTGCTGTTATTGGAACCAACGGTAGATCCAGTTAATACCGGAACATCCTGCCCCACCATGAAGAAGGCTTCCTGGTTGTCCAGCGTGGTGATGCTCGGCGTGGAGAGGACGTTCGAGCTGGAATCATTTTTAACCGCCTGTACCAGCGCCATCCAGTCGCCTTTCACCACGCCAACCGCCGTACCGCTAAAGCCGGAAAGAAGCTGGGCGAGCGTGGAGAGATCGCCGTTGGTATCCGGATTAATGGTGGTTGCGCCGTTTTCACTGATCACCGTCGAGCCTTTCTGCGGTTTCGCCTGAGAAATGGCTGCGCCCAGCGTACCGATAGGGATCTGCGTACCATTAGCAAACTGCATTAATCCGGCATCTTTCGACGCCCACTGCACGCCGAAGTTGATATTGCTGCCTTCGGCAACTTCCACGATCAACGCCTCGACATGCACCTGAGCACGACGGATATCCAGTTGTTCAATCACGCTTTGCAGCGACTGCATGATGTCCTGCGGCGCGGTAACAATCAGGGCATTACTGTGTTTGCTGGCGGCGATGGAGACAACCTCACGCCCGCTACCGACCGTGCCTTCCGCCTCTTCTTTGGCGGCGGTGAGTGTGCCGCTGACCTGTTTCAGAACATCGACCAGATCTTCGGCTTTGCTGTATTTGAGATAGAACACCTGGCTGTTGCCGCTGCGCTCCATTTCTGAGTCCAGACGACGGATCAGGCGGCGCATTTTGTCTCGCGTGGCGGGGTCACCACTGACAATCACGCTGTTGGTGCGTTCATCGGCGACAATCTGTGATTTCAGCGTCGCTGGCTGGTTCTCGCCGCTGTTTTTAGTCAGGCTTTCCAGCACGCGAGCAATTTCCGAAGCCGAGGCGTTATCCAGCGGGATCACCTCTTCGGTGCGATTTCCCGCGTGATCCACACGCTGGATCACTTCCGTCAGCCGTTCCACAACTGAGGCGCGTCCGGTGAGCATAATCACGTTGGAGGGATCGTAATTAACGACGTTGCCAGAACCTGCGCTATCGATCATCTGGCGCAAAATCGGTGCCAGCTCGCGTACCGACACATTGCGTACCGGCACCACTTTAGTGACCATTTCATCACCCGCGTAGTTGTCGCTACCTTCACCGACCAGCGGCAGCGGCTCGACTTTCGCGGCGCTGGATTTCACCACCTTCAGCACGTCGTTTTCCATCGGTACGACGGCATACCCCTGTGCTTCCAGCAGGTTAAGGAATAGCTGGTAATACTGGCGTTCATTGAGCGGGGTCATGGTACGAATACTCACTTTCCCCTGCACGCCCGGCCCCATAATGATGGTTTTATTAAGGTTAGCGCCGACGGTTTCGATGAACGATTTCAGGTCGGTATCTTTAAAATTGGCGGTGAAGGTGGCTTCTTCCGCCCAGACCGGTGAACTACATAATGCCGCTGCCAGCACCAGCGGCAGTAAACGCTTTTTTGTTTTGAGGCCAGTTGTCTTCTTACGCCAGACCGACAACGTAATATCACGCCAAAACACGATGAATGATTCTCCTGGATTAAATGCGGTTAGCGCAGCGCGATGGAAATATCGTAGCGCGCACCCTTGCGTAAAACCGTAAGTTGAATGGAATCCATTGAAGGTAACTGCCGCATCAGAGCAATCATTGCTCGCGGATCAGTAAAATCCTGCTGATTTAGCGCAATGGCGATATCGCCGTCCTTGAAACCGCTGGCATCGAACAGAGAACGATCTGCCCCCGGTTTCACTGCATAACCGACAATCCCCTCCTTACGCACGGGCGTAAGCTGGATATAGTTAAAAATTTTCTGCGGATCTTTCGCCAGCGCCTGACGCACGGCAGCCGGGATCTCAACTGGCGCACTGGCAGCAGGCTCAGCAACAGCTTGCTTTGCTTCGTCACTGACGGCTTTTTTGTTGGTCACGGCTACGGTGGAACGCTCCTCTTCTGCCAGACTCAGGCGCTCCATTTTTCCCTGATAGCGCAGCATCACATGGTCGCGATTGATTTCCTCAATCACCGCGTTGTGAGAGCCAAGCCGTTCCCCCTGTAAATAGACCTGCTGTTTGCCGCCTTCTTCAATAACCGCGCCGGGTCTGGCACCAAAGGCGATCCCGCGCAGCACCACGTTAAGACGCGTTTCTGCCACAGGCACAGGTTCGGGTTGTTTTACCGGCGCGGCGACGGGCTGATATTTGCCAAACCAGTTTTGCTGGCTGATTAATTGCACGTCTTTTTGCTCGAACGTTTTGGCATCCGCACGTGCCGGTTTATTCACCGATGGGGAAACCGCCGTATATTCCGCAGAAAAGGAGATATAGCGCCAGAGTGAATATGCCATTTTTGCAGAAATAATAAGCAGCATCAGCCAGAACATCGCGCGTACAATTTTTCGCAGATGCTCTTTGTCTGTATTAAGAGATTGTCTCTGGCTAAGAGTGTGACGAATTTTAGTCAGCCATTGAATGAGATAAATTCGTGCGTCACGAAAAACAACCCGCGCCAATTTATATACCCGACGTTATGCTTTGACTATTCCACAGGTGGTACGATCCAGTTTCCGCTGATACTGGTTACCTGTACGTGTATCATTAATCGTTATGCTGTAATTAATTCCCTCAGTGATCATTAATTTCACCGTCGGGTCAGCGCACATTTGTCGTTGATAGCTGGTTAAAAAGGCGTCAGGCGTCTGCGTGGTTTGTGTACCCGCTTCGCTGATAATGGTCATTTTTACCGTCGCACCGCTACTTTGCGCCAGCACTAAGGTATATCCCGCAGATTTAATTGGCAGGTTTTGACTGATATTTTGCGCCTGTTTTTTCGCCAGTAAACTGGCGTTTTCATTATGGCTGGCGCAGCCACTTAATAATCCTGTAACGCTCAACAATAGCGATATTAATACCCTCCCTGGCATCTTTTTTATCGACATGGTTAATAATCTCTAAGGTTATTAATAAGAGTAAAAATGTCACTTCGATAATGACGTTGTTATCATTAAAGCAATGCCTGTAGATAAAGTGTTGCTATACCGCCCAGACTTAAACACGGTCCAAAAGGCAGTGTGGTTGATCCTTTTTTTGTAATAACGGCATATATCAAGCCGCAGCATGAGGCGATTAAAGCAACATTGGGCAGCGACAACGCCCCCACCCAGCCACCTAAAGCGGCGAAGAGTAATACATCGCCCATGCCTAATGCTTCTTTACGCAGAACTATTCCGGCTATCCAGCGCAGCGAGTAAAAAGTGATAAACCCCACCAGGACGCCGGTGACTGCGTCTTGTAGCGTTAACGGACTCTGCTGCGCCCATGCCGCAATAAGTCCTGTCCACAATACGCCCTGAGTAAAAACATCGGGCAGCCATTGGTGATCGAGGTCGATGACACTCGCGGCAATCAGCCAGGCGGATAATATCATCACCGCCAGCCCCCATCCACTTTCCGGCCAGACCAGACTCGCCAGCAAAAAAGCGAGTGCCGTCAATAACTCCATCAGCGGATAACGCTTGCTGATTTTCGCCTGACAGTCGCGGCAGCGCCCTTTGAGCATCAGCCAGGAGAATAGCGGAATATTGTCACGAACGCGGATGGTCTGCTGGCAATGCGGACAGTGCGAACGTGGCAGCGCCAGGCTTATTTTTGACTGCGCACTCGGCGTTTCACCGTGAAACTCCGCCATTTGTTGGCGAAGCATGATGGGGTAACGCCAAATCACCACATTCAAAAAACTGCCGATGATTAATCCTCCAACGGTTGCCAGGATGGGCATCACCGCTGGATATTGCTGAAAAACATCAAAATGCATGGTTAAAGGTTGTTTGTTGTAATTTGCCGGATGCGGCGTAAAACGCCTTATCCGGCTTACAGGAGTCTGCCAACGCAAGTAATCGCGACTTTCCCTGTAGCTCCGATAAGTTGGCGCATCGGGCACATGTGTTAACCCGGTGCGCCTTATTTCATGCCTACAGGCTTACTCGGCTGACATCTTATGCTCGGTAACCTTGTTAATGGTTTCCGGCCCTTGCTGCGGTTTCGGCAGACCAAGCGCCGCGAGCGTGTTGTAAGCCGACTGGCTCACGCCGCCCTCGAAGCTCATCTCGCTCGCCCCCGGAAGCTGGTAAGCATTCGCGCCCGGATTCCATTTCTTAAAGAACTCCGAAAGATCCGCCTGTGCGACCCAGGAGGCACACAGCATCAGCGTGTCCGCAGCGTTACCGTTGGATTCGGCACAGTAATTTTTTTCGCCAAACTTAGTTTTACCAACATCATCGCCGCGCGCTTTACGGTGCATCAACTGGAACAGGTTCCAGCCTTTCATCCCTTCACGATCGCTGTAGAACGCTGGCAGTTGCCCCTCTGGATACCACTTCGTGATATCAAAGTTTTTCTCTGCCCATTCCTTCAACTGTGCGTACATCAGCAGACGGTCACCCGCACCGCCGCGCGCCCATGCCTGACCGTTGCTCTCGTTCAGATATTCCGGCGCAACGGTAATATCGTCAGCGACACGGTTCATCTTGCCGAGATAGCGATCCTGCATGTACAGCGCCAGCACGTTGTTCGCTACTTCAGTTGCGCCCGGTACAGTCAGCGGCGTTTCTGCGGCGTTGTGCCCCACTTCATGCCAGATCAACCAGTCGTTCAGCGGCGTCGTCGGCAGCGTGGTGCTGTTCGTCGAGAAGCTGCTGTTCATCACCGGATAACCAGAGTGCGCATCACCAATGGAGATCTGCACATCGTTGGCGAAACGATGTTTATGCCCCGTCAATGCTTTATAGGTAAACATCCGGTGCTTACCGCTCGTTTCATCACGACCGTAGAAGTCATTCATCGAGCTGGCAAAGGTATCCAGATCTTTAGCGAATTCTGCTACACCACCAGTGAAATTGCTGGCCTCAAGGTTCTTCTTCGGCGTGGTATAAACGAAAGCGTCTGACTCCAGCTCGCCCAACGGCGCAGGGGATTTCAGATCGTTTTTCCATTTACCGTCTTTATAGAACGGCGCTTTTACCACACCGGTAAAGGTGAAGCTGGCAGATTTATTATTCTCCTTGCTATCGCCCTTGATATAAATCAGACCACCGTAAGGAACCGTAAACTTCACCTCACCATTGGCTTTCAGATCATAGGTTTTAGTCACTCTTGGCGGACGGTTCAGCGCGACTTCATGCTTCTCACGTCCGGTCAGGTCGTCGGCCAGCGCCACGGTGACAGTCACAGGAACGTCCGCATTGGACTTAATGGTGACCTCTTTCTGAGCCGGAGCCCACAGACCAGTAGACTGCATGTTACCCGCAAACCATTTGGTCGGATTCGAGTACAGGCTGATGGTTTCAGTAACATTCTCACCTTCAGCCGATACTGCTCCCGGATACTTCTCGACATCAACTTTGATGTTCAGATCCCACCAGGAACGCCCCAGCATCAGGCGAGTCAGCGGTTTTTCCATATAGTTGAGCGGATAGCTCGGGTTCATCATGCCAGCTTTGGCAGTATTATCTCCGTAGATCATATTGTTATCGACAAGCGATTTTTTCAGATCTGCAGAACACTGCGTGCCCTCGGCATAGGCATTGTTGGCATAGCAGTTCAGGAACTCGGTGAACGTTTTAAAGCCCAGCTCGTCATCCTTGTTGCTTTCGTAACGATATTTCGTATCGTTCCACAGCCAGACAGACATGTTCTGGTACAGACGTTCCAGATCGACGCTGCTCAGACGCTCACCTTTGCGACCATTGGTACGGAAGTAAAGCTCGTGCTGATACAGGCGCTGAATGTTGGTTCCCAAATCCGCTGCCTGTAGCATCGCTTTCGCGGTGTCGGCGCTGAGATTCAGTTGCGTATAGCGCGGAACAAACATGCCAGTATTATTCTCTGGCGTTACAGGAACTCCCGTGCCAGGACGGTATTCCAGACAGTTGACCTCATAGTGATATGCCGGGTCCTTACATTCCTTTAATCCAGGAAACGCCTCAAAGATTTTTGCCTTTGCCGCCTCCAGAGACTCTTTTGTTTTAAACTCCGCCTCATCGATAAAGGCATAGCGTTTGACCTGTTTGCCATCGACATCTTCCTGCCAGCTGGCAACTTCCAGTTTCGGTTTCTTATCAGGTTTGTTATCAATCTGATATTTCCAGGTAACTTTTCCTGTTTGGGAATCAATGGTGTACGGCAGTTCACCTTCCACAACCGGATAACGTTCATAAACCCAAATGCCAGTCGCTCGACGCTGGCGCACGCGGTCTGGATAACCCTGCGGATCGGTATTCACCACCGATTTGTTAAGCGCCATCGACAGACCTGCGGCATCAAGCAGACGTACAAAGCCAGATGCGCTCTCTTCCTTAAGGTTGCTCATCACGTTTTCCATGATCAGCACCGATCCGCCTTTGTTCAGATAGGCGATCAGATCGGTCACATCCTGCTGAGTCAGCTTCGGTTTGCTGGTATCTGCACGCAGAGGCACTGCATAGGGATCGCCAGACCACTGAGTCACATACTCAAAGCCATTGAGGATCAGCAGAGGAACTTCATCTGGATTCAGATTGCCATAACTGGTCAACGGTTTAACCGTGATACCTGCGAAATCCTTATGGAAAGCAAACGGTGCGCTATTTCCTAATACCTGACCCGCTTTTTTGAAATAAACCGTATCCAGGTTAGTGCCCACGGTCATGCTGGTTTTCGCGTCCGGCAGCCAGCGTTCATTTGACAGATAGCGCAACACGTTTTCCATGAAGTTCTTCATGTCGTCCGGATCGCTGTCGAGCGTACACTGTCCGTCTTTATTAACGCTCCCGTTCCAGCTGTAACCGTTCGGGCAACGCAGGATGCTGTTGTAGTGCGGGTTACCGATAACCATCAGTTTGCCCTCACCAACTTGCCCCAGCGAAATAAATGGCAGGTTGAAGGTGGCGGTATCGCGCGTGACGTTTTCTGGCACCACAAGAGAAGGCGCTTCTGTAATGTACGCCAGCTCGTTTTTATCCCAGGCACGTTTTTCGCCAAAGGCCAGCCAGTAGTTTTTATCATTACGCGCCATCAGAATCGGGAATGCCGCGTTGGAGATATTCACCACCGCCTGACCACGCGCATTACCGGTGCTGCCATAGAAGTTGGTGGAGTCATGGAAGACATGGAACTTGCTGACAGATTTGTAGCTCTGATCCACGCCCCACAGCTTGTTGATAACGCCCTGAATCTGACCTTCATTAATGCTGCGCGCGGTCAGCGAGAACCAGCGCGGAGAGTTACAACCGTCGGTTTTCGCACAGATTGCAGTATCGATCTCTTTGGCCTGACCCGTTTCAAACTGTTCGATAAATTCGTTAGGCAGCGTAACAACTTGATCACCTTCACCCAGCGTCGCACCGTTGGATAAAGAGAGATTGATAATCTCGTTGATCACGTTGGGATATTCAGCAAAGACCTTGCGCACATCGTCCGGAACGACACGGGTATTATTTTGCCCAGCTTTCGAATAGCGGTGGATCAGCTGATCGATATTCGCGCCGCGAACTTCATCACCCAGTTCCGTCAGCGCAATAGTCGACTTGTTACCGCGCACTGAGCCAAGCTCAAAGGTGTCGATGCCAAAGGAGATGGTTTCCCCCCAGCTAAAGGAAAACTCGCCGTTTTCTCCGGTTACACCACGGCCAGAATTGGTGTAGTAGTTGACGCCAGCCACGCCATTCCCCTGGCTATCTACCAGGCGGCCTTCAGAAAGAATGATTTCCGTAGGTTGATACTGATAAAACTGTTCCGCGTTAGCCGACACGAAGGAAGCGTTCAGATCCGGTTTTGTTCCCGGCGTCGTGACGGGCACTACCGGTGAAGTATGAGTGGATGGCGCCTTATCGGTCGCGGCATTGTTTTCCACCTCTTCATTGACCAGCTTTTTGAACGCTTCCGGTGCCAGATCGATTTGCTTATACAGCGAATCGAAGCGTTTACTCTCCATCACCGAGGAGAACGTCAGGCAAACCTGTTCTGTATCTGCCGGACAACTGTTCATGGAGGTTACCAGCGAGAGCGCATTGCTTTTCTTATCGTCGGACTCCGCCAGTTCTTGCGCGTCCTCAAGGCTAAACGACACTTTTTCAACCGCACGCAGGCTACGCGCAGCTTCTGACTGAGTGTTGAAGGTGGCAATTGTCGTGTTACCCGCCACGCAAGTAACGTCCTCGCCAGGTGTAAAAGTAAAGCCGTCGCTGGATTCACCATTACATTTAGCACCGATTACCCGCTGGCTTCCGCCCAGGGTCAGATAACCCGTTTTCGTAGGAACAGGTTCTGGCTCCGGTTCTGGCGTTGGCTCTGGATCAGGTGTCGGCTCCGGAGTAGGTTCAGGCTCCGGCGTCGGCTCCGGGTTTGGTGTTGGATCAGGTTTCACTTCCGGCAAAGACCCTGTTCCAGAATCTACAGGCGGAGTATCGGAGGACGATCCTGAACCACCGCCATCACAACCGGCTAACAGGGTTGCGCTCAAAATAGCCGCTAAAAGCGATTTCTTATATTTAAATTTCTTATTCATTAATAACGCAAGTGACAAAATAAAGTTAAAAGATTCGTAACTGGGGAAATAGTTTTATGCTTTATCTTCTCTAATAATTTCCTCCATTCTTAAGAAAACTGCATTATTGATAACGAAACAGGTAAAATTTATAAGAATATCCCCTATACGATGTCAGTCGGGGTATTTACCAAAAGATTTAACAAACAAAAAAGTAACAATTATTCACAATGTGACTATCTCAAGCTGTTGATAGTTTTAACGATTGCGATTGCAAAAGCAACAGATAGCACGGTGTTTACTCATCAAGCGAACATAATTAATACAGACTTGTTTTGCGGGACAAAAAAATAGATATTCTCACGCACTTAATTATTTAGCGGGTTATCTGAACGCAAAACATTATTGCTGCATAGATAATAAATCAGGAAATGATTTTTTAATTAATAAGACAGAATAATGTAACCAGCAAAGAATGAAGCCGGATGATATTGACGATCATCCGGCTTTGTTGACTTACGAGACTAACATTCCGGTAAACACATACGCCTGCAACAGCGTGATAATGCCGATAACGCTGGCAAAAATCAGACTGTGCTTCACGGTGTAGCGGAACAGTTCAGATTCTCGACCCACCATGCCCGTCGCGGCGCAGGCCACGGCGATAGATTGTGGGGAGATCATCTTGCCAGTTACGCCGCCGCTGGTGTTTGCTGCCACCAGCAGAGTGTCAGAGACGTTGATTTGCTGCGCCGTGGTCGATTGCAGTGAACCAAACAGGGCGTTAGAGGAAGTGTCCGAGCCGGTAAGGAATACCCCCAGCCAGCCGAGGAATGGCGAAAAGAACGGGAACATCACGCCAGTGCCCGCCAGTACCAGCGCCAGCGTGGTGGACATACCGGAATAGTTGGTCACGAAGGCAAATGCCAGCACCATGCCAATCGACAATATCGGCCACTTCAGGCTAATTAGCGTTTCAGCAAAGACGCCAATGCCTTTCTTGATCCCCACGCCGAGGATGAAGATAGAGATAATCGCCGCAATAAAAATAGCGGTGCCGCCAGCAGAGAGCGGGTCGAATTTAAAAACCGCATCCATCGGTGTCGGCTGGGCGACAATGGGCGCCGCTTTCAGTACCTGCTGATGCAAATGAGGGATCTGGAAATTAATCACCAGCGAATAAAACGCGCCGCCCGGAGCAAATAACGCTTTAAATGGCTTCATCGTCCAGATTGTGACCAGCACCGTTAAGATTAAAAACGGTGACCACGCACGAATGATTTGCCCCAGACTATATTCTGAAGGCACGGGACCGCCAGAAGATGGCTTATTCACCACCATCGCACCTGCGGATTGTCCCATGCTGATTGCCGTTTCGGTATTTTTTGGCCGCCAGACTTTAAGAAATAAAGAAAGTGAGACGATACTCACCAGCGCCGAAGTAATATCCGGCAGTTCCGGGCCAATATAGTTAGAAGTAAAGAACTGAGTAACCGCAAAGCTACCACCCGCAACCAGCGCCGCTGGCCACGTCTCTTTCACCCCTTTCCAGCCGTCCATCATCGCCACCAGCCAGAACGGTACAAGAACGGACAGGAACGGCAACTGACGTCCCGCCATTGCACCGATGTCGAACGGATCGATTCCCGTTACCTGACCGGCAACCAGAATCGGCACGCCCAACGCACCAAACGCCACCGGCGCAGTGTTGGCGATCAGACATAGCCCCGCCGCGTATAGCGGTTTGAAGCCCAGGCCCACCAGCAGCGCACCGGTAATCGCCACCGGCGCACCAAAGCCAGCCGCCCCTTCCAGCAGCGCGCCAAAGGAGAAACCTATCAGTAGCACCTGCAAACGTTGATCGTCGGTGATAGAGATAACCGAGCTGCGGATAATATCAAACTGCCCGCTGGCAACGGTTAATTTATAGAGGAATACCGCTGCGACAATAATCCACGCAATCGGCCATAAGCCATAAATAAAGCCATATCCCGCAGCAGCAAATGCCATATCGATCGGCATTTTAAAGGCGAATATCGCAATCAATATCGATAATATAAGGGTTATTGCTCCGGCGACATGTCCTTTCAGACGTAATACCGCGAGTGCAACGAAGAAGAATATTATCGGGATCAAGGCGACCAGAGCGGATAGCCCCAGTCCTCCCATCGGCATATACATTTGGGTCCAGGTAACCATATTGTTCAGTCTCTTATTATCTTTATATGCTTGATATACTTAAGGTTGTAATAAGCAAAAGAGGACCGAACTGTAAAATATAGGGGTTATACTTTACAGCAACAGCACGCTGCTAACGCAATTGCTACCTCTGGCATAACAAGTATATCGGGTAAGGGTTTCTGTTCCGCACACGCAGGCGCAGAGTATCGTTAAGATGTCCATATTGTTGTTTTAATCCCGCTAGTGATGCGCTACGGGTATTTAATATTGTTAAACCCTGATAATCGCTCCGGTTATTTCCGGGGTAAATGTACTACCGCAGTAACTATAATAGCCCCGACAATAAAACTTGCCGGGGCTTTTGCTATTGCTATTAATGACTTTCTTTTTCGCGTAAACGCCAGGCATGTAATAACGGTTCGGTATAACCGTTTGGCTGTTTCACACCGAGGAAGATTAAATCGCTGGCGGCTTTAAAGGCACACGAGTTAGCGAAATTCCCCACCATCGGACGATACGCCGGATCGCCAGCGTTTTGCTGATCCACCACTTTCGCCATGTTCTCCAGCGACGCCTGCACCTGTTCTTTGGTCAGAATACCGTGACGTAACCAGTTGGCAATATGCTGGCTGGAGATGCGCAGCGTTGCGCGGTCTTCCATCAGCGCCACGTTGTGAATATCCGGCACTTTTGAACAACCAATCCCCTGCTCCACCCAACGCACCACGTACCCCAGAATCCCCTGCACGTTGTTATCCAGCTCTTGTTGGATCTCTTGCGCCGACCAGTTCGCGTTTTCAGCTACCGGAATAGTCAGCAGATCGTCCAGCAGAGGTTCAAATTCAGCATTGAACTCGGTCTGGGCAATGTTGGCTTGCACGCTCTGTACGTTGGTTTGGTGATAGTGCAGCGCATGGAGTGTAGCGGCGGTTGGCGACGGAACCCAGGCCGTGTTTGCCCCGGCACGTAACTGATCGCCCTTTTGGCTGTACATGTCTGCCATCAGATCCGGCATTGCCCACATGCCCTTACCGATTTGCGCTTTACCGCGCAGCCCACAGAACAGACCAGACAGCACGTTATTGCGCTCGTAGGCTTTGATCCACGGTGTCGATTTCATCTGGTTTTTACGCAACATCGGGCCAGCTTCCATCACCGAATGCATCTCATCGCCGGTACGGTCGAGGAAACCGGTATTGATGAACGCCACGCGGTTGCGTGCCTGAGCGATACAGCTACGCAAGTTCAGCGAGGTTCGGCGTTCTTCATCCATAATGCCCATTTTCAGGGTATTCGGTGCCATACCGAGCATTGTCTCAACGCGGGTAAACAGTTTGTTGGCGAACGCCACTTCCTGCGGACCGTGCATTTTCGGTTTCACAATATAGACGCTGCCGGTACGCGAGTTTTTCTGCACTTTTAAATCGTAGAGGGCAATCGCGCCAGTCATGACGCCATCAAGAATGCCTTCCGGGATTTCATTGCCTTCGCTGTCCCAAATCACAGGAATGGTCATCAAATGACCCACGTTGCGGATAAACAGCAACGAGCGTCCGTGCAGAGAAATTTCAGAGCCATCGGCGGCGGTGTACTGACGATCGTCATTCAGTTTACGCACGATTTGCCGACCGTTTTTCTCCATTTTCTCTTGCAGAGTCCCCTGCATCAGGCCCAGCAAGTTGCGGTACAGCAGGATTTTATCTTCCGCATCAACCGCCGCGACCGAATCTTCGCAGTCGAGAATGGTACTGATGGCAGCTTCGACGATAACATCGTTGATGTGCGCCGGATCGTCTTTGCCAATCCGCCCGTTGGCATCGATTTGCAGCTCAATATGCAGGCCGTTATTTTTCAGCAAAATGCAGGTCGGCGCAGCGGCATCGCCACGGTAACCGACAAACTGTGCTGGAGTACGTAACGTGGTTTCTTTACCATTTTTCAACTGGATGCGTAATTGTTTGTTGACCACGCTAAACGCCACCGCATCCTGATAGCTGCCGTTTTCCAGCGGCAGTGATTCGTCAAGAAAATGACGAACCCAGGCAATAACCTGCTCACCGCGCTGCGGATCGTAGCCGCTGACCATCGCCCCTTCCTGCGGGATGATGTCGCTGCCGTACAGCGCGTCGTACAGTGAACCCCAGCGAGCGTTCGCCGCGTTCAGCGCGTAGCGGGCATTCATTGCCGGAACCACCAGTTGCGGCCCCGCCTGGCTGGTGATTTCGCTGTCGATGCCCGTGGTTTCCACCGTCACGTGCTCCGGTTGCGGCACCAGGTAGCCCAGTTCACGCAGGAAAGATTTATAGGCCGCTTTATCTTTTACCGGCCCCGGATTGCTGCGATGCCACTCATCAAGCGCCGCCTGAATGCGATCGCGCTCTGCCAGCAACTGACGATTTTCTGGTGCCAGATCGTGAACAATCTCATCAACATTGCGCCAGAACGCGGCAGCATCCAGTTCCACGCCCGGCAAAATTTCTTCATCCACAAAACGTTTAAAATTGGCGTCAATGCGTAAACGGCCCTGGGTTATGGTTTCACTCATTATTTATCTCCTCGTTTTCGCTTATTTCGCCAACACCGCTGCTGCCGCTTTCGCGACCTGCGCATCCTGTGCTCCGGTTAAACCAGAAACGCCCACGGCACCAATAATTTGCCCATCCACAACAACCGGTACGCCGCCTTCCAGCGACGTCAGTAACGGCGCAGTCACGAACGCGGTACGTCCGTTGTTCACCATCTCTTCATAGCCCTTAGTTTCACGACGCCCCAGCGCGGCGGTACGCGCTTTCTCCTGGGAGATGTAAGCCGCAATCGGCGCGCAATCATCCATGCGACTTAACGCCAGCAGATGACCGCCGTCATCGGCAACCGCAATAGAAACAGACCAGTTATTTTTCTGCGCCTCTTCCTGACCTGCGGCAATAATTGCACTCGCCATTTGCTGGCTAAGAATGACTTTAGTTTTCATTTTGTTATTCCTTTTCAAGGGCTTGTTCTACAATTTCAATCCAGTGACGCACAGAGGTACGACCGGCGCTCGCCAGATGCGTCTGGCAACCAATGTTGGCGGTGACGATCATTTCCGGTTTGCCGCTTTCCAGCGCATTCATTTTGTTATCCCGTAGCTGGCGCGCCAGATCGGGATGCGTTAACGCATATGTTCCCGCCGACCCGCAGCACAGATGGCTATCGGGAACGTCGGTTAAGGTAAATCCAAGACGAAGTAACACTTTTTCCACTTCGCCGTTCAGCTTTTGCGCATGTTGCAGGGTACACGGGCAGTGGAAGGCCAGTTTTTTATCGCCGCGAATCGCCAGTTTTTCCAGCGGTTCCTCGCGCAACAGTTCGACTAAATCGACCGCCAGTTCACTGACCTGACGTGCTTTATCGGCATACAGCGCATCGTTTTTCAGCATCTGCCCGTACTCTTTGACGAACGCGCCACAACCGCTGGCAGTCTGCAAAATGGCCTCGGCACCTGCTTCAATTGCGGGCCACCAGGCATCAATATTATTGCGCGCCCGCGCCAGCCCTTTCTCCTGCGCATTAAGATGATAGTCCACCGCGCCACAACAGCCTGCTTCGTTAGCTGGCATGACGCTGATCCCCAGACGATCCAGCACCCGCGCAGTTGCCGCGTTGGTGTTGGGCGAAAGCGTAGGCTGGGCGCAGCCTTCCAGCATTAAAACCCGACGCTTATGGCGCAGCGGCGGACGCGGTTTAGCTTTCACCGTTTCGGCAGGCAGTTTTGCTCTGACCTGTTCCGGCAAAAACGGTCGCAGCACCAGCCCTACCTGCGTCAATGCGCGAAAGACCGCCGGACGCGGCACTACCTGGCGCAATCCTTCGCGCAGCATTCGCTCCGGCAGTGGGCGTTTCACTTTCTGCTCGACAATATCACGCCCGATATCCAGTAAATTGTGATAGCGCACACCAGAAGGACAGGTGGTTTCACAGTTGCGGCAAGTGAGACAGCGATCGAGATGCTCCTGCGTTTTAAGCGTAACTTCGTTGCCTTCCAGCACCTGTTTAATCAGATAGATGCGCCCGCGCGGCCCGTCCAGTTCATCCCCCAGAAGCTGATAGGTTGGGCAGGTTGCGGTACAAAATCCGCAGTGAACACAGGCGCGCAGGATGCTGTCGGCTTCCAGCGCGCGCGCATTCTGACGCATCTCTTCGGTTAATCGGGTTTGCATAGCCTGCTCCTCAAAGTTCCGCGTACATGCGACCGGGGTTAAACACGCCGCAAGGGTCGAGCTGCTTTTTAAGCTGCTGGTGATAGCGGAATAAAGGAGCCGGTAGTGGAGCAAAGCCGCCATCTCCGGCACTAAAGCGAGTCGCATGACCGCCAGCGTTGCGGGCGATGCGGTGGATTTGATTGTCATCGGCTGTCGATTTCAGCCAGCGTAACGCGCCGCCCCAGTCGATCAGTTGCTCGCCGGGTAAATCCATCATCGGCGCATCGCTGGGTAAGGAAATGCGCCATAAAGTGCCCGGTAATGAGAAGAACGGCAATTGTTGTTCGCGCAATTGCTGCCAGAACTGACCAGCGACCTCTTCGCCACCCAGCAGTTCACGCGCTGCTTTTACCGATCCTTCACCGCCTTCAAGGCGGAGCCACAAGGCGTTGTCGAAATAACATAAGCCGCTAATGGGAAGTGGCTGGAGTTGCCACTGGGCGATTTCACTCATGGCTTCTTGTAGGTTGATTTCCCGCCGCAGGCTCAAGGTAGCGCGCGGTCGCGGCAACACTTTCATTGAGATTTCAGTGAGTACGCCAAGACAACCGTAGCTTCCGGCCATTAACCGCGAGAGATCGTATCCGGCGACGTTTTTCATCACTTCGCCACCAAAACGCAGATGTTTTCCAGCGCCGGTAATGATGCGCGTGCCGAGGACAAAATCGCGGACCGAACCGCTCCACGGGCGACGCGGCCCCGCCAGCCCGCAGGCGACCATCCCGCCCCAGGTGGCTTCTTCACCATAATGCGGCGGCTCGCAGGGAAGCATTTGCCCGGCGCTCTCCAGCGCCGCTTCAATCGCCACCAGCGGCGTTCCGGCACGCGCGGTTATCACCAGCTCGGTCGGGTCGTAATTAACAATGCCGCGATGGCAACGCACATCCAGCGTTTGCCCGGCGACAGGGCGACCTAAAAAGGCTTTGCTATTGCTTCCCTGAATTACCAGCGGCGTTTTATCACTAATCGCCTGATTCACCTGCTCCAGTAACACCTGGCTGTAATCACACTCGCGTAGCATCAGAAACGCTCCAGTTCAGGGAAAGGTAAATGACCGTGATGCACGTGCATGGCACCAAATTCAGCGCAGCGGTGCAGTGTGGGGATGTTTTTCCCTGGGTTCAGCAAACCATCGGGGTCAAACGCCGCCTTGACCGCATGGAAGGTCGTGATTTCATCGCTGTTGAACTGGGCGCACATTTGATTGATTTTTTCGCGCCCGATGCCATGTTCCCCACTGATGCTGCCGCCCACTTCAACGCAGAGTTCGAGGATCTTCCCGCCCAGCTCTTCCGCGCGGGCAAATTCACCGGGTTCGTTGGCATCGAAAAGGATTAACGGGTGCATGTTGCCGTCTCCGGCATGAAAGACGTTGGCGACGCGTAAATCATATTGCTGCGATAAACGGGCAATGCCTTCCAGTACGCCAGGCAGGGCGCGACGCGGAATGGTGCCATCCATACAGTAGTAATCCGGCGAGATACGCCCCACCGCCGGGAAGGCGTTTTTGCGACCGGCCCAGAAACGCACGCGCTCCGCTTCGTCCTGTGCCAGACGGACGTCAGTCGCGCCCGCTTTCAGTAAGATGTCGTTAACCCGCTCGCAGTCTTCCTGAACGTCAGACTCCACGCCGTCCAGCTCGCACAACAAAATCGCTTCGGCATCAACGGGATAACCAGCATGAATAAAATCTTCCGCCGCGCGGATCGACAGGTTATCCATCATCTCCAGCCCGCCGGGGATAATGCCATTGGCGATGATGTCACCGACGGCGAGTCCGGCTTTTTCTACCGAGTCAAAGCTGGCTAACAGAACCCGCGCCACGGGCGGCTTCGGCAGCAGTTTTACCGTCACTTCGGTGGTCACGCCGAGCATACCTTCCGATCCGGTAAACAGCGCCAGCAGGTCAAAACCAGGCGAATCCAGCGCGTCCGATCCCAGCGTCAGCGCCTCGCCGTCCAGCGTTTGCACTTCAATTTTCAGCAGGTTATGCACGGTTAAACCGTATTTCAGGCAGTGGACGCCCCCGGCGTTTTCCGCCACATTACCGCCAATCGAACAGGCGATTTGTGAGGAAGGATCCGGCGCGTAATAGAGATTATGCGGCGCAACTGCCTGGGAGATCGCCAGGTTACGCACGCCCGGCTGCACGCGCGCACGGCGCCCAATGGGGTTAATGTCGAGGATCTCTTTAAAGCGCGCCATCACCAACAACACACCTTTTTCCAGCGGCAGCGCGCCACCAGAAAGCCCGGTGCCTGCACCACGGGTCACCACCGGTACACGCAGGCGGTGGCAGACAGCCAGAATCGCCGCCACCTGTTCCATCTGCTTAGGCAGAACAACCAGTAATGGACGCGTGCGATACGCGCTCAACCCGTCACACTCGTAAGGAATGATCTCCTCATCGGTATGCAGGATCTCCAGTCCAGGGACATGCTCACGCAGTGCCATCAGTACCGATGTGCGGTCGACATCGGGTAAAGCGCCATCAAGACGCTCTTCGTATAAGATGCTCATGAGTAGGCTTCGCTTTGTTGTGTTGTGTGGCAGCTGATTTTTGCGCGCTGCTTCTGTGAACAGTTATTAAGCGGGCTTTTTGTTTTCGTCTATCTCTTTAGCTACCGGTCAGACCATTTTTTTTCCAGCTCTGTGACCTTGCATTGGTTAACTTAATGTTAAATTGATGTAACATAATCACTTACGTGATGTGCGTGTTTTGCGAATTAAGAACAGAAAAATTGGTCCTACCTGTGCACGAGGTCCGGGAATGAAAGATGAGCGTCGCCCTATTTGCGAAGTAGTTGCAGAGAGTATCGAACGGTTGATTATCGACGGCGTGTTGAAGGTTGGGCAGCCGCTTCCTTCAGAGCGCCGACTGTGTGAAAAGCTCGGCTTCTCACGCTCCGCACTGCGCGAAGGGCTGACTGTGCTGCGCGGGCGCGGGATTATTGAAACGGCGCAGGGGCGTGATTCCCGTGTGGCTCGACTTGATCGGGTGCAGGACACCAGCCCGCTAATCCATCTGTTCAGTACGCAGCCGCGAACGCTGTACGATCTGCTCGACGTTCGCGCACTGCTGGAAGGTGAATCAGCCAGGCTGGCGGCAACGCTGGGAACCCAGGCTGATTTTGTCTTGATAACCCGCTGTTATGAAAAAATGCTCGCCGCCAGTGAGAACAACAAAGAGATTTCGCTGATCGAACATGCGCAGTTGGATCACGCTTTTCATCGGGCGATTTGTCAGGCTTCCCACAATCAGGTGCTGGTATTTACTCTGCAATCATTGACCGACCTGATGTTTAATTCGGTGTTTGCCAGCGTGAATAATCTCTATCATCGACCACAGCAGAAGAAACAGATCGATCGCCAACATGCGCGGATCTATAACGCGGTTTTACAACGGTTGCCGCATGTCGCCCAGCGCGCCGCCCGCGATCACGTGATGACCGTAAAAAAGAATCTCCACGATATCGAGCTGGAAGGCCACCACTTGATTCGCTCGGCGGTGCCGCTGGAGATGAATCCGGGGTGAATGTGAGCCGAGTTTTCCTCCTCACCCTAACCCTCTCCTCGAGGGGCGAGGGGATCGCCCCTGCGCTTAATGGGAGCTGGTATTAAATGTGCTTTTCATACAATCGGTAACGTTTATACGGCTCCGCCCCAATGCGTTCCAGCATGTTATTCATGCCTGTATTGGTTTCGAGGATCCATGACATCTCCAGCGCATCGATCTTCCGGCGGGCAAACGGATCGCGTAAGGCTTCAATCAATAACAACGCAATCACCGGGCCGATGCGGCTGAACTGATACTCGTCCCGCACGCCCATCAGCGGTACTCGCGCAGTTCGCACACCGCTGACTTTTAAGCGCCACAGCAATTTTGCCCAGCCGAAGGGAAAGAGCGATCCATTCAGATCGGCAATCGCCTCGTTGATGTTCGGTAAGCCGACAATAAACGCACAGGGTGCAGAATCTATCTCAGCGATGTAGATCATATCGTCCGGCACCAGGTATTTAAGCTGATCGCCCATGGTCGCAAATTCGCGTTCGGTAAACGGCACAAATCCCCAGTTGTGCTGCCATCCAGAGTTGAAAATCTCACGCAGGATCTGCATTTCTTCGGCAAACCTCCGGCGATTGATGCAGCGAATGGTCACCTTCTTGCGTACCTGCTCCATCAGTTTTTTTAGCGCCGGAGAGAACGTGAGATCGGTTCGCTGCATCCACCACGCCAGTAAATCAATGCCTTTGTGATAACCCAGTTGTTCAATATGCGCGGCATACCACGGTTTGCCGTGTGGCATCATCGCACTGGGTGGTGTGTCAAAACCTTCAATCAGTAATCCGCTTTCCTGATTGATATTCAGGCTGAAAGGCCCGCTGATCTTACTTGCACCTTGTGACTTCAACCACGCTTCCGCTGCGCCAAACAACGCGGCAAAAACCTGCGGATCATCAATGGAGTCAATCATGCCGAAATGACCGGTATCTTCACCGTAACGCTCACGGTGCAAGGTATCGATTTGCGCGGTAATACGCCCAACTATCTGCCCCGCTTTTTTTGCCACCCACGCCTGCCAGATAATATGCTCCGTCCCCGGATTCTTCTCTGACAAATGCTCGCTGCGTTCAATGAATAAAGGAGGGATCCAGTTTGGATCATCGGGATAAAGTGATGACGGAAAAGCGATAAATGCCTTAAGGTCATGTTTATTTATTACTTTTTCAATTTTAATCATCAGCGTCTCGCATTCCCTACCTCAATGGCTAACAAATAATTAACGGAGGGAATACGGACAATAACCGAGATGTTCGGCATCTAAATAATCCATCCGATGAATATAAAATACTGCTTTTAATTATTGCGATAAAACCATCACCTACATTATCTGAAAAATATTAATATTTAGTGCTTAATGCGGCCAGACAGGCCATTTGCTTAATATATTCACAAATCAAATATTATTCACAATAAAAACAAAAAAGTTAAAATCATTATTTAAATCAATGTTCAATATCGCACCCGTGAAAATACTATCTCATTTATCTTTTATGCATATATAATCCACCGCATTATTGTCATTTTATTTTTGATATCCAATTTTCTCGTGGTGTATATGTCTAATAAAATTTTTACGTATTCCCTGCCTATGCGCTATGCCGATTTTCCAACGCTGGTTGATGCTTTGGATTATGCCGCTCTGGGCCGCGCCGGAATGAACTTTTATGACAGACGTTGCCAGCTTGAAGATGAACTGGAATATCACAATTTAAAAGCACATGCCGAAGCAGGCGCAAAGCGGTTGTTATCGCTGAACCTGAAAAAAGGCGATCGCGTGGCGCTGATTGCCGAAACCAGTAGCGGGTTTGTCGAAGCATTTTTTGCCTGCCAGTATGCCGGGTTAGTCGCCGTCCCGTTGGCGATTCCGATGGGGGTCGGTCAGCGAGATTCCTGGAGCGCCAAATTGCAGGGCTTACTGGCAAGCTGTCAGCCTGCCGCGATTATCACCGGCGATGAGTGGTTACCGTTAGTCAATGCCGCGACGCATGACAACCCTGAGTTGCATGTGTTAAGCCATGCCTGGTTTAAATCCTTGCCGGAAGCCGACGTTACGCTCCAGCATCCCGTTCCAGACGATATCGCCTACCTCCAGTACACCTCCGGCAGCACCCGTTTTCCTCGTGGCGTCATCATTACTCATCGCGAAGTGATGGCCAATCTACGTGCTATCAGCCACGATGGCATTAAATTACGCCCTGGCGACCGCTGCGTCTCCTGGCTGCCTTTCTACCATGATATGGGACTGGTCGGCTTTCTCCTGACCCCCGTCGCCACGCAGCTTTCAGTGGATTACTTGCGCACTCAGGATTTCGCCATGCGCCCGCTGCAATGGCTTAAATTGATCAGCAAAAATCGCGGCACCGTTTCCGTTGCGCCACCGTTTGGCTATGAACTGTGCCAGCGCCGTGTGAATGAAAAAGATCTCGCTGAACTGGATCTCTCCTGCTGGCGCGTCGCCGGTATTGGCGCTGAGCCAATCTCCGCAGAGCAACTCCATCAATTTGCTGAATGTTTCCGTCAGGCTAACTTTGACGATAAAACTTTCATGCCATGCTACGGGCTGGCAGAGAACGCGCTTGCCGTCAGTTTTTCTGACGAAACCTCCGGCGTTGTAGTTAACGAAGTGGATCGCGACATCCTCGAATATCAGAGTAAAGCTGTTACGCCGGGTGCTGAAACACGCGCCGTATCGACTTTCGTCAACTGCGGTAAAGCATTGCCGGAACATGGCATTGAAATCCGCAATGAATCAGGTATGCCGGTTGCGGAACGTGTAGTAGGCCATATTTGCATCTCCGGCCCCAGCCTGATGAGCGGGTACTTTGGCGACCAGGTTTCGCAAGACGAGATTGCCGCGACGGGCTGGTTAGATACCGGCGACCTCGGCTATCTGCTGAACGGTTATTTGTATGTCACCGGGCGCATTAAAGATCTGATTATTATTCGTGGCCGCAATATCTGGCCGCAGGATATTGAGTACCTGGCGGAGCAGGAGCCGGAAATCCACTCTGGCGATGCCATTGCGTTTGTTACCGCCCAGGAAAAAATCATTTTGCAGATCCAGTGTCGGATTAGTGACGAAGAACGTCGCAGGCAGCTTATCCACTCGCTGGCGGCGCGGATACAAAGCGAGTTTGGCGTGACAGCGGCTATCGATCTGTTACCGCCCCACAGTATTCCCCGCACGTCTTCCGGCAAACCCGCCCGCGCGGAAGCGAAAAAACGTTATCAGAAGGCCGTCGCCGCTAATCCCCCAGTGCAGGAATCTCTCGTATGAGCCAAACAGTCGCGGTGACGGGTGCTACCGGGTTTATTGGTAAATATATTATCGATAACCTGCTCGTTCGCGGCTTTCATGTTCGCGCGTTGACGCGTACTGCCCGCGCTCACGTCAGCGATAACCTCATCTGGGTGCGTGGTTCGCTGGAAGACACGCATTCGCTTAGCGAGCTGGTTGCCGGTGCCAGTGCGGTGGTTCATTGTGCCGGGCAAGTGCGCGGGCACAAAGAAGAGATTTTTACCCGCTGTAACGTTGACGGCAGCCTGCGCCTGATGCAAGCGGCAAAAGAGAGCGGCTTTTGCCAACGTTTTCTGTTTATCTCTTCGCTGGCGGCGCGCCATCCTGAACTCTCCTGGTATGCAAAATCCAAACACGTCGCCGAACAACGGCTTATCGCAATGGCTGACGAAATAATGCTGGGAATTTTTCGTCCGACAGCAGTCTATGGCCCCGGCGATAAAGAGCTAAAACCGCTGTTTGACTGGATGCTGCGCGGCCTGCTGCCACGACTTGGTGCGCCAGATACACAACTCTCTTTCCTGCACGTTACCGATTTCGCGCAAGCTGTAGGCCAGTGGTTAAGCGCCGAAACTATACCAACGCAAACATATGAATTATGCGATGGCGTCTCCGGAGGCTATGACTGGCAACGCGTACAACAGCTTGCTGCTGCCGCCCGTCGTGGTTCCGTGTGGATGGTCGGCATTCCTCTACCGTTGCTCACCTGCCTTGCGGATATCAGCACAACATTAAGTCGTCTGTCTGGTAAAGAGCCAATGCTGACGCGCTCAAAAATTCGTGAATTAACCCATGCCGACTGGTCGGCAAGTAATAACCGTATTTCTGAAGATATTAACTGGTTTCCCGGGATTAGCCTGGAACACGCATTACGCAACGGGCTATTTTGATTGTCTTGTTTAAAGGTGTGTTAACGTTTCTATGGTAAATCGTGAAATAGTAATGGATTACATCCTTTCCTGTTTACAGGATTTGGTCGAAAACGGTGTGGAAATTAAGCCCGACAGCGATCTCGTCAACGATCTTGGCCTGGAGTCGATCAAGGTGATGGATCTCTTAATGATGCTGGAAGACAGATTCGATATTTCCATTCCTATTAATATTCTGCTGGATGTCAAAACCCCTGCGCAATTAATGGAAACACTACTTCCATGGCTGGAGAATAAATAATGGGGCTATACGATAAATATGCGCGTCTTGCTGGCGAGCGACTGCAATTTAGTGATAACGGTTTAACACCGTTTGGCACCTGTATTGATGAAGTCTATTCCGCCACCGAAGGGCGTATCGGCAATAAAAAAGTGATCCTGGCCGGAACCAATAATTATCTCGGTTTAACCTTCAATAACGAGGCCATCGCCGAAGGTCAGGCTGCGTTAGCGGCACAAGGCACCGGCACCACCGGTTCTCGAATGGCTAATGGCAGCTATGCGCCGCATCTGGCGTTAGAAAAAGAGATTGCTGAGTTTTTCAATCGCCCTACTGCTATTGTTTTTTCAACCGGTTATACCGCCAATTTAGGCGTCATCAGCGCACTTGCCGACCATAACGCCGTAGTGTTGCTGGATGCCGACAGCCACGCCAGTATTTATGATGCCTGCTCTCTCGGCGGCGCGGAAATTATTCGTTTTCGCCATAACGACGCCAACGATCTGGAACGTCGCATGATTCGCCTCGGCGAACGGGCGAAAGAGGCGATTATCATCGTTGAGGGCATCTACAGTATGCTCGGCGACGTTGCACCGCTGGCGGAAATTGTTGATATCAAACGTCGTCTCGGCGGTTATTTGATTGTCGATGAAGCTCATTCGTTTGGCGTGTTAGGCGCAACGGGGCGCGGGCTGGTTGAGGCCGTTGGCGTTGAGGACGATGTTGATATTATCGTTGGCACCTTCAGTAAGAGTCTGGCCTCTATCGGCGGTTTTGCCGTAGGCTCGGAAGCGATGGAAGTGCTGCGCTACGGTAGCCGCCCGTATATTTTTACCGCCTCCCCTTCTCCTTCCTGCATTGCGACCGTGCGCTCGTCGTTAAGAACCATTGCCACACAACCAGAGTTGCGGCAAAAATTGATGGATAACGCCAACCATCTGTATGACGGTCTGCAAAAACTGGGTTATGAGTTAAGTTCACATATTAGCCCGGTAGTGCCGGTAATAATCGGTTCGAAAGAGGAAGGTTTACGCATCTGGCGCGAGCTTATTTCGCTGGGCGTTTATGTGAATCTTATCCTGCCACCTGCCGCGCCTGCAGGCATTACGCTGCTGCGCTGTAGCGTTAACGCCGCTCACAGCCGCGAACAAATCGATGCCATCATTCAGGCGTTCGCCACGCTGAAACAGTAATGTTAACCCGTCGTGGTATTACGCCACGGCGGGTTTAGTGTTGTCTGTCATACCAATACACCAGACTCAACGCCACCAGCACAAATACGATTGGTAAACCGAGCGCGGTCGCTGGGGCGCTCAACGCAAATAACAATCCCAGGTTGACTATGATTTGATAGCTAATCCAGGTAAGCAAGCCAACGATGACGCCCACAGCAAGACGGCTGCCCATTCCCGGCGAACGCGGGGCGCTAAAGGTAAACGGCACAGCCAGTAAAATCATCGACAGAGTTAAGATGGGGTGTCCCAGCTTTTCCCACAGTGCCAGACGATATTCACTGCTCGGTTGCCCGGTTGCCTGCAAATAATGGATGTAATGGTTGAGCTGGCGGACAGAAAAGCTATTACCCGGCATCGATAACTCTTCGAGATTCATACTGGTGAATGCCGATTGCCACGGCAGATTATCTAATGTTTCCAGCGTTTCTTTGCCGTTAAGCCATTTTTTATGATTCACACCGTGCAGGAGCCACGTTTTATCGTCTTCGATGGTGGCGCTGCGCGCGTAAATGTAAGATTCGAGTGACAGATCGTCGCGGTAATGAAATATCTCCACACCTACCGGCTGGCCCTGTTCATTCAGCGATTTCACCGTCACAAATTCATTGTCACGTCTGGCCCACAACATGTTGCCGGTGATGTCATCGTCTACCCCTAACGCGGTGGCGGTCGATTTGATTTGCATCGCCTGTTGCTGCAATGGCGACGCTACCCACTCATCAATCGCGCCTAACGAGACTGTCCACAGCATTCCGGCGACCAGCGCCACCAGCGCGATACGGAAAATGGAAAATCCCGTGCTGCGAATGGCGGTAAGTTCACTGTTTTTCGATAACTGCCCGAGACCGACAATCCCCCCTAATAACGCGATAAACGGCGCAAGATCGACCAGTGTGCGCGGCAGGGTCATCACCACCACCAGCACCGCCTGAGTCCAGCGATAACCGCCAGGGCTGACATCATCCAGCTCGTTAATCAGGTTGAAGGTGGTAAAAAGCGGCAGCAGTAGCCCTGCAGCAGCGGCAAAACCGAGAAACAGGTGACGGATTAAATAGCGACTGAAGACATTCATCGGGAAAATTTCTGCAGTAAAGAGAAGTCGCGAGCAACCAGCACCAACAAACCAGTCAACATCAGTCCAGGCACTAACCACAAACCAGGGATAACAGGAATTGCACCGTTTGCCACCAGAGTGCGGCAAACATCTCCGCCATAAAAAATGGCAATAAACAGTAACGTTAAAGGCAATAAGGTAGAAAATCGCCCCTGCCGTGGTTTTACCCGACTTAAAGAGATAGCCATCAATGCCATTAACAACGCAGTCACGCCACGGCTTTGTCGCCATTGCAATTCGGCATGATCGGCAGGAAAGACAGAATGCGCCAGCTCCGTGACCGACTTCGCTTTGCGTTTGACGTTAGGGCTTTGATCCAGCGGATTCAGATGTAATTGTAGATTGCGGTAGATCTGTTCGTTGTCGTCATTGCCCTGATGATCGAGAAGATAGGCTGTGCCGTTATGCAACATGACGGTCGGTTTGTCCGGAGAGGGATCGATAACATCAACGGAGCGGGCACGAAAAATGCGGGTTCGATTGGCTGTAGAAGTGTATATCAGCGCGTCAGTCAGGCGATTATTGTCTTGATCAACCGTCTGCGAGAGGATCATCCGCCCATTATCGTTAGTATTAAATTTCTTTGCCCGTAGCTGGCGGACATCCAACTCCGACTGCGACTGTTGCTCCAGTTGATAAATCTGCGCATAAGCCCACGGCCGACCATACATCGACAAAACGGTGACAAAAATACTTAACGGTATTGCAAGGTAAAGAACAGCTTTATACAAACGCGCCGGGCTGCCTCCCGCCGCAGAAATTGCGGTAATTTCTGAGTCGGTATACATCTGCCCAAGCGTCACGCCAACCGACACATACAGGCCAACCGGTAACAACATCTCCAGTGCAATCAGCACTTTGTAGAAAACGATATCCAGCACAACGTTGAGAGCTAAAGTGCCATTTGCCGCTTCGGTCAGATAACGCTGTGCGGAATAGCTGGCGAAAATAAAGATCAGAAAACCGACGATAATCAGCACCAGACGGCGCGTACCGCGCATGATGTAATGTTCAACCAGCTTCATCTCACTAACGCCCTAAATCCTTTGAGTTTTTTATTCATTGATCAGCTTCTGCGCCAGCGCAATAACATGATCTACCTCTTCCGGCGTCAGGCTGCCGTCCTTTGCCCACTGAATTTGCCCGGCTTTATTCAATACCAGAATGGTTGAACTCTGCTCCGGTAATAGCCAGGCAACCCGTCCCAGACCATTGCCGTCAATAACGAATTGCGCCCATGGATAGCGGCGTTTATTTTTCTCGATTTTACCGCTCACAAAATAGCCTGTACCAAAGATAGCATCATCGGTATTCACAATGGTGGTGGGCTGAAAACGATCCTGCGGAAAGTTCGCCACTTCTACTGCTTTGATTAACAGTGAGTTCTTTTTCTTTGCCGACTTGCGCCCGGCGATATACTGGATAATGCGGACTTTTCCCTTCAGTTGCGTACTGTTCCACTTTTGGTAGTAAATTTCGTCGTTATTAAGCAGTAGCTCGCCGCCTTCCTGGATATAAACAGGCGTAACCTGCTTCCCATTGATGAAATTATGCGCCGCCGTGCCTGGTGCTAAGAGTGCGATAATCAGAGCGACAATCCGACGAGATGGCATTATTGCTCCGGATATAGCGGAAAACGCGAGATAAGCAGCTCTAAACGCTGGCGAATATCGCTATCCAGCGCCACCGGTGCGTCATATGACCGGCGGTTTTCCATATCATCCGCCACCATGTCGTCGTGTTTATCCCCCATCAGACCATTAATGGCAGCGAGGAAGCGAGAAATCTGTAACGCCTCTTTATTTTCAGGATCAAGCGATCTTAGGGTGTCGTAATAAGAAACCTGCTGACTGATGATTTTTCGCACATCATGAAATTCCCTGCCGGTTAGTCGCGGTTTGGCAATAATCTCTTTCAGGATATGCATTTGCTTTTGCCGATAGGCAATAAAACCGTTCACGCTTTCTAACTGGCTATGGCGTAATGACCAGTTCACTAACGACCAGACCGGAGAGCTTAAATAAATCCGTAACAGGTTACCGTAATACGACACGATATTTTTCTTACCGTTACGAAAACCATCCTGAAAATGGCCCAGACATACCGTCGTTTTGCCGAATAAAAATCCGGCCTGATGCTTCTTTAAATACAACCGTTGAGCAAAACGTAAATGCTTATAGCGCGCTCGCATGTATTTAAATTGTTTGCGCTCATCAGCCGTAAGTCCCTCGCCTTTGGCTTGTTTATGGATTAAACGCAGCAACTCCTTATGATCAACGCCATTTAGCCAGAATTGCAGGCATAACGCGTAATTATCATGGATGATTTCGGCGGTACAACCCAGGGCGATTGTCGGCGGCAAACTGACCTGCGCGTCAACAACATCATCTTCCTCAATCGCAACAAATAAACGCTCGCTCGCCTCAAGCGGGAAATATTTTCTCATCATCAGGATTTCTCTCCGGCTGCGTTATAAAGCAATGAATGGCGCTGAAAGAACGCCTTTAAGGTCGGAATTAGTGAGAGCGCCACGTCCAGACATTGACCGCCGAAATAAGCAAACGCTGCTCCCAGCACGCCAAACAGATGACAAAACATGAACAGCAAAACGATGTAGCCGATTGAAGCGATGGTTTGCGCCACGAGGAAGGCTCGCTGTTTACCCGCCATCAATAGCAATGACTCCTGCGGGAAGCCCAGCATCGAAATAACAATCGCGCCAAGCATCACCTGGATCAGGTCATATGCTTCGAGATATTTGACGCCAAATACCAGCGAAATGAGCGGCTTGCCGACGATTAGCACCGCGAGCGCCACCAGAACACCGATTCCGCCAGCCAGTAACCCTGACTTCACGCCTAACAACCACGGTCTGGTAGTGCGCGGATCTAAGCGCATTACTTCTGGATAAAAACTTTTACCCAGCAAACCCGCCGGCGTCCCGGCTGCGTCGAAGAATGTCATGGCAATTTTAAATAACCCGGCTGCGGCTGGCCCCAACACAATCCCCACCAGCACTGTGCTGCACGAGTTACGCGCCGACCAGATGGAGTGGGCAATGTTGGTTGACCAGACAAAACTCCACGCCCCTTTGATGTGTCGGGCAGACTCGAACAGATTCAATTTAAACGCGTTATGGATATTTCTGCGGCGCAATTCGCGCGCAGCAAACCACCAGTACATGGTGCCGCCAACCAGATTCGAGGCGTACCAGGCTATAACAAACCCCGCAAAACCAAAGTTAAAATACCAGGCGATTACGCTCCCCGCTGCGCGCAGAAAAGGCTTCGTCGCCTGCTGTACAGCAATCAAATCGAAGCGATCTACCGCACGCAGAATGCCGGTCGGCGTGGAGGAAGCCATTGAAGGAATGAGCGTGCAATAGAGCGCCGCCAGCCAAAAACTTTGGTCATCCAGACCTAATGAGTGAGAAAGAAATGGCAGTAAGGCAATGCCGCCGACAATCGCCACCGCGCCGCTGACGATATCCAGCGAAAAGGAAAACGAGACGACATTGCGAAATTGTTGGGGATTATTGTTGGTTAAGGCTGGCGTTCCGTACTGCACTACCAACTGCCATGTCTGAAACTTAATAAAATCGCTGATCGACTTGGCATACGATAGCACAATCACCAGTACGCCAAACATCGCTGGCGTCATCCCTTTACCAGCGCACGAGAGCGCCAGTAAGCCCAGCAAGGCGCTCACGACATTGCTGGAGCCTAACCAGGCGCTATTGCGAATAATGGTGCGAAAGGCTCCATCTGCAAACCAATGTTTGATGTTAAAACCCGCCAATTCAGCCTGACCTTATCGTTGAAAAATGAAAAATAGGCACCAGCCTTAAGTTAAACTTCGGCGATCAGAAACGATGGCCACCAGAGAAACCGCTTTCTGCGCCTGTTCCAGCACGTCGCTGTAGGGCGCTCTGGAATCAATCTCAAGAATTTTTGTGCCGTTATAGCCAATCTTCGACATGACGCCGATTTTGTCCTGCAACTCGGCATAGTCGTGATCTGGCTTGCGGGAGATGGCAGTATCAATATCAATGCCCAGACGAATAATTAATTCAGGACGATATTGCGCCATTTGTTGATATAAGCGTCGCTCGCGCTGCGCCAGAAACATGTTGATTTTGCCGCTGGCACGTTCGACGCCAATCCCCGGTCCGTCATAATAAAAACCGGAAATTTCAGCCTGCGGAAAGCGATCGCTGACCACCAGAACGCCACTTTGCGCCAGCCGCTGAACCTTGCGCAGATTCGTCATTCTTCGCAGCGAGAAGCAATACATAATCAACGCCGCCCATAGCGCCGGAGATTTGGTTTTCATGCTTTGGGTTTTCGAGGATTTGGCCGCCAGACGCCGTTCCAGCCAGACGCCAACGAGCGGCAAGCGTTTAATTTTGTCGCCGTCTTCGCCGGATAGCAGCCCCAGATAACGACGCTCAGTTTGCCAGTGTTGTTGCAGCGATTTAACCAAATCGGTGGTTAGCGTAGATTTACCGGTGCCATCGCACCCGACCACCGCAATCAGCCCTGGAATGTAGTTGGGTTGCGGCGCGGTTGTACTGTTAACAGTTTGCGTTTGTAGTGCATCCATTCGTTCAATCATCCCTTATCCATTTTGGTGATCAGAAAAGCGCGGCGTGAATCGCGCATAATGAGGCTTGCAGGATTTCATCAGCAGGTTGTCGCCCGTCCAGTTCCAGTATCTTTGCGCCATTGAACGTCAGTTGTAGCGTAACGGCGATTTTTTCCTGTAACGCCGCCAGTTGATGATCGGGTTTGCGGGAAAATGCCGTCTGTTCATCAATAGCAAGACGAATCAATAACACGGGCAAATAAGACGCCATCCACTGGTATAGTTTCAGCTCGCGTTGCCTTAACATTTTTATCCAGCCGTTACCGCCAGAGGTTTTTGCCAGTTGCGGATCATCAAAGCGAAAACCTGGCACTTCGACCTGTGGGTAACGGTCGGTAATCAACAGATAACCCTGCTGGCTTTTACGCAACATTTTGCGAAACTTGTAGGCTCGCCAGCAGGAAAGCAAATAAATAACCAGTGCGGTAATATTGCCAGGCGGCGTTGACGGCTTTTCATGCACATGTGCCGCTTTACCCCGCAGATAACGCCCAAAAGGTGCACCAATAATGGGGAGCTGTGATATCCATTCGCCAATTCTCCCGGAAGACTGCCCGAGATAAATGTGTTCTGTTGGCATTTTTGTTGCCAGTTCATTCACCAGACTTGCTGTGAGAGTCGATTTACCTGAACCATCACACCCCACAATGGCAATAACACGCACTGGCGTGGAATTAATTATTGACATATTACGTTGATTCACGAAAAACCCGGCAGCAAATAATGTATTGAATATTACGTGGTCCGTGCTCAGAATATCTGCTCAATCTTATTGTGACAATGGTTAATTGTGGTATTGACCTGAATTACACTTTCATAAAAACATATTAATCAAATAAATATTTTGGGTGGATATTTAAATTTAAGGATATATTCATGCAGTCAATAACCCCTCCATTAATTGCCGTTATTGGTAGCGATGGTTCAGGCAAGTCAACGGTGTGTGAACATCTTATTACCGTTGTCGAAAAATATGGTGCCGCCGAAAGAGTTCATCTTGGAAAACAGGCAGGGAATGTCGGACGCGCGGTGACAAAACTACCGTTGATGGGAAAATCCCTGCATAAAACCATTGAAAAAAATGAAGTGAAAACGGCAAAAAAATTACCGGGGCCGGTTCCGGCGCTGGTAATTACGGCGTTTGTTGCCCGTCGCTTACTGCGCTTTCGTCATATGCTCGCCTGTCGTCGTCGCGGGTTAATTGTTTTAACCGACCGTTTTCCGCAGAACCAAATTCCTGGCGCTTACGATGGTACGGTGTTTCCACCTAACGTTAAAGGCGGTCGTTTTGTCTCATGGCTGGCAAGCCAGGAACGTAAAGCGTTTCACTGGATGGCAAGTCATAAGCCTGATTTGGTTATCAAACTCAATGTTGACCTTGAAGTTGCCTGCGCGCGTAAACCCGACCATAAACGGGAATCGCTGGCAAGGAAGATTGCCATAACGCCACAGTTAACCTTTGGCGGTGCACAACTGGTTGATATCGATGCCAACCAGCCGCTGGAACAGGTACTCGTTGACGCAGAAAAAGCGATTACGGATTTTATGACAGCACGGGGTTATCACTAATCAGAGATGAAAATGCCCGATCGCCAGTACCGGGCATTTTCAGGAAGGTTAAATTAACTGCAATGCTATCCAGTACAAACTACCAGACAGAAAAATCGCCGCCGGTAAGGTAAACACCCACGCCATCAGGATGCTGGTTACCGTTTTACGCTGTAAGCCTCCACCATCCACGACCATCGTCCCTGCTACCGCCGAAGAAAGTACGTGTGTTGTGGAAACTGGCATCCCAATATAACTGGCAAGGCCAATAGATACCGCCGCCGTCATCTGCGCCGCCATGCCTTGCGCATACGTCATGCCACGCTTACCAATCTTCTCACCGATGGTCATCGCCACACGACGCCAGCCAATCATGGTGCCAATACCCAGCGCCAGTGCCACCGCCATAATGATCCACACCGGAGCGTATTCAATGGTACTTAACATATCGCTGCGCAGTTTTTTCAGCAGGTTCTGGTCTTCTTTACTGACGCCTGGCAGTTTCGCCAGCTTCGCGGAAGTATCAGAGATGCAAAGCATAATGCGGCGCAGCTGGCTGCGCTGACTCACGCTTAACGGCTCATAGCTTTCCATATTGCCCGGCAACATCGTTTTAACGCGCGCGATGGCATCAAAGGTATTTGCCGGATGACAGTGAAACTCCGTCACTTGTGTGCCATCCGTCTGAGTCGCAGGCAGCGGGGGTTCCATCGTAATCAATTTCTGCGGCAATTCAGGATGCTGTTGCAGATAATGTTCAAAGTTAGTGACAGCATCGCGGGTACGGGTAATTTCATAGCCGGAGGCGTTCATATTGACGACAAACCCGGCGGGCGCAATTCCCACCAGCACCAGCATCACCAGACCGATCCCTTTTTGTCCATCGTTCGCACCATGCGAAAACGCCACGCCCGCAGCGGAAACAATCAGTGCAATACGCGTCCAGAATGGCGGTTTACGTTTGCCTTTTTTCTTTTTGCGATCTTCAGGAATGCGGTGAATACGGTCACGCTTTTTCGTGCCGCTCCAGAAGCGACGCAGCAGGAAAATCAGTCCTCCCGCAATCACCAGCCCCACAATTGGGGAGACAATCAGTGAGGAGAAAATCTTGGTCACTTCACGCAGATTTAACGCGTCCATCACCGATGAGCCGGTTAACATCGCATTAGTTAAACCGATGCCGATAATCGCGCCAATTAAAGTATGCGAACTGGAGGCCGGTAAACCAAAAAACCACGTTCCCAGATTCCAGATAATCGCCGCCAGCAGCATGGAAAAGACCATCGCCAGACCGTGGGTTGACCCCATATTCAGCAGCAAATCGGTTGGCAACATATGGACGATGGCATAGGCGACGCTAAGTCCGCCAAGCAATACGCCAAAAAAGTTAAAAAATGCCGCCATCACCACAGCAAGTTGTGGTTGCATGGCACGGGTATAAATAACGGTTGCCACCGCATTTGCCGTGTCATGAAAACCATTGATTGCTTCGTAGAACAACACAAATGCCAGAGCAAGTAATAACAAAAGCCCCGTATATATATCAAGGCCAACAAATAAATTTAGCATATATTAGATTACGCCATTTTGAATTTACGAACGGAGGCATTATCAGTGACTTTCACGGCGCGGGCAAAGTGAAATATCATTTTTAACGATAAAAAGAGTGTTATTTCTTGTGTATCAGACAATAAGCATTCATTCAAAATTATTAGATATAATTAATACACAGACATTTCGTCAGTCCATATATTCATGCGTGAAATGAATAAATAATAAAATATATAAACATTAAATATTTTGATTAATCCCCGTACTGATTACTCTTTATAATCAGTACGAGGTTGCTACAACATGTATTACTCTTTCACCACAATTAACGGTTCAATATCACTCTCTTTTTTGATGACCAGTGATTCATCGCCGCGCAAGCAAGTCCCGCCATAGTTGCCGCCAACGGTGAAGGTACATACCTGGATGTATTTACCGTCCACTTTCGGCAAGCACCACAACTGTTGATAGATGTTTTTCTGCTCGGCAAATTTACCGCTGGTCTGATCAAGCACCTCTTCATGATGGCTGACGAGGTCAATATTGCTGCCACAGCGACCGGCAATCGGCTTCACGGCATAACCGGTTTTCACCAGTTCATCATTAACAGTGAAATCAGTATCCAGCAGATAGCGATGGTGCGGGAACAGCGACCAGAGGATCGGCAGAATCGCTTTGTTGCCGGGGATCACCGTCCACAGCGGCTCAAAGACCAGCACTTCCGGGCGCAGCAATACGTCGATAAGACGCACTTCATTTTGCGGATGCCCGGTACGAATCGGCACCGCAGCAAACTCACGGTCGCTGACTTCACGAATCTGATCAAACGCCGTTTCCCACGCCCAGGTTTTCCATACGCAGTTAACCAGTCGCCCTTCCCCATCAATCAGTTGCCCGGCAGCATCCCAGCCCAGTTCATCCAGCCCGCGCAAGATACGCGTTTCAAAGCCCGCCTGTTGCAGCGCCTGCTCCATAAACTGCGCGTGATAGTTCTCCTCGATATCTTTGTCCTGCATGATATGGACAAATGGACGTGCACGACTGTGTTTCCATGCGCCTGCCAGTTCGTTAATCAGCCCTTCCGCCGGATTGAAGCCGTTGCCTTTATAGCCTTGCTCCGTCCAACGTTCGAGGATCAAGCCCGCTTCAGTATGACAAGAGGCGGAATCGGCATTGTATTCGTAGACCTTCAGGCCACGCTCATCCATACAGAAATCCATGCGACCAGTGATCATATGGTGCCGGCGACGCTGCCAGGAGAGGCGCAAACGCGGCCAGAGGATTTTTGGAATATCGAACAATGCCAGCAGGTTGTCATCTTTCAGCACCTTATCGGTAGCGTGAAGATACATCAGGTGCAGCTCGTTGGTAGCTTTAATCAGCTCCTGCTCGGCACTCTCGGTAATGGTGTAATAATGATATGGATCCTGATTGATCACCTGACCGTTGGCCTGCACATAGGCGTTTTGTAGCGGATCTTTTTCATCCAGCCATTTACCGTCAAACTGGCCTTTGTTTTCCAGGCGCGCTCCGCTGATTTTCAGCAGCTCGCCTGCAATTTCCGGCTGCGGTAAGCTGTATTCAGTATCTTCCGTCTGGATCATCCAGCCCAGAATGGTGGTGTCATCAAACGTGTCTTTGAGGGTATAGCAGCCGTTTTCGACCACCATCTCCAGTTCGCGTGTCCACTGCTGCCCTTGCGGCAACGGGGAATGAATCACGTTTTGTTCAGCAATGCGAACTTTGTTGCCATGCAATTGGGTAATGATGGCGACATGGCCGGTGTCTTTAAATTCTCCGCCTTTATCCCAGATAAGAAGCGCACCCGCGACTGGCGCACGCGGCGAACCGTTAGGAAATGCCTGCAACGGCAGGATGTTGTCGTTAACCACTTCACGCAGAAAGCGCAGCGAGAAAATCTCCCACGCCATACCCACGTCTGTGAAGACCACACCGTAATTCAGAAAGAGAAAACGGCGAGCAAATTCAACGCATTGCCATTTGTGGCCCATATATTCGTCGTCGATATAGCTACGGAATACGGCGTCATCTTCGTATTCCTGCGGATCGAGAGAACTGTAATCTGAAGAGTAGATTGCTACACCACCTGGGGCGTAGCCCAATAATGTCCCGAACGGGGCATCCTGGCTGGTCGTTCCTTTGCTCATCACTTTACCTTTAACAATACAACCTAAGCAGTTGGCGTAATTGTTGTGCTCTGATTACCTGCTCAGCGACATTAACCGGACAGAGGTCTGACTTATCATACACCTCAACGCAGCGGCTGGCGCAAAGGGTTAAAAAATTCACAATCTGTATAGCAATCGAACTGCTACACTGCTTCAACACTACCACTCAGAAGGCAATTCAGTATGACAGACAATACTTATCAGCCCGCGAAAGTCTGGACGTGGGATAAATCTGCTGGCGGCGCATTCGCCAATATCAATCGCCCGGTTTCTGGCCCGACGCATGAAAAAACGCTGCCGGTTGGCAAGCACCCGTTACAGCTCTATTCTCTGGGCACGCCAAACGGTCAGAAAGTAACGATTATGCTTGAGGAGCTGCTGGCGCTGGGCGTTACTGGTGCAGAGTACGACGCCTGGCTGATTCGCATTGGCGATGGCGATCAATTCTCCAGCGGCTTTGTGGAAGTGAATCCGAACTCGAAGATCCCCGCGCTGCGCGATCATACGCATAATCCGCCAATCCGCGTGTTTGAGTCTGGTTCGATCCTGCTTTATCTGGCAGAGAAATTTGGCTACTTCTTGCCGCAGGATTTGGCAAAACGGACGGAAACACTGAACTGGTTGTTCTGGTTACAGGGCGCTGCGCCGTTCCTCGGCGGTGGTTTTGGTCACTTTTACCATTACGCGCCGGTGAAAATTGAGTACGCCATCAACCGCTTTACCATGGAAGCCAAGCGCCTGCTCGACGTGCTTGATAAGCAACTGGCGCAGCATAAGTTTGTTGCGGGCGATGAGTACACCATTGCTGATATGGCAATCTGGCCGTGGTTTGGCAACGTGGTGTTAGGCGGCGTATATGATGCCGCAGAGTTTCTTGATGCGGGCAGTTATAAGCACGTGCAACGCTGGGCGAAAGAAGTGGGCGAACGTCCGGCGGTGAAGCGTGGGCGTATTGTTAACCGCACCAACGGACCGCTGAACGAGCAGTTGCATGAGCGCCATGACGCCAGTGATTTTGAGACGAATACGGAAGATAAGCGTCAGGGGTAAGGGTTGGTGTTCGTCGCAGCAAGCCATAAAGGCCGATGTAGACCGGATAAGGCGTTTACGCCGCATCCGGCAATCGAGCACAATGCCTGATGCGACGCTGCCGCGTCTTATCAGGCCTACGAAAGCTAATTTTCACGCGCTGGTAATGTCGTAATCCATTTGGCGCAGTGCGTCTAATGTGGCTTTGGCTTCGTCTTCGTCGATGATACTCATGGCAAATCCGACGTGCACCAGTACCCACTGACCCAGCAGATCGGCAGGGTTACCTTCGCAAATCAGCGCGATATTCACGTCGCGCTTGATACCACATACTTCAACCTGCGCAAGCTGGTGAATATCTTCACCGACAGCCAGCACCTGGCCTGGAACGCCAATACACATTGTTAACTCCGGTTATTTCGATTGCAGACAAACGCGAAAAAAACCTTTGGGTGTTTCCCCTCACCTTACCCCTCTCCCCGGAGGGGCGAGGGAACCGTCCGTGCGCTTTTCAGGCGTTGTCCGCAGTCTTATTCAACTTCAATACTTTTGACGATCAGCGAATCGCCGGTATCGACACGCAACCGCTCGCCATGACAGAGCGGGCACTGCGCATCGTGCTGATGAATCTCCACTACCTGGCTGCAATCCCAACACCAGGCCTGGGCGGGTTTATAGACGATATGTAAATCGCACCCTTGCGCCACCGTTCCCTGGCAGACAATTTCAAAACTAAAACGGACGGCGCTCTCCTCAACGCAGGAGAGCGCGCCAATTTCCAGCCACACGGCGGTGACGCGCTTAACATCGTGCTGCTCCGCCTGCCGTTGGATAATCTCAACGGCGCTCTGGCAAAGCGACAACTCATGCATTTTCGCCACTCCTGCGACCAAACAGCAGGGCGCGACGCCCTGCGTGTGGTACATCCGGATTGGTGACCGGCAGCGAAAGGATCATTCGCGCACAGTCATCCGTCAGGCGTTGACCCTCTTCAATCGACATGCTGTGCGAAAGCGGCGACATCAGCGAGCAGGAGAGGTATTGCGAAACACCGTCCAGTTCACCAACGGTAAAGGTCATAGTGCCATACGGCAGTTGCAGACCGATTTTTTCACTCACTTTGCGCAGCGGCCAGAGTTGATCCGGGCCGGGGAAGATAACTGCACTCAGCATCCACGGGGTGATCACACACCCCGTCCACTGACCTTCGAACAGCGTAAAGTCGGAAACATACACCGGCATTGAAGGATGCAGAAAAGAAAGATCGTGCATCGAACGCCGGGCAATTTCTTCAAACGCTGCCTGTACTTGCGCCTTCGGGGAGGTCTGGAAACCTGCTATCTCTTCAGTCATGAGCAGCCTCCCGTGGGATAGCTTCCACGCCTGATTCGCGCAACGCAGCCAGAACCTGCTCAAGCGCAGGTTCAATCATCGCTTCTACCGTCGGCGTCAAGCCGATGTGCGGCTCCAGTGATTCCGGGATCACGCCGACCAGCGTCAGCTTTTTCGGAAACTCGCCGGTGAAGCGCAGGGCCGACAATACGTCGGCCAGGCCAAGCTGATGCGGAGAGATTTTGTTAGTAAACAACGCCGGAACTTCTTCATCCCGCAGGATCATCATCGTTCCCGGCGCGTTCTTTTTCGACACAATGGCATCCGCAATGATCAGATGATCGCGATTTGCCATGTCGCCAAGCAGCTCCATTCCCGCCGTGCCGCCATCGAGGATTTCAACATAATCCGGCAGAATGTATCGTTGCTCTAACGCTTCGACAATCCGCACACCGATGGCTTCATCGGTCAGCAAAATATTGCCGACCCCTAAGACTAAAATACGCATTACAGAACCTTCACTGAAACCACTTCGTTGCCGTCGGCATCCACTACGTGTACCGCGCAGGCCATGCACGGGTCGAAGGAGTGAATGGTACGCACCACTTCCAGCGGTTTATTCGGATCAGCAACCGGCGTGCCTACCAGCGACTGTTCGTAAGGGCCGACGTCATCATTGAAGTTACGCGGGCCAGAGTTCCAGGTTGACGGAACAACTGCCTGATAGTTGCTGATGATACCGTCTTTGATCACCATCCAGTGAGAGAGCATACCGCGCGGTGCTTCAAGGAAGCCAACGCCTTTGAACTCACCCGTTGCCGGAATGTTCGGCTTCACGAACGTGGTGTGGTCGCCTTTGCCGATATTGGTGATCAGTGCACTGTATTGATTTTGCAGGATATCCTGCAATTCGCAGCAGTGAACAGTACGACCAATAATACGCCCCAGCGTGGAGTGCAGTTGCGCCACTTCCAGCGTGTTGCCAGTCAGTTTCTGATAAATTGCAACGATTTCATTCAGTTTGTTCTGGGTAGACTCGCGTCCTGCCGCCAGTTTCACCAGCATGTTCGCCAGCGGACCCACTTCTACCGTTTTGCCGTAGAAAGTCGGTGATTTCACCCACGAGTATTTACCGTCGTCAGACCAGCCATCATAAGCAGGAATGGTTGTGCCTTCCCACGGTGCCTGCGGTGCTTCGTCTTTATACCAGGAGTGCTTCGCGCTTTCCTGAATCCCTTTGATCAGGTATTCATCGGAATGGGAAGTGATCGGACGATACGAGGACAGATCCGCATTCTCAATGTAGCCGCCTGGGAACAGGAAGCTACCGTTTTTGCTGTCGGTCGGGAATTCCGGCACGCTCAGGTAGTTCACTGCACCTTTACCGCGTTCCAGCCATTCAGGGTAGAACGCGGCGATAACTGCGGTATCAACCTTGTAAACCTGCTCAACAAAGTCGCTCAGCTTGTCGATGAAAGACTTGATGTACATCAGGCGCTCAAGGTTCAGCACGCCCAGACCGTCGAGGTTGATTGGGTTAGCGACCCCACCTACCGCCAGGTTCTGAATGTGCGGCGTTTTACCGCCCAGCAGAGCCACGACGCGGTTAGCGTCACGCTGGCACTCCAGCGCCTGCAGGTAGTGAGCTACCGCAATCAGGTTCACTTCCGGCGGCAGTTTCATCGCCGGGTGACCCCAGTAGCCGTTGGCGAAAATACCCAACTGACCGCTGGCAACCAGCTCTTTGATCTTGTTCTGAACTTTGGTGAACTCTTCCGGACTGTTCAGATGCCAGGTCGAAACGCCTTTCAGCATTTCGGAGGCTTTGGTTGGGTCAGCTTGCAGTGCAGAAGTGATGTCCACCCAGTCCAGCGCCGAAAGCTGATAGAAATGAACGATATGGTCATGCGTGGTGTGCGCAGCCAGAATGATGTTACGGATGTATTGCGCGTTAACCGGAACGTCGATATTCAGCGCACTCTCTGCCGCACGAACGGAAGACAGCGCGTGAGTGGTAGTACATACGCCACAGATACGTTGCACAATCATCCATGCATCGCGCGGATCGCGGTTTTTCACGATCTCTTCCATGCCGCGCCACATGGTTCCGGAAGCCCATGCTTTCGAAACGACGCCATTTTCGATTTCGCAATCGATGCGTAAATGCCCTTCAATACGGGTTACCGGATCAATAGTAATTCTCTGGCTCATGCTTTGCTCGCCTCATGACGATTATGATCGTTTTGTTTTAAAGGAGGAAGTATCGGCAGTAGACGAATGAGTACGATGTAAGCGCAAATCTCAATAGCCACAAAACCAATAGAAATCAACAGTTCTTCCCAGGTCGGGAAGTAGGCGTAACCGCCGCCTGGGTTAAATGCCACCAGCGAATAGGTCAGACGCCAGGTTGCACAACCTAACAGCGCGCTCAGTGCTGACAGGAACAGCATACGGGAATCATTGCGCAGCTTCGCCACACGCAGAACGACCAGCGGGAAGAGCATCAGCAGGACTTCAATCCAGAACATCACGGAGTAGAAGTCACCGGCAAACGCTAAGGACAGCTTGTCACGATAGATTAGCTCACCAAAGCGCAGCACGATGAAAATCGCCAGCAACACACTGATGGTGTTGGTCAGCTTGACGAACAGGCTCTTCTCATCCGGACCATTGCCGCGCAGACCCGCCTGCACCAGCGAACCTTCAAAGATGACAATCGAGAAGCCCATGATGAACGCCGTCAGCAGCGAGAACAGCGGCAACATTTCATAGCTCTGCCACAGCGGATGCACCTTGTAGCCCGCCGAGATCATCAGCGACCCCATTGAAGACTGGTGCATGGTCGGCAGCAGCGCACCAAGCGCGATGATGAAGAACATCACCTTGTTCAGACGTTTGAGCGACACCTTCCAGCCCAGACGTTCAAACAGTGCCGGAGCAAACTCCAGTGCCATCACGCCGATGTAGATAGTCATACAGACCGCCGTCTCGAACAGTACCGAGTTCACGTTGAAGTGACCCGGAATGTAGAAGTACGGCAGGTTCCAGTAGCGACCCACGTCGATAGTGATCGACAAGCCACCCAGTGAGTAACCAAACAGACTCGCCAACAGCGCCGGACGCACCAGCGGATGGTATTGCCCACGGTTAAAGACGTATACCGCCCACGCCAGCGCCCAGCCGCCACAGGCAAAGCCGGTGCCGATCAGCAGGTCAAACGCGATCCACACGCCCCACGGGAAGCCGCCGTTCAGGTCGGAGACAGAGCCCAGACCGAACACCAGACGTTTCACAATCAGGAGCATACAGATGACGATTAACGGTCCAAAAATCATGACCGGTTTACTGATGATTTTGCCGCCCAGCGGTTGTGGATCATGACTCATGATCGTCTCCTCCGTCGTGATGGTCGTTTTTGGTGTTGCGACGAACCAGCACGGTTAAGCCCGCCAGCACAGCCAGTGGTAGCATCATGCCTTTATACAGGGTGTGTTGAATATTTTCGGAACGCGCACCGGTAGAAAGATCGTCCAGCTTCGGTAGGTCGAGATTTTCATAAGGAACACCCGTCAGTACCAGAACCTGAGTACCGCCGCCCTCTTTCTCGCCGTACAGATGCGGATAATATTTCGGCACCATGTGCAGGTAAGTGTCGCCAGATTTCAGCGTCTGACGCGGATAGTGGTATTCGCTGCCTGGCTTCAGTGCCAGACGTTTTTTCGCCTCAGCCATCAGCTCTTCACGAGTACCAAAAATCACCGCGCCCGCCGGGCACACTTCTACGCAGCCAGGCAGACCGCCTTTATCGAGACGTTCCACACCTTTCTGGTTGCACAGCTCGCACTTATGCAGCGCACCAAACGGGTTGTTGTAGTCGTACTTCGGCACGTTGTACGGGCAGGCAACCATGCAGTAACGGCAGCCGGTGCACACGTCTTTGTCGTAATGGACAATGCCGGTTTTCGGATCTTTTTTCAGTGCGGAGACCGGGCACACAGAGACACAGTTCGGATCGACGCAATGCATACACTGTTTCTTAATGTACGCGTAGCCGTTCTCTTCCTGGTCTTTGTTGACCCCCGTGCCGCTGGTCCACACCTGAATGATGTTATTGGTGTATGGCGACAGTTTGTCGTTGTTCGACCAGGTCTGTTCCCCTTGTGGGTTACGTTCAGGGAAGTTGATATCCTGACACTTGGTGACGCAAGCCTGGCAGCCTACGCACAAGGTCGAGTCATACAACATACCCAGCGATCCCGGAATTGGCGGGCGGTTTTCAGCAGCCGCATGGCTGACCGACGGCAACGCGCCCGTCAGCAATGCCCCGCAGGAGGCTGCTTTAATAAAATTACGTCTGTTCACGGTTATTCTCCCCGTGAGTCAGCGTTATCTTTCTTTTGCTGACGACCCAGTTCACGCACCGCCATCACGCTGACACCGGCAACCAGCCCAACCACGCCGCCAAGCAAACCGATAGCGCCCGCAGAGACGTTGCCGCCTTCTTTAGCATTCACGTCCGGTTTTTGTGAGCGTGGCGTCTGATTTTCGACGTTGGCAAGCTGATGGATGCCTTTATGGAAGCCGATACCTTCTTCGTTACAGCCATAGCACGGGTGACCAATCGCCACCGGCCACACGCCGCCAACGTCGCAGAATTGCAGCGTTGAGCAGTTGCCGTAAGTTTCAGGGCCTTTACAGCCAAGGTGGTACAGGCACCAGCCTTCGCGGTGGCCTTCATCACCGAACTCTTTGGCAAAACGACCAGCATCGAAGTGCGGGCGACGTTCGCAGTGTTCGTGAATCAGACGGCCATAGGCGAAGGTCGGACGATTTTTGTCATCCAGTTTCGGCGGTTTGCCGTAAGTGATGATGTGCGCAACGGTCGCAAGGAAGTTGTGCGGGTTCGGCGGACAGCCTGGAATGTTGATAACGGTTTTGCCCGGCAGAACTTCTTGCAGGCTGACCGCGCCGGTGGGGTTAACCCCAGCTGCGGCGACACCGCCCCACGCGGAGCAAGAACCGATAGCAATAATGGCTGCTGCGCCTTCCGCCGCTTTGCGGATGTGATCCACAATCGGCTCACCGGCAACCATGCAGTAAATACCATTATCTTTTAATGGGATGGAACCATCCACAACCAACACATACTGCCCTTTATACTTCTCAAGCGCGTTATGTTTGTTCTCTTCAACCTGATGGCCGAATGCGGCGGAAAGGACTTCGTGATACTCCAGAGAGATGGTCTCCAGCACGAGGTTTTCTACCGTTGGATGCGTTGCACGAAGCAGAGATTCCGTACAACCGGTGCATTCCTGCGCGCCAATCCAGATAACCGGCGGGCGCTGCGGGTTAGTGACCGATTCGGCCATCTCTGCGGCGGCTTTGCTACTCAGCCCCATGGTGGCGGCTAATGCTGCACAAAGCTTCATGAAATCACGACGATTAATGCCGTGAGAATGGATGAGGGTGTTATCTCCAGTCATTTATAGTTATTCCGTTGCGAAGACCTGGCATATATTTTGCCTCAACCGCAAAATCAATAATGCGATCGATGCGCCATTTACCACACATTTATTATGGTTATCATTGTCATGATACTGCGGCGGGGCGCTAAAACGAAGGGAAGAAGCATTAGTGTAATTAATTAAAGCAAGATAATACGTATGTTTGATCAATTTTCGAGGCGATAACCAGCCATAAAAAATCGTAATGTAGAACAGGAATTATTCTCACGAAAGAAATCCATTACCATCTCTTTATCCAGTCCATAACGGCGCGTCAGAATACCCGCTTCCCAGGCACTGAGCTGGCGGTCACCGGTCTTTTTATACATCCGGTGCGAGTAGCCTAATACAAATCCACGCTTATAATCAGCACAGAATTTAGTCACATTAACCGCACTGTCGGCATGTGTTGCTTTTAATCCCGCCATTAAGCCTTTACCAAAATGGTTATTCATCGTTTTGCCCTTAAACGTTATATATGAACTTATATAGCGATATTTTAGGCAAAGAACGACTTTTGCGCACGCTATTTTTTTCAGCATGTTAAGAATGTTATCCAGAAAGAGATAAACCCATCAGGAGAGATATTTGTCGAACCATTTCAGCGTCCTTTGCCAGGCAAGATCGGCGGCAGATTTGTCATAACGGGGCGTGGAATCATTATGGAATCCGTGATTAACCCCCGGATAAATATACGCCTCATAGACCTTATTATTCGCTTTCAACGCCGCCTCATAAGCAGGCCAGCCTTCGTTGATTCGGGTGTCCAGTTCAGCGTAGTGAAGCAGTAAAGGTGCCTCGATTTTCGCCACATCAGCGGTGGGTGCCTGGCGACCATAAAACGGCACCGCGCAGGCCAGTTCCGGATATGCCACCGCAGCCGCGTTTGAGACACCACCGCCATAGCAAAATCCAGTAATACCCACTTTGCCCGTGGCTTGCTGATAGCGTTGCATAAACTCAATTGCGGCAAAGAAATCATTCATCAACTTAGTCGGATCGACCTGCTGTTGCAGCTCACGACCTTTATCATCGTTCCCCGGATATCCACCCACGGAGCTTAAACCGTCTGGCGCCAGGGCGATGTACCCTGCCTTCGCCACTCGCCGTGCCACATCTTCGATATACGGATTCAGTCCACGATTCTCATGCACCACCACCACGGCTGGCGTTTTGCCGCTCATCTTCGCGGGCTTCACCAGATAACCCCGTACCTCGCCGTGACCATTTGGCGAAGGATACGTGATGTACTCAGCAACAATTTCCGGGTCGGTAAACTCTACCTGAGTCGCCAGCGCATAATTTGGCTTGAGCAAATCAAACAACGCTAATGCCGTCATCCCGCCCACCGCATACTTCGCCGCAAGGTTGAGGAACTCACGTTTCGAGATTTTCCCATGAGCGTAATAGTCGTAGTAATCCAGCAACTCTTGTGGGAAATCTTTGGCGGTTAAACGCGGCATCGTTGCACTCCTCAACTGGTGTTTTTTTAAGCAAAGCATAAGCACGTGTTTTTGCCCAGTTTTTCGTCACTCTGTGAGCCACACTACGGGATACACGCTGGCGAATCGCTAAACTAGAAACATTGTTTCGAAATTGAACGGTTGAAAGGAGAGGTCATGGTCTGGTTAGCAAATCCCGAACGTTACGGGCAGATGCAATACCGCTATTGCGGAAAAAGCGGTTTACGCCTGCCCGCGTTATCGCTCGGTTTATGGCACAATTTCGGTCACGTTAACGCGCTGGAATCACAGCGTGCGATCCTGCGTAAAGCGTTTGATTTAGGCATTACGCACTTTGATTTAGCCAACAATTACGGGCCGCCTCCAGGAAGCGCAGAAGAGAACTTTGGTCGCCTGCTGCGGGAGGATTTTGCCGCTTATCGCGATGAACTGATTATCTCAACCAAGGCTGGCTACGATATGTGGCCCGGCCCTTACGGCTCTGGCGGTTCACGTAAATACCTGCTCGCCAGCCTCGACCAAAGCCTGAAGCGTATGGGTCTGGAATATGTCGATATTTTTTACTCTCATCGCGTCGATGAAAATACGCCGATGGAAGAAACCGCCTCTGCGCTGGCTCATGCTGTGCAAAGCGGTAAGGCGCTTTATGTCGGGATCTCCTCTTACTCGCCAGAGCGGACGCAAAAAATGGTCGAGTTACTGCGCGAGTGGAAAATTCCGCTGTTAATTCATCAACCTTCGTACAATTTACTGAACCGCTGGGTAGATAAAAGCGGCCTGCTGGATACCCTGCAAAATAACGGCGTGGGCTGCATTGCCTTTACTCCTCTGGCTCAGGGATTGCTGAGCGGAAAATATCTCAACGGTATTCCGGAGGATTCACGGATGCATCGCGAAGGTCATAAAGTTCGTGGTCTGACGCCGAAAATGCTCACCGAAGCCAACCTCAACAGCCTGCGCTTATTGAATGAAATGGCACAGCAGCGTGGACAATCAATGGCGCAAATGGCGTTAAGCTGGTTGCTGAAAGATGAGCGAGTGACGTCGGTATTGATTGGTGCCAGCCGTGCGGAGCAACTGGAGGAGAACGTGCAGGCGCTGAATAATCTGACGTTTAGCACCGAGGAGTTAGTGCAGATTGACCAGCATATCGCCGATGGCGAGCTGAATCTGTGGCAGGCGTCGTCCGATAAATAACATGTTAATAACGGGCGCGAGAACCGCGCCCGAATCAGATCAGTGATTATGGCGAGTCAGTCGGTCAAGATAGCCCATCACAAACGCAGAGAGCACAAACGTCAGATGGATAATGACGTACCACATCAGTTTGTTATCAGGCACGTTTTTCGCATCCATAAAGACGCGCAGTAAGTGAATGGAAGAGATTGCCACAATCGACGCTGCTACTTTGTTTTTCAGCGACGTTGCGTCCATTTTCCCCAGCCAGTTCAGCTTCTCTTTGTTCTCGGAGATATCAAGCTGCGAGACGAAATTCTCATAACCGGAAAACATCACCATCACCAGCAAACCGCCAACCAGCGTCATATCCACCAGCGACAGCAACACGAGGATCAAATCAGATTCCGCCATCGAGAAGATATTCGGTAGTACGTGAATAATCTCCTGGAAGAACTTCAGCGCCAGGGCAACTAACGCCAGCGAAAGGCCAAAGTACACGGGGGCAAGCAGCCAGCGAGAAGCATACATTGCATTTTCAAGAAAACGTTCCATACATTCCTGTCGTGTAGTTAAAACGGGCAACAGTATATCGCAATTGAGTAAACAGCGCGCAACAGCAAATCAACATATACGTTAAACCTTTGTCGCATAATTCTGAGGTTTAGGGATCTTCCTGGTTCCCTGATTAACGCATCGAGAGCGTCTACCCTTAAAGGACGTTGAACCTGAAGGGAGAAAAGCGATGTCTCATTTAAAAGACCCGACCACGCAGTATTACACTGGTGAATATCCCAAACAGAAACAACCGACGCCAGGCATCCAGGCGAAGATGACGCCGGTGCCGGATTGTGGCGAGAAAACTTATGTTGGTAGCGGTCGCCTGAAAGATCGTAAAGCACTGGTGACAGGGGGCGATTCTGGTATCGGTCGTGCTGCCGCCATCGCTTACGCGCGTGAAGGCGCTGACGTGGCGATCAGTTATCTTCCGGCGGAAGAAGAAGACGCTCAGGATGTGAAAAAGATCATTGAAGAATGCGGACGCAAAGCCGTTCTGCTGCCAGGCGATTTAAGCGATGAGAAATTCGCCCGTTCGCTGGTTCACGAAGCGCACAAGGCGTTAGGCGGGCTGGATATTATGGCGCTGGTCGCCGGGAAACAGGTTGCCATTCCTGATATTGCAGACCTCACCAGCGAACAGTTTCAAAAGACCTTTGCCATTAACGTTTTCGCGCTGTTCTGGCTAACCCAGGAAGCGATCCCCCTGCTGCCAAAAGGTGCCAGTATCATCACCACTTCGTCAATCCAGGCATACCAGCCAAGCCCGCATTTACTGGACTATGCGGCTACGAAGGCGGCGATTCTGAACTACAGCCGTGGCCTGGCAAAACAGGTCGCGGAGAAAGGTATTCGGGTGAATATTGTTGCGCCAGGCCCGATCTGGACAGCACTGCAAATTTCCGGCGGACAGACGCAGGATAAGATCCCGCAGTTCGGCCAGCAAACACCAATGAAGCGTGCGGGGCAACCGGCGGAACTGGCCCCTGTATATGTTTACCTGGCAAGTCAGGAGTCGAGCTACGTCACCGCAGAAGTGCATGGCGTGTGCGGCGGCGAGCATTTAGGCTAAAAAAATGCCCGGTTGTGAAAAGCAACCGGGCATCATCGTACTTTTAACGCTTGCCGGGTGCGGCGTGAACGCCTTATCCGGCCTACATGTCATGCAAATTCAACACGTTGCGATAGATTTGTAGGCCTGATAAGCGTAGCGCATCAGGCAATTCTGCTTTACTTCGCTTTGGCAGTTTCTTCGCCGACCAGACCTATCTTCAGGTAACCCGCCTGATGCAGCGTATCCATGACCTTCATCAACGTCTCGTAATCAACGGTTTTATCCGCACGGAAGAAGATGGTGGTATCTTTCTTACCTTCGGTTAACGCATTCAGCGCCGTAACCATCGTTTCATCGGTGACCGGATCGTTACCGATAAACATCGAGTTGTCCGCCTTCACCGACAGATAAACCGGTTTTTCCGGGCGCGGCTGCGGCGTGCTGGTAGAAGCAGGCAAGTTCACCTTCACATCTACCGTCGCTAACGGTGCCGCCACCATAAAGATAATCAGCAAAACCAACATCACGTCGATAAACGGCGTCACGTTGATATCATGCATTTCGCCGTTATCGTCGAGGTTTTCGTTAAGATGCATTGCCATAGCGCATTACCCTGCACGTAATTTCTGTGCGACACGAACCGGATGCGCAGCGGCGCTGGCTTCCAGATCCAGGTCACGACTTTGCAGCAACAATACCTGCGCTGCAACATCACCCAGCATCGCTTTAAAGCCGCCAATCTGGCGCGCGAATACGTTATAGATAACGACCGCCGGAATCGCTGCCACCAGACCGATTGCTGTTGCCAACAATGCTTCTGCGATACCCGGCGCAACCACCGCCAGGTTGGTGGTCTGCGTTTGCGCAATACCGATAAAACTGTTCATGATGCCCCAGACCGTACCAAACAGCCCCACAAACGGCGAAATCGCGCCAATGGTTGCCAGATAGCCGTTACCGCGTCCCATTTGACGCCCCACAGCGGCGACCCGACGCTCCAGGCGGAAGCTGGTACGCTCTTTAATACCTTCGTTATCGTCGCTGCCTTCTGACAGTTCCAGCTCGTTCTGCGCTTCATTGAGCAAATGCAGGCTTAAGCTTTTGCTACCAAAATCAGCGGCGATATCGTTGGCCTGGTTTAGGGAACGCGCTTCAGCCAGCAGTTGCTGCTCGCGCTTAAGACGGCGCTTCTGATTGAAGAACTCTACGCTCTTACTGAAGAAGATTGCCCAAGTGACAACGGAGGCCAAAATAAGCCCAATCATCACGCACTTAACGACAATATCGGCGTGCTGATACATACCCCAGACGGAAAGGTCCGTCTGCATTAAATTATTACCCACTGTGTATCTCCAGGACGCAAGTCACAAAATCTGCGCATAATAATATCAAAACGACGTCGAATTGATAGTCGTTCTCATTACTATTTGCATACTGCCGTACCTTTGCTTTCTTTTCTTTGCGTTTACGCAGTAAAAAAGCCACCAGAACGCCATTTGCGAAAATTTTCTTCTTTATGCCAATTCTTCAGGATGCGCTCGCTGTTATTCATGCTAGTTTAGACATCCAGACGTATAAAAACAGGAATCCCGACATGGCGGACAAAAAGCTTGATACTCAACTGGTGAATGCAGGACGCAGCAAAAAATACACTCTCGGCGCGGTGAATAGCGTGATTCAGCGCGCCTCTTCGCTGGTTTTTGATAGCGTTGAAGCGAAAAAACATGCGACGCGTAATCGCGCCAACGGCGAATTGTTCTATGGACGGCGCGGAACGTTAACCCACTTCTCGTTACAAGAAGCAATGTGCGAACTGGAAGGTGGCGCCGGCTGTGCACTGTTTCCTTGCGGTGCGGCCGCCGTTGCCAATTCCATTCTTGCTTTTGTCGAACAGGGCGATCATGTATTGATGACCAATACCGCCTATGAACCGAGTCAGGATTTCTGTAGCAAAATCCTCAGCAAACTGGGCGTAACGACATCGTGGTTTGATCCGCTGATTGGCGCGGATATCGTTAAACATCTGCAGCCAAACACTAAAATCGTCTTTCTGGAATCGCCAGGCTCCATCACTATGGAAGTCCACGACGTTCCGGCGATTGTTGCTGCCGTGCGCAGTGTCGTGCCAGACGCCATCATTATGATCGATAACACATGGGCTGCCGGGGTGCTTTTTCAAGCTCTTGATTTTGGTATTGATATTTCGATTCAGGCGGGAACCAAGTATCTGATAGGTCACTCGGATGCCATGATCGGCACCGCAGTATGCAATGCCCGTTGCTGGGAGCAACTACGGGAGAACGCTTATCTGATGGGACAAATGGTCGATGCCGATACCGCTTATATGACCAGCCGTGGCCTGCGCACATTAGGTGTGCGTTTGCGTCAACATCATGAAAGCAGTCTGAAAGTGGCTGAATGGCTGGCAGAACATCCGCAAGTAGCGCGAGTTAACCACCCTGCTCTGCCGGAAAGTAAAGGTCACGAATTCTGGAAACGAGACTTTACAGGCAGCAGCGGGCTATTTTCCTTTGTGCTTAAGAAAAAACTCAACGATGAAGAACTGGCGAACTATCTGGATAACTTCAGTTTATTTAGCATGGCCTACTCGTGGGGCGGTTATGAATCGTTGATCCTCGCGAATCAGCCGGAACATATCGCCGCCATCCGCCCACAAGGAAAGATTGATTTCAGCGGCACATTGATTCGCCTGCATATTGGTCTGGAAAACGTCGACGATCTGATTGCCGATCTGAACGCGGGATTTACCCGAATTGTGTAACATTGCCAAATTTGGACAATTTTGCAGACATTTAATTGTGAATAGTCTTAAATTGTTGCGTCCGGGATCAAGGCGTCCCGGACAATTCAGGAGTACAATAGGCAAATAAAGGCTTAAACGCTGTTCCACAGGAAAGTCCATGGCTGTTATTCAAGACATTATCGCTGCGCTCTGGCAACACGACTTTGCCGCGCTGGCGGATCCTCATATTGTTAGCGTTGTTTACTTTGTCATGTTTGCCACGCTGTTTTTAGAAAACGGTCTGCTGCCCGCTTCATTTTTGCCAGGCGACAGCTTGTTGATACTGGCTGGCGCACTGATTGCCCAGGGGGTGATGGATTTTCTGCCAACAATCGTGATTCTGACTGCCGCAGCCAGCCTGGGCTGCTGGCTAAGCTATATTCAGGGGCGTTGGCTAGGTAATACCAAAACGGTGAAAGGCTGGCTGGCACAGCTTCCGGCCAAATATCATCAGCGCGCCACCTGTATGTTTGACCGCCACGGTTTGCTGGCTTTGCTGGCTGGACGTTTTCTTGCATTTGTCCGCACGCTGCTACCAACCATGGCGGGAATTTCCGGGTTGCCAAACCGCCGCTTCCAGTTTTTCAACTGGTTAAGTGGATTGCTATGGGTCAGCGTGGTGACCAGTTTTGGTTATGCCTTAAGCATGATCCCGTTCGTTAAGCGCCATGAAGATCAGGTGATGACGTTCCTGATGATCCTGCCGATTGCCCTGTTAACCGCAGGCCTGTTAGGCACGCTGTTTGTGGTGATTAAAAAGAAATACGGTAACGCCTGACGTTTTTCTCCGTTCCCGGCGACTTGTCCGGGAACACATTTAACTCCCTTGCATCGCCCGCATTCTTGCCGCATCTTCCCCCGGCGTCACACCGAAGTAGCGTTTAAACTCACGGCTAAATTGCGACGCACTTTCGTAGCCGACGCGCATCGCCGCCGCGCTGGCCTTCATGCCATCATGGATTATCATCATCCGTGCCTTATGCAGTCGGTAGTTCTTCAAATACTGCAACGGCGAGGTGCTGGTGACAGACTTAAAATTATGGTGGAACGCCGAAACGCTCATGTTGGCTTCTGCCGCCAGTTGCTCGACGCTCAGGTTTTCAGTGTATTTATTCTCAATCCGTTTCAACACGCGGCTAATCAGGCTGAAATGAGTCTGCCGACTGACCAGCGCCAGTAACGCACCGCCGCAAGGTCCGGTCAGCACGTAGTAAAGAATTTCGCGAATGATCTGTTTACCGAGAATGCGCGCATCCAGCGGTCGCTCCATCACATCCAGTAACCGCTCCGCCGCGCATAAAATCTCTTCTGACAACGTAGCGGAGTTTATACCACTGGCAGCCATCGACGGCTGGAAATGCTCATCCTCACCAATGTCCATCAACAGTTCCTGTAACTGCAAAATATCAACATTGAGACGTAAACCCGCTAATGGCACTTCCGGCGTGGCATAGGTTTCGCACTCAAACGGTAACGGCACCGTCAGCAGCAGATATTCATTGGCATCATAACGAAACACGCGCTCATTGATATAGCCGATTTTATGCCCGGAAAAGAGAATTATGATGCCAGGCTCATACATCACCGGCGTACGTGCGCCGGGGTTCTCGCCATACAATAAGCGCACATCGGGCAGCAATTCAGACAAACTATTTTCTTTATTTTTCAGATTATTAATTTTGTCCGTCAGCAGGCGGCAAATCTCTTCACGTTTCATATCGCGTAATTTCTTAAGAATAATGCGTCAATTTGATTGTGCGCAATTTTGTACTATTTCTCCAGTGCTCTGGAGAAATAGGCAAGACATTGGCAGAAATGAGCATTGAGAGCAGCGACGCTGGCGACCACAATGAAAAACATCAGGCAGACCGATCTCTGCCCTCATATTGGCCCAGCAAAGGGAGCACGTAATGAACAACTTTAATCTGCACACCCCAACCCGTATTCTGTTTGGTAAAGGCGCTATCGCTGGTTTACGCGAACAAATTCCTCACGATGCTCGCGTATTGATTACCTACGGCGGCGGCAGCGTGAAAAAAACAGGCGTTCTGGATCAAGTTCTGGATGCGCTGAAAGGTATGGACGTGCTGGAGTTTGGCGGTATTGAACCAAACCCGGCTTATGAAACGCTGATGAACGCCGTGAAACTGGTTCGCGAACAGAAAGTGACTTTCCTGCTGGCGGTTGGCGGCGGTTCCGTACTGGACGGCACCAAATTTATCGCCGCAGCGGCAAATTATCCTGAGAACATCGATCCGTGGCACATTCTGCAAACGGGCGGTAAAGAGATTAAAAGCGCCATCCCGATGGGCTGTGTGCTGACGCTGCCAGCGACCGGTTCAGAATCCAACGCAGGTGCGGTTATCTCCCGTAAAACCACCGGCGACAAGCAGGCGTTCCATTCTGCCCACGTTCAACCCGTATTTGCCGTGCTCGATCCGGTTTATACCTACACCCTGCCGCCGCGCCAGGTGGCTAATGGCGTAGTGGATGCCTTTGTACACACCGTGGAACAGTATGTTACCAAACCGGTTGATGCAAAAATTCAGGATCGCTTCGCAGAAGGCATTTTGCTGACGCTTCTCGAAGATGGTCCGAAAGCCCTGAAAGAGCCAGAAAACTACGATGTGCGCGCCAACGTCATGTGGGCAGCGACTCAGGCGTTGAACGGTTTGATCGGCGCCGGCGTACCGCAGGACTGGGCAACACATATGCTGGGACACGAACTGACTGCGATGCACGGTCTGGATCACGCGCAAACGCTGGCTATTGTCCTGCCTGCTCTGTGGAATGAAAAACGCGACACCAAGCGCGCGAAACTGCTGCAATATGCTGAACGCGTCTGGAACATCACTGAAGGTTCCGACGATGAGCGTATTGACGCCGCAATTGCCGCTACCCGCAACTTCTTCGAGCAATTGGGCGTGCCGACCCGCCTGTCCGACTACGGTCTGGACGGCAGCTCCATCCCGGCATTGCTGAAGAAACTGGAAGAACACGGCATGACCCAACTGGGCGAAAATCATGACATTACGCTGGATGTCAGCCGCCGCATTTACGAAGCCGCTCGTTAAGCTTTTTCCTCCTCAAACTTTCGTTTTTGGGTATTTCGTCCAGACTTAAGTTCACACCAACTCACCGGAGCAGGCTCCGGTGAGTTCATATAAAAGGAGGAACGTATGGCTAATCCAACCGTTATTAAGCTACAGGATGGCAATGTCATGCCCCAGCTGGGACTGGGCGTCTGGCAAGCAAGTAATGAGGAAGTTATCACCGCTATTCAAAAAGCTCTGGAAGTGGGTTATCGCTCAATTGATACCGCTGCTGCCTATAAAAACGAAGAAGGTGTCGGCAAGGCGCTGAAAAATGCCGCACTTACCAGAGAAGAGTTGTTCATTACAACCAAGCTGTGGAACGACGACCACAAACACCCCCGCGAAGCACTGCTCGACAGCCTGAAAAAACTCCAGCTTGATTATATAGACCTTTACTTAATGCACTGGCCCGTTCCCGCTATCGATCACTATGTCGAGGCGTGGAAAGGAATGATCGAGCTGCAAAAAGAGGGATTAATCAAAAGCATTGGCGTCTGTAACTTCCAGATCCACCACCTGCAACGTCTGATCGACGAAACTGGCGTGACGCCTGTTATTAATCAAATCGAACTTCACCCGCTGATGCAGCAACGCCAGCTTCATGCCTGGAATGCCACGCACAAAATCCAGACCGAATCCTGGAGTCCATTAGCGCAAGGTGGGAAAGGCGTTTTCGATCAGAAAGTCATTCGCGACCTGGCGGATAAATACGGCAAAACACCGGCACAAATTGTTATCCGCTGGCATCTGGATAACGGTCTGGTGGTGATCCCGAAATCGGTCACGCCTTCACGCATTGCCGAAAACTTTGATGTCTGGGATTTCCGTCTCGACAAAGACGAACTTGGTGAAATCGCAAAACTCGATCAGGGTAAACGTCTCGGTCCCGATCCCGACCAGTTCGGCGGCTAACGGGCAAATTCTCCCGGTAGCGGTAATGTTCCGCTACCGGACTTTTCAGAAATCATTTATTCCCCTCACCTCCCGCCCGTTGTTACTCTCCCCTGCTCAGAAATGCCAAATTTAAGGACATCATCATGCAGAGCTGGGGGCTCTTTAATCAACAAAGCATCTACAATATGGATAAACACGACGGTGAGGTCAAAAACAGATGAAAATAATACTTCTGTTTTTGGCGTTTTTTGCAAGCTTCACTACTCAAGCCCAATCATCCTCGCTGACTGTAGAACAGACAGTTCGCCAGATTTATCAAAACTATAAATCTGATGCCAGCGCGCCTTATTTTGGTGAGACAGGAGAGCAGGCGATAACGTCTGCACGCATACAAAAGGCACTTACCCTGAATGATAATCTCACGCTGCCGGGCAATATTGGCTGGCTGGATTATGATCCGATTTGTGATTGTCAGGATTTTGGCGATCTGGTGTTAGAAAGCGTAGTGGTTACTCAAACGGATACCGATCATGCAGATGCCGTTGTGCGTTTCCGTACCTTTGACGACGATAAAGAAAAGACCACGCAAACGCTGAAAATGGTGGCAGAAAATGGTCGTTGGGTCATTGATGATGTCATCAGCAACCATGGTAGCGTCTGGCAGGCAGTTAATAGCGAGAATGAAAAAATCCTGGCAACACTGGCTTCATTACAAAAAGAAGAGCCTGAAGCCTTTGTCGCTGAACTGTTTAAACATATTGCCGATTATAGTTGGCCCTGGACATGGGTTGTTTCCGACACCTATCGCCAGGCAGTCAATGAGTTTTATAAAACCACCTTCAATAAAAACGGCAATTTCGATCAAGAGATGCAAATAGAACGGCAATTTATTTACGACAACCCGATTTGTTTTGGTGAAGAGTCGCTATTTGCTCGTGTTGATGAAATTCGTGTCCAGGAAAAAACCGCCGATTCCGCCCGTATTCATGTTCGTATTGCGCTGAACAATGGTAACAGTGAAGAGCAGGATTTAGTTTTACATCGGCGCGAAGGAAAGTGGGAAATTGCCGATTTTATCCGTCCAGGCAGCGGTAGCTTGCTTAAACAGATTGAAACGAAAACCGCCGCCAGATTAACGCAATGAACTGAATAAAATAAAAATTAGTCGGAACAATAAATAAAAGGGAGCACGATATGAAAACGATTTTCACCGTGGGAGCTGTTGTTCTGGTAACCGGCTTATTAAGTGGTTGCGTCAATGAGCAAAAGGTCAATCAACTGGCAGGTAATGTACAAACATTAAATGCCAAAATCGCCCGGCTAGAGCAGGATATAAAAGCATTACGCCCGCAAATTTACGCCGCCAAATCCGAAGCTAACAGAGCCAATACACGCCTTGATGCGCAGGACTATTTTGATTGCCTGCGCTGCTTGCGTATGTATACGGAGTGATAAAAATATCCCCGGTAGCATTCAGTTACCGGGGATGTTTTTTTAACGTCCAGTCGCCGCTTTAGGACGTTTCTTCGCACCGGCATTCATCGGGCGAGGTTGCGCAGACGGCGCTTTCTTTGCTCCGGCAGGCGTCTGGCGCTGGGTCGCCATCGGCGTATGTTTGGTCAACGCCGGACGGGTATTACGGTTCTGACGGCGAGCTTCGCGCATCTCTTCAATGGTTGGCGCAGGCACTAAGCAATCGCGACGGCTGCCAATCAGATGCTTTTTACCCATCGCTTCCAGCGCCTGGCGGATTAACGGCCAGTTTGCCGGATCGTGGTAACGCAACAACGCTTTATGCAGACGACGCTGTTTGTCACCCTTCGGCACGAAAACGTCTTCGCTCTTATAACCAATCTTCGCCAGCGGATTTTTGCCGGTGTAATACATGGTGGTTGAGTTAGCCAACGGCGACGGATAGAAGTTCTGTACCTGGTCGAGACGGAAGCGATGTTTCTTCAGCCACAGCGCCAGATTCACCATATCTTCATCGCGTGTACCGGGGTGCGCGGAGATGAAATATGGGATCAGATACTGCTCTTTACCTGCCTGTTTCGAGTAGGTGTCGAACAGCTCTTTAAAGCGGTCATAGCTGCCCATGCCCGGCTTCATCATCTTCGACAACGGCCCTTCTTCGGTATGTTCCGGGGCTATCTTCAGATAACCACCAACGTGATGGGTTGCCAGCTCTTTGATATAGCGCGGATCTTCCACGGCGATGTCATAACGCACGCCGGAGGCAATCAGGATCTTTTTAATGCCTTTCAGATCGCGCGCGCGGCGATAGAGATTGATCGTCGGTTCGTGGTTAGTGTCCATGTGCGGACAAATATCCGGGTAAACGCACGATAAACGACGGCAGGTTTGCTCGGCGCGTGGCGATTTGCAGCGCAACATATACATGTTGGCAGTTGGCCCGCCGAGATCGGAAATCACGCCCGTAAAGCCAGGAACGGTGTCGCGGATCGCTTCAATCTCATTGATGATCGAATCTTCCGAACGGCTCTGAATAATGCGCCCTTCATGCTCGGTAATAGAACAGAAAGAACAGCCGCCAAAGCAGCCACGCATAATATTGACTGAGAAACGGATCATTTCGTAAGCAGGAATACGGGCATTACCGTAAGCCGGATGCGGCACGCGCTTGTACGGCAGCGCAAAGACGCTGTCCATCTCTTCGGTAGAAAGCGGAATAGCAGGCGGGTTGATCCACACATAGCGGTCGCCATGTTTTTGCATCAATGCGCGAGCGCAGCCTGGGTTGGTTTCGTGGTGCAAAATACGCGAAGCATGAGCGTACAGCACTTTATCGCCCTTCACTTTCTCGAAAGAAGGGAGCAACACGTAGGTTTTTTCCCACGGCTTCGGACGCGGCGGCTGCACGGTTACGGCTTTGGCTTCTTGTTTTTTCGGAGCCACCGGTTTGTTATCCGCACACGGCAAATCTTCGCCATACGGATGCGGAATCGGGTCGATTTTCCCCGGTGTATCAAGGCGAGTAGAATCCACGCCGCTCCAGCCAGGCAGCGCCTCTTTCACGATAATCGCGGTATTACGTACATCGCGGATTTCGCTAATCGGCTCGCCCATCGCCAGACGGTGTGCCACCTCCACCAACGGACGCTCACCGTTACCGAACATCAGCATGTCTGCTTTGGAATCCACCAACACGGAACGGCGCACGGTATCGGACCAGTAATCATAATGTGCGGTACGGCGCAGGCTGGCTTCAATACCACCGAGGATCACCGGCACATCTTTCCACGCCTCTTTACAACGCTGGGTATAAACCAGTGTGGCGCGATCCGGTCGCTTACCCGCGACGTTATCCGGCGTGTAGGCATCGTCATGACGTAAACGGCGATCGGCGGTATAGCGGTTGATCATCGAGTCCATATTGCCTGCGGTCACGCCGAAAAACAGATTCGGTTTACCCAGACGCATAAAGTCGTCTTTGCTGCTCCAGTCCGGTTGGGCGATGATCCCGACACGAAAGCCCTGCGCTTCCAGCATACGACCGCAAATCGCCATCCCAAAGCTTGGGTGATCGACATACGCGTCGCCAGTAACCAAAATGATGTCGCAGCTATCCCAGCCAAGTTGATCCATCTCTTCACGAGACATCGGCAAAAACGGTGCCGGTCCAAAACAGGCGGCCCAGTACTGCGGCCAGGAGAACAGGTCGCGATCCGGTTGGATCAGGGAGATAGAGCTCATTTTGCTTCCAGAAATGATAAAAAAATAATCAAAGGCCGGGGATTATAAGCCGGAACGAAAGAGAAATCGAAAGGTATTCCATACTCGCCCTCCCAGGGCGAGTATGAAGATTACGGTACTGGATTGACCAGCAACTGCCCAATAGAGCCGCGATCCGCCATTTCCAGTGTCTGGCTACCAAAGTAAAACGGGAAATGCGCCCAGGAAGGCTGACCGTAATAAACAAGCAGTTCCACTTGTCCATCAACCCAGACGGTATCTTTCCAGCCTCTGTCTTCCGGGAATGGCATCGCGCCATTCACGTTACGGATCTGGAACATCACACCTTCAATATGGAATGATTGCGGTTCATCCGCGCGTACCGTCCAGCGTTCCCACGTTCCCTGCTGGGCAGCAACGTCAATGCGGTTAACGTCCCATAGCTGCCCGTTGATGCCGGGATCATCGCCCAGGCTTATATCACGGCTGCGAATCGGCGAACCAGCCATTATTTCAGTCGGCAGCAGGCGCATCGGCAGGCTGTCAGTCACCAGCGGCAGAAGGCCGGTCGGGCGCAGCGTTAGCACCAGCGTAGAAACCAGAATGCTGGACGGCTCAAAGAAACCGCGAATACGATCAACAATGCTCGCCGCTTCGCCACAGGTGATCGACACTTCATCACCGTTGCTCATATCCACCAGTATTTCACGGCGTTCGCCCGGTGCCAGCGAAAGCTGCTTCACCGAAACAGGAGCAGGCAGGAATCCCTGATCGCCAGAAATCACGTGCAACGGACGACCATCGCTCATCTGTAGTTGATAGCGACGGGAGTTCGATGCGTTCAGCAGACGCAGGCGCACCCAACCGCGCGAAACTTCAACGTACGGGCTTTGTACACCGTTGACCAGCAGCGTATCGCCAACAAAGCCGCCGCTTCCCGGTTCGTTGTATTCTGGCGTACCAAAGTTATCCAGCCGTTTATCCTGGATAATGACCGGAAAATCATCCACACCATAATGGTTAGGAATGGGCAGCGACTTGCTGACTTCATCTTCCACCAGCCACATCCCGGCAAGGCCGTTATAGACCTGCTGCGCCGTGCGGTTGGGGGTATTGGCGTGATACCACAAAGTCGCAGCATTCTGGCGAATTGGCAGCACAGGCGCCCAGTCAGCGTTTGGCGACATCATGCGTGCCGGGCCGCCCATCAGTGGACCTGGCACTTGTAATCCAGCCACTGTCATTGAGACGTTTTCTGTCAGTCGGTTGCTGTAAATCAGCTTAACATCGTCGCCCTTCCAGACGCGGATAGTCGGCCCAAGGTAGCGACCATTGATACCCCAAACCGACGCGCGCGTTCCTGGCGTAAATGACCAGTGCGCGCGCTGTACTGTCATAAATAACGGTTGCCCACGGCGAGATTCAAGCAGCGGCGGAACGGGCAGTGGTTGCTGTTGACCGGCTGCGCTTGCCTTCAGGGGGACAGCACCTGCACACAGTGCAATCCCCGATGCCTGAATGAACTGACGCCGACTGAGTGACATATTTGCTCCATGTAAAACTGGCTAAAGTAATACCGTGCAGGAAAACATCCCCGCAAAAAACAGATTGCCGACTTAAACTTTTCCGGCGGCTTCGCGCTCTGCGACTTCTTTATCGAGCTCGGCGATTTTTTGTTCCATTATCGAACGACAATGAGCAGCCAGCTCGCGAACCTGATCTTTACCATATTGACTGATGTCAATCGGCGGCAGCATTTCTACGATCACTAAACCATTATTCAGTCGATTAAGATTAATCTTATTCGAAGTCGTGGAAACACACACGGGAATAATCGGGACGCCTGCCGCAATTGCCGCATGGAATGCCCCTGTTTTAAACGGCAGCAGGCCGCGACCACGGCTACGCGTTCCTTCCGGGAACATCCAGATGGAAATACGGCGCTTTTTGAAGTGGTTCACAACTTCCGCGATGGTGCCATGCGCCTTAGTACGGTTGTTTCTGTCGATCAATAAGTTGCCGGTTAACCAGTACAACTGCCCAAAGAAGGGGATCCACAGCAAACTCTTTTTACCCACTGTGACCGTCGGTGGCTGCACGATGTTCGATGCTGTCACCATGTCATAGTTGTTCTGGTGGTTAGCAATATAGATAGCATTACCATAGCTTTCAGCATCAGCAGGTTTGCGGCACTCAACTTTCAGCCCATATAGCGGCGCAAGGCGCCCAAACATATGCCCGAAGGTGGCTACATGCTTTGGATTTCGCGGGCTGAAAAGGCAGTAAATGGAGCCGAAAACACAGACTAAGATGCTGTAAATAACGGTAATAATAAGACGAAAGATATATAGCATAACACCCTCTGAAGATCTGAGAGACTGGCATTGTACGTCACCTGAAATCAGGTTAGGGCATTGTTAAAAGCCGCTCTCTGGAAAAGCGTATTGTTAATCGCAACGCATGAATAAACAACGGTTTCAAGGGAATTTTTATCGTTTCCGGGGGTTGAATACGCTGCCGGATGACGACTTAACGTTTCATCCGGCATTCCTTGCAAACGGGAGAAAGCCCCCCTCCGGCATATTACTCTCCGCTATCGCCGCTGCTGGCGCGGTGAGGGGAGTCAATCTCGACACGGTCGATACGCTGTAAACCGCGCATCAAGGTGCCACGGCGACCACGCTCACCAGTCACTTTCAGCAACTCTTCCGGGCGCAGTTTAATTTTGCGTTTCCCGACATGAATAGTCAGAGTGCTCTGCGGCGGCAGTACATACAGGTGTGCCAGACCATCCTCGCCTCGCGCGGCTTCTGCCGACGGGATGTTGATGATCTTGTTGCCTTTACCCTTCGACAGTTGCGGAAGCTCGCTTACCGGGAACATCAACATGCGTCCTGCCAGGGTGATAGCCAGTAGCATATCAGAAGCATCTTCAATCACTACTGGCGGCATAACATGCGCATTTTCAGGTAAGGTAATCAACGCTTTACCAGCACGGTTACGGGCAACAAGATCGTTAAAGGTGCAGACGAATCCGTAGCCAGCATCGGAAGCCATCAACAGTTTCTTATCGTCGCTTTCCATAAGCATGTGATCAACTGTGGCACCTGGCGGTAACGTCAGTTTACCAGTGAGTGGTTCGCCCTGACCACGCGCCGACGGCAGCGTAATCGGGTCGATGGCGTAGCTACGGCCGGTAGAATCAACAAATACCACCGGTTGGTTGCTCTTGCCTTTCACCGCCGCTTTGAAGCTATCGCCCGCTTTATAGTTCAGGCCTGGTGCGTCTATGTCATGGCCTTTGGCGCTGCGTACCCAGCCCATCTGTGACAGCACAATGGTAACGGGTTCAGACGGCAGCATGTCGTGCTCGCTCATCGCTTTCGCTTCTTCGCGTTCCTGCAACGGCGAACGGCGATCGTCGCCGTAGGCCTGTGCGTCGGCCTGTAGCTCTTTCTTCAGCAGGTTATTCATCTTGCGCTCGGAAGCCAGAATGCTCTGCAACTGGTCACGCTCTTTTTCCAGTTCGTTCTGCTCACCGCGAATCTTCATCTCTTCCAGTTTGGCGAGATGACGCAGTTTCAGTTCGAGGATCGCTTCCGCCTGGGTTTCCGTAATGCCAAAACGCGACATCAGTGCCGGTTTCGGTTCATCTTCATTACGAATGATCTCAATCACTTCGTCGATATTGAGAAACGCCACCAGCAAACCTTCAAGAATATGCAGGCGCTTGAGGACTTTCTCCAGACGATAATTGAGACGGCGGCGCACGGTATCGCGACGGAACACCAGCCATTCGGAGAGGATTTCCAGCAGGTTTTTCACCGCCGGACGCCCATCCAGACCAATCATATTGAGGTTAATACGATAGCTCTTTTCCAGATCGGTCGTGGCAAACAGATGATTCATCACCTGATCCATATCCACACGATTAGAACGCGGCACAATCACCAGACGGGTCGGATTCTCGTGGTCAGATTCATCGCGCAGATCGTCAACCATCGGCAGCTTTTTGTTGCGCATTTGCGCAGCAATTTGCTCCAGTACGCGAGCGCCAGAAACCTGATGCGGTAAGGCGCTGATCACTACCGCGCCATCTTCTTTCTTCCACACCGCGCGCATACGCACAGAACCACGACCGTTCTCGTAAATTTTACGGATTTCGGCGCGGGAGGTGATGATTTCCGCTTCAGTCGGGTAGTCTGGGCCCTGCACGATATCCAGCAACTGGTCGAGCGTGGTTTTCGGCTGGTCGATTAACGCGATTGCCGCCTGTGCGACTTCACGCAGGTTATGTGGCGGAATGTCCGTCGCCATCCCGACAGCAATACCGGTGGTGCCGTTAAGCAAAATATTCGGCAGGCGGGCAGGCAGCATTTTCGGCTCCTGCAACGTGCCGTCGAAGTTTGGCACCCAGTCCGCCGTCCCTTGCCCCAGCTCACTCAGTAACAGCTCAGAATATTTCGACAGGCGGGATTCGGTATAACGCATTGCCGCGAAAGATTTCGGATCGTCCGGTGCCCCCCAGTTTCCCTGCCCATCAACCAGCGGATAACGGTAAGAAAACGGCTGAGCCATTAGTACCATCGCTTCATAGCAGGCGCTGTCACCGTGCGGATGGTATTTACCCAGTACGTCACCCACAGTACGGGCCGATTTTTTAAATTTGGCGGTAGCATTCAGACCCAGTTCTGACATCGCATACACAATGCGGCGCTGAACAGGTTTCAGACCATCACCAATAAACGGCAACGCACGATCCATGATGACGTACATGGAGTAGTTTAAGTAGGCGTTTTCCGTAAATTCATGTAGCGCAAGGCGCTCTGCCATATCGCTCATTAATTCTGATTCCTCAACTTATTCGCCAGCCTTCAAAGGGGCAATATTGCCGGAGATACTACATTATCTGTCGCGTCGAGTCACAGGAGATCAGTGTGAATAGTGCCGCCGGACGTGCTCCGACGGCGATAAAGGCATCAATGTACCTTGATATACAACTCTTTGCTGTAGACATAATCCTGGGGATTATGCAGCAGAAAACCGCCAACGTAGGGTTTAAGCAGTTTGATTAGCGGTTGATAGTAGATGGGGATGAGCGGTGCCTGCTGGTTGATGATCTCTTCTGCCTGCTGATACAACGCATTACGCTTTGTCGCGTCAGTGGTCTGAGCGGCCTGGTTTAGTAACGCGTCATACTTTGCGTTTTTCCAGTGACCGACGTTCTCTTCAATATCGCTTTTAAGCGTGTTCAGGAAGCTGGATGCATCATTATATGTCGCATCCCACGACTGCCGCGACAACATGAAATCACCACTACGCCGGGCATCGAGATACGTTTTCCACTCCATCGTGCGCAGCGTCACCTGTGCGCCAAGCCATTTTTTCCATTCGGAAGACAAGGCTATCGCCGTTTTTTCATGCAGATCGTACTTGTTGTAGAACAGTTCAAAGCGTAGCGGATGAGAGGCGTCGTATCCCGCCTGTTTCAGCAAGACTTTTGCCATCGCAACGCGTTCACCCATTGGCTTTTGCAGTTCCTCAAACGTTGGCGCACGAAACCCTTCTACCTCTGTCGGCGTCAATGTTGTTGCTGGCGTTCGTAGCCCAAGTATCTTTTGCGCGATTAGCGGCCTGTCAACCGTAAGATACAATGCCCGCCGCACACGGACATCATCAAACGGCGGTTTCCGGGTGTTGAAGTTGTAATATTCGCTGTTCAGGCGAGGGATTATCCGCAGCTCGCCAGGCAGTGATTTTTCGATTACAGGAATTTGCTGCGCCGGAACCCAGGTGAGATCAACCTCTCCCGCGCGATAGCGGTTATAACCGGTGACCGAATTATCCAGCGCCAGATACTCAACCTGCTGTAAGACAGTATGCTCGGCATCGCGGTATTCCGGATTTTTTCGGGCTGTAATCTTTTCGTTAACTACCCATTTATCAAGAACAAAAGCACCGTTGTAAACCATATGTTCTGGCTTACTCCAGCTATCGCCATATTTCGCAATCACATGATGCGGAACCGGAAACAGCGTCGGCCAGGCGAGCATGGTCGTGAACCAGGGAACGGGCTGCTCAAGCGTGACTTCAAGAGTGCGGTCATCGGTAGCCTTCACACCCAGCGATGCAACATCCGCTTTGCCTGTCACAATAGCCGCTGCATTTTTAATATGCGCCTGCGCCAGATAGCCGGCAAAAGGGCTTGCCGTTTTGGGGTCAACCGCGCGCTGCCAGCCGAGGACAAAATCCTGTGCCGTTAAGGGCTGACCATCAGACCACTGTAAGCCGTGACGTAAATGGAAAACATAGCGTTTGCCGCTATCTGCCACCTCCCATGATTCGGCCTGAGCGGATTGCACTTTGCCTTCACTGTCTATCCATACCAGACCTTCAAACAGATCCAGCACAATCTGCGCAGCAGTATTCTCCTCAACCTTTTGCGGGTCGAGCGTACCGGGGTCGCTATGATTGTTGTAACGAAAGACTTGCTGTGGGGCGAGCGGTGTGTTGGCGGGAATGTCAGCAGCATAGAGAGGAGCCGCACTTACCAGGCTGACCAGCCATAATAAATTTCGCGTATACATGGTATTCCTTACCGAAGAAATTATAAGCCCGACAACAATACGCCTGTGACATTGTTAGCTCAAACTTATCGCGAGTGATTTGGCTCACACTCCGGTAAAGATTCCCCCATCACGCCAACGGCACATAGACATCCGTTTCCAGCCGCTGCTCTGACATCCCTTCAGCCAGATTAGTGTAGTGAAACAGTATCGGCGCTTTACGTATTTTCTCGCCGCTTTCAGGCAGCCACTGACGAATGATGCCCCATACCGTGCGCGAAATATCGTCCAGTTCGCCAACGTGACGAGCCACGGCATAACGTCCTCCACCAAGCTCACTATTACTCACGCCATAACGATTCTCCGGAATCGCTTCGCTAACGCTGCCGCAGATATCAAAGCGAAACGCTTCCGGCGCGGTGCTTGTAGGATCATCCCAGGCGACGCCAAATGTCTGGCTTTGGTTAACAGGAGAAAGCCCCGTCTCTTTGCGCCACATGATAAATTTCGCCACGCTATAGTTGAGCAACTCAGGGCTACAGCGATGCGGCAACAAAGCCACGCGGGTTGAAGGGAAATTGATGATGTTCACGTCCAGTGTCAGGTTTGTCATTTTGCCTCCCTGCGAAATTATTCCCGGGAACGCGTCCCGGGAGCGGTAACAATTACGGATTCACTTTACGAATCTGTTTAACGTCGATCTCAACAGAGTTCCAGTCTTTATCAACCTCCCCCTGAATCTCAACCGTATCTTTCGGAGTCACCGTCACACCGTTCCAGCGTTTGTGGTCGATATCGACATTGATAGTACCGCTGGCATCTTTGAACACGTAGAGATCGTCAGAGATGCGTTCAACGATATTGCCGCGCAGGGTTACCCAGGTATCATCACGCAGGGATTTTGCGTTTTCTACGTTAGTTACACTGCCGTTCGGCCCCTGGAATCCTCCGGTCTGACTTTGTGTTGCCGATGGGCCAGAAAAACCACCCTGCTCTGCTGCCATAACTGGTGCGCTACACAGAGCCATTACTGCAATTACTGCTGCTAATTTTTTCATGTTTGTTACTCCCTTTAATGTCTGTTTTCGAGCATTAAACAAGATACTCCTTAACAACTTCTTAAGAAAAAAAAAGAAAATTTAGTACTGTACAGAGCACGTTACAACACGGTTTACTGGCAACGAATACAGCTATCGCAGGGATGAAAAGATGCGAATTTTACTGATAGAAGATGACATGCTGATTGGCGACGGCATCAAAACAGGTCTTAGTAAGATGGGCTTTAGTGTTGACTGGTTTACGGAAGGTCGTCAGGGAAAAGAGGCGCTTTATAGCGCACCTTATGACGCAGTAATCCTTGATCTAACCTTACCAGGAATGGATGGTCGCGATATTTTGCGCGAATGGCGGGATAAAGGTCAGCGTGAACCGGTACTGATCCTGACCGCGCGCGACGCCCTGGCGGAACGCGTAGAAGGTTTGCGTCTGGGCGCCGACGATTATCTGTGTAAACCTTTTGCCTTAATAGAAGTCGCTGCCAGGCTGGAAGCACTGATGCGTCGAAGCAACGGGCAAGCCAGCAATGAGTTACATCACGGTAACGTAATGCTCGACCCCGGCAAACGTATTGCCACTCAGGCTGGCGAACCCTTAACGCTGAAGCCAAAAGAATTTGCCCTGCTGGAATTACTGATGCGTAACGCTGGTCGGGTACTGCCGCGCAAATTGATTGAAGAAAAACTGTACACCTGGGACGAAGAGGTCACCAGCAATGCCATCGAAGTGCATGTGCATCATCTGCGACGTAAGCTCGGCAGCGACTTTATTCGCACCGTTCACGGTATTGGCTACACATTAGGTGAGAAATGAAATTTACCCAACGCCTTAGTCTGCGAGTCAGACTGACGCTGATCTTTTTGATTCTGGCCTCGGTGACCTGGCTTGTCTCCAGCTTTGTCGCCTGGAAACAAACAATGGATAATGTCGATGAGTTATTCGATACCCAGTTGATGCTGTTTGCCAAACGGTTAAGTACGCTCGATCTTAACGAAATCAATGCGGCAGATCGTATGGCGCAAACACCGAATAAATTAAAACACGGTCACGTAGATGATGATGCGCTGACCTTTGCAGTCTTTACTCACGACGGCAACATGGTTCTTAACGATGGCGATAATGGAGAAGATATTCCCTACAGCTATCAACGGGAAGGTTTTGCTAATGGGCAACTGGTAGGTGAAGACGATCCCTGGCGTTTTGTCTGGATGACGTCACATGATGGTAAATATCGCATCGTTGTTGGCCAGGAGTGGGAATACCGTGAAGACATGGCACTGGCGATTGTCACTGGACAGCTCATTCCCTGGCTTATCGCGCTGCCTATCATGTTGATCATCATGATGGTACTACTGGGCCGTGAACTCTCGCCACTAAACAAACTGGCGCTGGCGCTACGTATGCGCGATCCTGACTCGGAAAAACCGCTCAACGCTGACGGTGTACCCAACGAAGTGCGTCCGCTGGTTGAGTCTCTGAATCAACTTTTCGACCGTACACATGCGATGATGGTTCGTGAACGACGCTTTACCTCCGATGCCGCTCACGAACTGCGTAGCCCGTTAACGGCGCTGAAAGTACAAACCGAAGTCGCACAGCTTTCCGACGACGATCCGCAGGCACGGAAAAAAGCACTGATACAGTTACATTCCGGGATCGATCGCGCCACCCGCCTTGTTGATCAACTGCTCACACTATCGCGGCTCGACTCGCTGGATAACCTTCAGGACGTCGCGGAGATCCCACTTGAAGATCTCCTGCAATCGGCGGTGATGGATATTTACCACACGGCGCAGCAGGCGAAAATTGACGTGCGGCTGACGCTCAACGCACAGGGCATCAAACGCACCGGACAACCGCTATTGCTAAGTTTGCTGGTACGAAATCTGCTGGATAACGCCGTGCGCTACAGCCCACAAGGCAGCGTGGTGGACGTCACGCTGAATGCCAATAATTTCATCGTGAGGGATAACGGTCCCGGTGTGACGCCAGAGGCGCTGGCGCGAATCGGCGAACGTTTCTATCGTCCACCGGGACAAACCGCCACCGGCAGTGGGCTTGGGCTGTCGATTGTCCAACGAATTGCCAAATTGCATGGCATGAATGTTGTGTTTGGGAATGCGGAACAAGGTGGATTTGAGGCGAAGGTGAGCTGGTAGTGGTGATATTGTTGCAAAATTCGCAAAAGACTTTGCACATTTTGCTAATTTCACCGTACCGCTCTGTGACGTACTATAGTCGACAAACTTCTCACCTTGAGGATAAAAAATGAGCAATATCCTGATTATCAACGGCGCGAAGAAATTCGCCCACTCCAATGGTCAACTGAACGACACCCTGACCGAAGTCGCGGATGGCACGCTCCGCGACCTCGGGCATGATGTCCGTATCGTTCGCGCCGACAGCGACTACGATGTCAAAGCCGAAGTACAAAACTTTCTCTGGGCTGATGTGGTTATCTGGCAGATGCCTGGCTGGTGGATGGGCGCGCCGTGGACGGTGAAAAAATACATTGATGATGTGTTCACCGAAGGTCACGGTACGCTGTATGCCAGCGATGGTCGTACCCGCAAAGATCCGTCGAAAAAATACGGCTCTGGCGGCCTGGTACAGGGCAAAAAATATATGCTCTCTCTGACCTGGAACGCACCAATGGAAGCCTTCACCGAAAAAGATCAGTTCTTCCACGGCGTCGGCGTTGACGGCGTGTATCTGCCGTTCCATAAAGCAAACCAATTCCTCGGTATGGAACCGCTGCCGACATTTATCGCTAATGACGTGATAAAAATGCCTGATGTTCCCCGCTATACTGAAGAATATCGCAAGCATCTTGTGGAAATTTTTGGTTAACTAGAGCTCTGGCTTTAGAAGGAGTTAACCATGCTTACAGTAATCGCTGAAATCCGTACTCGTCCTGGCCAACATCACCGTCAGGCAGTATTGGATCAGTTTGCTAAAATCGTTCCAATCGTACTGAAGGAAGAAGGTTGCCACGGCTATGCGCCGATGGTGGATTGCGCTGCTGGCGTGAGTTTCCAGTCTATGGCGCCGGACTCTATCGTGATGATTGAGCAGTGGGAAAGCATTGCCCATCTTGAAGCGCATCTGCAAACCCCGCACATGAAAGCATATAGTGAAGCCGTAAAAGGCGACGTGCTGGAGATGAATATTCGTATTCTGCAGCCGGGGCTTTGATGTTCCTGAAAAGAGGCTGGTAATTTTTATCGGCCTGAGACTGATGGCAAACGTAAGATTGCCTGATGCACTACGCTTATCGGGCCTGGCAGAGGATTGCAATATATTGAATTTGCACGATTCTGCAGGCCGGATAAGGTGTTCACGCCGCATCCGGCATGAACAACGCGCGCTTTGTCAACAAGTTAAGGTCAGTATTGCTACCGACTTTTAGTTTCATACTTCCGCCGTCTCTAAACGCGCTTTAATCTGTTCGTAATATTCATTATTAATCAGATAAAAGCGCATGATAAGTCCAGTTATCAGGTTGAGCACCGCTGGAACTATCGTCATTAATAAGCAGATCCCCCACAGCGCCTTCGGTGTTTGCTCAATGCCTGGTTGGTAGCCCATACAGGATAAAGCAATACCTATAAAGCCTCCCGCCAACCCCATACCGAATTTTTGAAAAAAGAGAATCCCGCCAAATGCCAGCCCGGAAACACGTTGCCCCGTTTTCATTTCGCCGTAATCCACCGATTCAGCAATAGATGCCCAATAGACGGGAAGCTGGATATCCGTCAGGAAGGTCACCACAATATAAAATGTAAAGGCTAACACTATAGAATCTGGTTGCACAAAATACATCGCGCCACCCACCACGAACGCCAGTAATTGGGTATAACGAAACATTTTTATTTTGTCATAGAAACGAGTAAGCCACGTGCAAGTTACCATCGCCATAACAGAAGCAATCACGCCTGAGGTTAAAAAGGGTGAAATTAAAGCATCCCCACCATTCAGATAATATTTTGCATAATATGCAGCTACAGAGTTACGAATAATCCCACCGAACATAATGACCGCGATGGCAACACCAAGAATTAGCCACTGATCATTTTTGACTAATAACCGAAACTGCGCGCTCATCCCAAGAGCAGGTCTTGGATGGTGGATACGTTCTTTTACACTAAAAAAACAATAAAGACATAAACACGTTGCCAGAATTCCCATTGCTCCCATTGCAATTTGATAACCCAGTTGTACATTATTCTTACCAAGATACATTGCAGATAAAGGAACAATAATAGTTACTGCAAACATCGCGATTTTTGTCATGACAAAACGAAAACCGTTGGCACTCAATCGCTCTTGTGGATCATCCGTGATCACGCTAATTAACGAAACATAAGGAATTGCGATGAATGTATATGTCAAGGTGAGTAAAATATAGGTCGCCCAGGCCCACAAAAGTTTCATCGAATAACCAACATCAGGCGTAATGAACATCAACCAAATGCTGATTCCAAAGGGTATCGACATAAAAAGCAACCATGGCCGATATTTTCCCCAACGCGTTATTGTTCTGTCTGTCAGCGTCCCTACAATAGGATCGATAACCGCATCAAGAATACGCACAGAAAATAACAGAATACCTAAATCTACCGGTTTCAGACCAAATATATCCGTGTAAAAATAAGTAATGATCATAGCCAAAGACATCATTACTATTGCGATAGCCATATCACCCGCGCCAAAACCTATCTTTTCATTTATCGTAAGTTTCATACACAGCACTCATTAATTATTTAAATTCATATTAAAAACAAATGTGTTAAAAATTTCAGCACATGATTTCTGTGAGTGAGGATAAATGCATTGGTAGATACCACAACAAACCATTAAATCATTATTGAACAACATCACACAAAAACCAATCTCATTTAACATCATGATTTTTAATTATAAATGTGGTTTTTTCTGTTTTATGTCACAGATAGTGAACAAGCATCATGCGTAATAAAAGCTAAAGAATGTAGAGTTGGTATCAACCACATGAAATGAGGCTTTGTCATGATAAGAATTTATAAAGCCAGTAAAGGTCAGTTAAAACATCGTGAAATCTTTGATGAAATAAAGAAAAAGATTGATAACGGTGAATGGAAAGAAGGCAAAGCTATACCAACAGAAAGAGAACTTTCAGAATATTATTTAAGCAGCAGAACAACGATTCGCAAGGCAATAGAAAGCCTGAAACAACGCGGCTATCTGCATAGTGTCCACGGGCAAGGGACATTTGTATTACCTGCTCGCAGTAGGGAAAATCATTTATTACACAGCTTTACTGATGATATTAAAGCTCGTGGCGGTATACCTGCACAGAATATTCTTGAGATGGGGTTGATTCCCGTCAGTGATGTCATCAGAAAAAATCTCGAACTGGATATTCATGTTCATACCGTATTTTACATTAAACGCATTCGTTATATGGGAAGTACACCACTGGGTATTCAAACATCATGGCTTGCATTAAATGACGGACAAGAAATAACCCAGGATGAGCTGCTGGCGACAGGTTCGCTCTATATTTTACTGGAAGAAAAACTCGCCATTAAACCTTTAGAGGCAACTGAAATTATCTCCGCCCGGCTTCCTTCCCCCCTGGAACGGACATTGCTGGAGCTGACGGCCGAAGATGTCGTATTGAGTTGTACCCGCGTCACGCTATCCGTAGAACGCAAACCGATGGAGTACGTTGAGATGGTTTATCCCGCAAGCCGCTACTCCTACAAGGCACGAATTACAAAAGATAGTTTTAGTGTGTAATAGAGAGAATATTGTGAACAAAATTGAAAAAAACGTTATTTATAACAAAATTTTAGGTTCGTTAGCCTGCGCAGGAATGGGCGATGCTTTAGGCGCGGCGACTGAACTCTACAGCATTGATGAGATAAAAGAGCAATGGGGTGGTTTTTTAAACGATTTTGTATCTCCTCCCGCCGATACTTTCGCTGGCTCATTGAAAGGTGTTGCTGGACTGATTACCGATGATTCCAGTCAAATGTATGTATTTTCAGAGGGATTAATCCAGGCTGGTTTTGATAACTTCACCAATAAGGATTGGTTGGCTTGCCTCCTGCGTTGGGCTGATATGCAGCCCTACGCAAATTACAAAGGCCCCACGACAGAACAAATCGTCAAAGCACTCAAAGAAGGTAGGCCAACAAACACCATTGGGCGCATTGGAACATCTTCTCGCCAGGCTCCCAATATCGGTACAACGAATGGTGCCGGGATGCGTGTCGCCCCAGCAGGATTAATCTGGCCAGGCAATAAAGAAAAAGCATGCAATCTGGCATTATTAACCTGTCTACCTTCGCATGACACTAATATTGCGATTGCCAGCGCATGCGCTATCGCAGCGGCAGCCTCCCAAGCCATGTTGCCGCAAGCCTCTCTTACATCATTACTGGACGCCGCAATCTGGGGAGCTAATTACGGCGAACATCTGGCAAAACAACATGCTCGGTGTGTGGCAGGACCGTCTATTGCCATGCGAATCCAGCTTGCAGCGGACATCGCCAGACGTGCTAATGATCTGGAGTCTTGCCTGCGAGAAATGGAAGGTCTGGTAGGTAACTCTGTCGCAGCTCACGAGTCAATTCCTGCGGCAATCGGCCTTCTGCTGTATTGCAAAGGAGAACCCTGGGAAACCATTTATGCTTGCGCCAATATCGGCAACGACACCGATAGCATCGCCACGATGGCAGGCGCAATTGCAGGAGCATGGCGCGGTTTTGATGCTCTCCCTAAAGACAAATATGCCTTTTTCCGTGCCGTAAATAATAAAGATTTCGACCTTGAAGCGACCGCGTCTGGCCTGACATTGCTTGCATTACAGGCACAGGAGAAATAATGAACATGTCAGCCCGTACTCCTATTATGCCATTAGCGAAAACTCGTGAGGAAATAGACACAACGGCGGCAGCGTTACGTCATTTGGCAATTATCTGGGGTGAATGTTTTTCTACTATTCAGCTCGATGAGTATGCTGTCAAACGCGTCTATATAGTGGGATCGGGCGACTCCTGGACGGTAGCACTGTGTGTCGCCGCATGGCTGGGAAAATATACACATCTGTCTTGTTCCGCATTGCAAACGTGGGATTTTCTTCAGACTGATTTAACCCGTTATCAGGAAGAAACGCTGATCATTATTCTCAGCGCGAGTGGCAGACCCTCATTGGCCGTTGACGCCTTCCACCACGCTGTATACTCAAACGCGCAAGTACTGGGTGTGACGAATTGCCCAGGAACGCCATTTTGCGCAATAACAGAAAATGTGCTCTACACATGGGCGAATAAGCAGGGTATTCCAACACAAAGTAGTAGTGTCACACTTTATGCCCTCCTGCGCTTAGTGCAAAAATTATGTCCAGACATAACACCACTGCAAATTGAAGAAGATTTGGAAGGGAAATTTAGACAGATTAATCGGCACTGGCAGCAAAAGAAGCGCCGTCTTTATCAGCAAAAAGAGATGACGTTTCTGGGTAGCGGCTTAAGTTGGGGACTGGCATTATCGGGCAGTAATTTACTTTCCTGTGGCCCACAGATTCGTGCGACAGCCCTTCCTGTGGAAGAATTCTATCATTCATTACGCTTATATCAAGTTGATGCCAGTCAGCATTATTTTTTAATACCAGCCACATCCTGCGAGTACCCATTTTACCTTGCAACCCAAAAAGCAATCATTGAACAGGGAGCAACAGCAGAATTAATCAGTTTTATACCTGACGCCAGTGAGTCCACCAATTTATTTCTGGTCATGCAGTGGTTATATGAAATGTGTTGGCATTTAAGTTCTGATTATGTCAACGCAGGCGGAAAACGCGTTAGCCATATGGAGAAATAAGGCTATGAAGAAATTTGATGTCGCCGCTTTAGGTAGTGGAAATATAGATATGTTTTTATCTATCCCGTCACTCCCCACACGTGGCGGTAAAGTGATCGGGGCACGCCTGGGCGAACAAGCTGGCGGCACCGTCGCCAACAGTGCCTGTGCGATGGGACAATTGGGTCTCGATGTTGTTTCGGTCTCATGTATAGGCAATGATCATTCGGCCTCGATCATTCTTGACGGATTTAAAAAACATCATGTGAATTGTGATTTCATTCAGGTAATCCCGGATTTAATTGCCAATACCGCGATTATTTTTATTGACGAATCAGGTGAAAAAACGTTGGTTTACTCACCTGGCAGCGATCATGAATGGGATGAAGAAAAAGCCCTACAGGCTATTGCTCAAAGTCATTATTTTTATTCGATGCCAGCCAATATAGAGAAATTTCGTATGCTGGCCCAATATGCCCATAGCCAGACGACAAAAGTCGTCGTTGATATTGAACCCCATATCGTTGCAACACCTGAGCGCCTTGCCAGTATTTTACAGCTTGCAGATATTGCGATTTTTAATTATGACGGCTTTATTCGTGGATATGCAGCAGAGCCAGATTGCACTCTTCTGCATGATATACAAGAAGATTATCAACTTGATGCTATCGTGGTAACGCTGGATGCTCGGGGAGTGATTGCGGTCAAAGGCAATGAGCAAGTGCAAATCGGTAGTTATACAATCCCCGTTCTTGATACCACAGGCGCTGGAGATACTTTTAATGGTGCCTTTATTTATAGCTTAATAAAAAACATGTCTTTAATTGAAGCTCTGAAATTTGCCTCTGCTACAGCCGCAATAAATATTACCGCGTTAGGTGCCAGAGGCCATCTGGCGACGCCATCGGAGGTTAATCTTTTTCTTTTACAACACGACTAAAAATAGATATACACACACAGGTAAACATCATGAAAATAAAACATGCCGCTATTTTTCTGGCATTACCGCTGTTATGCGCAACAGCGCAGGCAAACAGTTTTCTTCATTATGCCGGCGAGTTTAACTTCCCTACGGGAGAAAAACAGAACAATGTCACCATTGCGGGGATTTCTGCCATTACATTTGATCCCCAAAAGAATATTTTCTACGCTATTAACGATAGCAGAAACAATAATAAGGAGGGAGATGCCAGCCTTTATACGCTAAAAATGCAGGTGTCATCCAGGGGCATTGAGCAAGTAAATTTTCTCAACCAACGTCCACTGCTTGACGCAAAGCAGCAGCCTTTCATGATCAATATGGTGGATGCCGAAGGTCTGGCACTGACACACAATGGTGAATCGTTAATCTGGAGTTCGGAATTAGGTGCACCACTGCGTCTGAGCACTCTTGATGGCGTAATGGAGAAGGAGTTTACGTCTTTATTTCCTGCTCGCTTTAATATTAGCTCTGGCAAAGAGAGTACCAGTGGTATCCGCAGCGGCAATGCCTGGGAGGGCCTGACGCTTACACCTGATGGTAAATCACTTTTTATCGCCGTTGAAAGTAGTCTTAAGCAGGATGGACCTATTGCAAGCCCAATAAATTCAGGCACATCACGCTTACTGCAATTTTCTATGGATGCAGACGGTCAACCTTCAACGCAATTGCATGAATATCTCTATATTACTGATCCTGTTCCGCAAGTGAGTGAATTCGGTATTAATGATAATGGCGTATCCGAGATCCTGGCGTTGAATGATCACCAATTATTGGTCATCGAACGTTCCGGCAGGAACGTCAGTGCTGGGTTCAATGACTGGGATTACTCCGTCAGAGTTTATATGGTGGATTTAAATACCGCGAGCGATATCAAGAATATTGACAGTCTACAAGACTGGCCCAATAAATCCACGTTACAACCCGTCAGTAAAAAATTGTTGATCGATTTTGCCGATTACACTTCATCAGCGGATTGTATTGAAGGGGTAACATTCGGTCCTGAAATTGATGGGCATACATCATTAATATTTGTATCAGATAACAATTTCCAGCCTCATCAACAGACAAAATTCTATTTATTCATCGATAAGGAAAACAAACTTAAAATTTAGAATCAAACCACAGATATAAAAATTCTGACACCTGGAATTATCAGATGGTGTATTCAGCCACCAAAAATATATTTTATTCTGAAAGGGAATATTATGAACTCTTATCTTAAATTATCACTCGTAGGAATAATAACGTTATCTGGCTTTTCGCCTACGCTCACCTATGCAGAACAACCGCATGGATTTATTGATTATCGCCATGAGTATCTCGATGATACTCGCACTCACGCGGACCGTGTCGAATTTGGTACGTTTTTTAGCAACGGTATCGGCCTGATGGGGGAATTACGCTATAACACCGATGAAGGTGATAAAGATAAGTGGGACCCCTCACAATTTGGCAATAACGGAACAGGATTATCTGTCGTTTACCGCTTTAAGCCGCTGGATGACAAAAAGTTCTGGTTAGAACCCATGTTCTGGCTTGATACCACACAATATTGGTCAACTTACGAATATGGTCTTTCTGCTGGTTATGATTTCAGCAAAGAGTGGAAGGTTTCGGGTCGTTTTCGTTATGACATGGATAAAGCCACCGATAAATCTAAAGGTTATGGCAATGATGATCGTAATAACCGCCGTTACGATGTGTGGATCGATTATCGACCACAAAACACCAACTTCCAATATCAGTTAAACCTGGTCTATTACAATAATGGTTATTTAACCTGGAATGATGGTCATACAAACTACACTGCATCATTTAAAGTGGGGTATAAAATGGGATCATGGATACCTTATATGAGTGTTGCGGATTATAAAGGTGTGGATAAAACATCAAGCAATCGCCAAATCCGTTGGCGCTGGGGTCTGACCTATACTTTCTAATCTGGAATAAAAAAATGAATAATAAATTTAAAATCACCCTCTGGATGATGCTCTCTGCCCTACCTGCTTTATCTTGTGCACAGGTAAAAAATATAGTCACTAGCGAATATAGTACAGTCAATAAAATCATAACAGAAAAGGAAACTCTCTATCCTCCCAATAAGATATTATTAGTTTTTGATATTGATAATACGTTATTAACGAGTGGCACACGTATTGGCGGTGATATCTGGTATCAATGGCAAACCGGCAAACTACCGTTAAAACCAGATAGCTCACAAAAAGTTCCTTGCCTGTATGAAAATGCAATCAGTATGCTTTATGAACTTAGCCCTATGCAGCTTACCGAGTCACAGTTACCGGCGATGTTAAAACAATGGCAACAGAAACATACCGCCTTTGCTCTGACATCCAGGGCGCCAGATACACTCTTTCCAACATTACGTGAACTAAAGCGAAACGGCATTGATTTTTCTTCTTCCGCACTCAGGAAAAAAGAGGATGCTTTGCCACCCTTTGAAAAAGGAAAACTTAAACGCTCATGGTTGTACAGCCAGGGGATATTTTTTTCTTCCGGACAAGATAAAGGCGTAATTCTCGACTTTATGCTGGATAAAATGGAGAACAAATATGACGCGATTGTGTTTGTCGATGACGGACAAGCAAACATTAATGCGATGACGAAAATGTTTTCTACGGAAAAATGGTTCTCCACGGATTTTACCGTTATTCATTATACAAAAATAGAAAGCGATTTAATTAAGCAACAAGGGGCAGTCATTACACTCGCACAAACAGATATAATGAGTACCGACTGGAAGATGCTCTCTGGTTCACTGGCCAGTATATTTCCTGATCGACATAAATTGTGTCCGATCAACTAGCCCCCCCTGACAAAATGTCAGTCTTACCGGGATAATTATCATCAGGCATCTGAAATGGCTGCACCCGGTCAGCCATTCTTTCTTCCCGTTTTCAAACCCCGATGGAAATCGTTAATTCGCTTAATGGTTTTAACCGCACGCTGCGGCACTGCGGAAGCCACCGACCAGACAATCATTTCCAGGCACAACAATACCGTACCATGTAGCGGCGTTTTCCCCTTTTCATCGCCGCGCGGAACATGAATCACGATACTGGCGTCTTTGCTAAAACGCGAATCCAGAGCGTTTGTCAGCAAAATAACAGGGATCCCCAGCCGTCTTGCTTCACGCAGCGTTGTCAGTCCTTCCCGGTGTGCGGATTTTTGCGCCATCATGATCAATACATCACCACGCTGAAGCGCGATCAGTTGCTCGGCAAGGCCAATACCAGTACGGTTTAGCGCCGTGGCGGGTAAGCCAATGCGATTGAATAACCGTGCAGTATAGTCCGCCAGAATACCCGAAGCGCCAATGCCAAAAATAACAACTTGCCGCGCCTGCACCAGCATGGCTACCGCTTGTGCAAGCGCATGGCGGTTTTCAGGCTCTGACAGGACATTACAGGTATACAAATGCCCTTCAAGAACAAAATCGATTGCGGTGTTAACATCACTCGTCAAGTTACTCACCGTCGTAGACATCTTTTCGCTGGAACTAAGAGCAGGATCAAGCCACTGTTCCAGAGTGCGTTTCAGATCTCGTAGCCCCGCAAACCCCAGGGCCTGTATAGCCCGAATCACTGTGGCATCAGAAGTGTTCAATGTGGTCGCAATTTCCATCGCCGTTTGCTCGAGTACCACTTCACGATGTTCATTAATGTAGCTGGCGACGGCTCTTAACCCAGGCGTTAACTGACTCGCGCGAGTACGAAAACGCTCACCAAAAATATCAACTCGTGTTTTGTCTTTCTGAATCATTTGGCCTCCGGTAGAGGTCGCCCTGCAATTTGTGATTGTATCTGCGCGGCTATCAGCCCCAGAGATGCAAAGGAGTTAGAAATCGCCTCTTCACGAGAAATCAGCACATAGCGCCCGGAACGACAGGCCGTCAGAAACTGACACCATCCCGGCATGACTTTTTCCATTGCTGCCAGCTCATCCTGAGGTTTACCACCGGTGTCACCACGCCAGGTTGCAAAAACAAAATCGGCATCCAGTTCAGGCAAACGCTCCGCGCTCACATCCATTCGCCCACCTTCAGGAATGCTCTCAATCAGCGGCGGAAAGCGAAAACCAGCATCGCGTAATACACGCCCCAGCGAATGATAGCTATGCATCACATTAATTTTTCCCTGATTTGCCTGAATCACCGATACCGTTATTTTTTGGCTGTCCAGCGTCGCCTTCAGCGCATTGATTTGTGCCTGATAGCGGCGTTCAAGTATCGCCAGCCGCGCCTGCGTTCCTGTAAGTTCTGCCAGCTTGCGGTAGATTTCTGGCGCGCCCCCCTTGAGATGATCAATGCTCACCGTGGGCGCAATTTTTTCCAGTTGTTCAATGGGCGTATTACGGGTCGGTTCTGTGATGATCAGATCAGGCTTTGCCGCCACAATCGCTTCAATATCAATATCAGCAGTTCCAATAAAGGCTATCGATGAATTATCGAAGTCGACGCCTGTCAGTAACGCGCCTGATCGAATGAAATGGCTACCATCAGGCCGTGTTCGCCCGTGGCTGGCGACAGGAGGTACACCGAGCTCAATCAGAGGAATAGTGATATCAAGGTCGTGTAAAGAGACAATTCTCTTTGGATGTGCAGGAACAGTGACTTTGCGCCCTAAATCATCAGTAAAGACCTGAACCGGTTCTGTTGCACGGGCAAAAAATGACAACAGTATCAGCAGAGAAAAAAATAAACGCATATAACTCCCATTAAAAACTGTTCCTGCGTTGCCAGAGCAGTAGTAAAAAGAATGGTCCACCAATCAGTGAAATAATGATTCCGGCTGGCAGTTGCAAAGGCAAAAAAGCCAAACGACCAATGCTATCCGCCAGGATAACTAATAACGCCCCCGATACTGCGCTCCCCAGCAGTAATGTCGTCTGCCCGCCACGCAGAATAAAACGTGATATATGCGGTGCTATCAATCCGACAAAACCGATGTTACCAACACATGAAACGCAGACAGCTGTCAGGATTATTGGTGCGGCTACACGCAATAACGCCAGACGGGAACTATTCACACCTAACCCGGTTGCAATCTGATGACCAAGCAGAGCGATATCCGCAGTCCGGGCGGTGAACAGCAATAAAAGAGCGGCTGGCACCATCCAACAGGCTGAAATACCGACTAACATCCAGTTGGCTGCATGAAGGCTTCCCGATAACCACATCAATGCAGTTTGTACATCACGAACATCTGCTGTGGTCATAAATACACCGATCCCGGCGGCGAAAAACCAGGACACGCCAATGCCTATCAGAACAAATCGCGGGCGAGAAATATCGCGCGCGCAAAAAATCACGATTAAAGCTACCAACAAGCCACCAGCAAGACCAGCCACTGGACGCCAGAACATTCCCAGCATTGGAAACTGGAAAATCAGCCACAGCACAGCCACGCTACATCCTTCTTTAACGCCGATTAAACCGGGATCGGCAAGGCCGTTACGCGCAATGGATTGCATTGCGGCTCCTGCCATACCTAACATGGCCCCGCATAGCAATGCCATGATGACTCTTGGCAAGCGGATATCCTGCACAATATAACGTGCGTCTGTGCTTACGTTTTCTGGAGCAAACAACGCTCGCCCGACTTCCGATGCCGGGACGGAGAAAGTGCCATGCATCAAACCGAATATCAGTATTCCAACCGCAAACAGAGACAGCCCACTAAGCAACACCAGGTTTTTAGGGCGCACCAGTGTCGAAAACTTACCAACACGTAGTGGGCGTAGTCCGACGTTCATTATCCGACTCATTTGAACATCCTCGTCGCCATAATGACAAAAACGGGCGCACCAACTAACGCCGTCATGACACCGGTCGCTAACTCATGGGGCGTGAAAAGCGTCCGGGCAATAATATCTGCCAGTAATAACAAAAGCGCGCCGACACAAGCTGAAAGAGGGAGCAGAACGCGCAGATCCGCTGATACCAGACGCCTGACAATCTGCGGTACTAGCAGACCGACAAAACCAATGGGGCCAGCAATCGATACGGCTGCGCCACAGAGCAACGCGATCGCAAGCAGAGTGAATGTTCGCGTGCGGAGTACCGAGACGCCCAGCCCCTGCGCCATGCGATCACCCAGTGCCAACATGTTAAGAGAGGGCGCAAGGTAAATGGCTAACACAACCCCCCCCAGAGAAAACCAGGCGGACGTACCCAGCGTCGCCCAATCCTGCCCCGCTAAATCACCTGCTAGCCATGTCCGCATCTCCAGCAGTGTTTGTTCGTCAAGAATCAGGATTGCAGCCGTTATTGAGGACACGAACGCCGATAGCGCCACGCCGCATAAAGTAACTTTCATTGGCGTTAACCCTGAACGCCCTGCGGAGGAAAGCAGCAATATCAACAGGAACAATAACGCGCCGCCCGTAGATGCCAGCAGTGGGCGTCCAACCGGAAAGGCCAGCCCAAGCGCACTGGCAGCAACGACAGCAAGAGCGGCTCCGGCATTTAAGCCTAAAATATGTGGCTCCCCCAATGGGTTACGAATGACAGCCTGCAATAAAGCACCAGCAACGCCAAGAGAAGCACCGGTAAGCAATGCTGCCGCTAAACGCGGCAAACGGAGTCTTACAATTACGTTGTGATCGAAGTTTTGCGGTTCAAAATGAAGAAATGCCTGCAACACCGTTTGTGGTGCAATAAATCGGGCACCAATCCCTGGATATACCACGCATCCCACCAGCAGTAAGGCGAGGAAAAATACAGTAACCAGCCCCGCGCGCATCATACTTTTTCTACACCACGAAACGGCATGAATAACGGTTTCCCCGTCAGAGGATTTATTGATGCGTGAACATCAACGTCAAAGACAGCTTTTACCAGCTCAGGCGTGCAATGCTCCCCCTCATTCAATACACGCACCACTTTTCCCTGGCGTAAAAATATCAACGTATCACCATAATTCACGGCAAAATTCAGATCATGCAACACCACAACGACTGTACGCCCGTGATGACGCGTCAAATCATGTAATAATTCAAGAATTTCAACCTGATAACGTAAATCAAGCCAGGTTGTGGGTTCATCCAGCAGGATATAAGGCGTCTTTTGCGCCAACACCATCGCAATCCAGCATCGCTGGCGCTGCCCACCAGAGAGTTTTTCAACCGGTAAATGTGCAAACTCCTGCGTACCGGTTAATTTTAGTGCCTCTTCTACCGCCTGTTCGTCGGCGTCGCTCCATTGACGTATGAAATTTTGCCAGGGAAAGCGCCCACGCGACACCAGTTCATAAACGGTTAAGCCCTCTGGCAATAATGGCGACTGCGGCAAGATCCCAAGTCTGCGGGATAACTCTTTCGTTGGTTGCTCGTGAATCGCTTTACCATCCAGCAATATCGAGCCGCCCATGGGTTGCAAGATACGTGCAATGGTGCTGAGCAACGTCGACTTTCCACAACCGTTTGCCCCAACCAGAACGGTCATTTTTTCTGTGGGAACGGAGAAAGAAACACCATCAACAATGATTTTCTTGTGATACCCGGCAGAAACATTGTCGAGGATCAGCCCCTGCCCTTTTGCGTTATGTGCCACGTGTACGCCAACTTAATCAAAGACAAACAAAAATAAAACTCATTCTCCTTTGAGAGTTTGACGCCACAAAATGTAGTAGTCAAGAAGTTAAAAGCCACACAAAAACAAGGTAAATAACAGGTTAAATATTTTTAATGATAAAAATAAAACCATTATATATTAATAATTTAATCACAACTAAATTGCATTAATCTCTCATAAAAACACATGTGGCAATTTTTTGTTATTTATCATTTACTACTACATCACCACATGATTGAATGATTCTCAATTACATATCCGATGGCGAAATAACAAACGGATAGTGCTTAGTGAGCAACAAGAAACAATTTTCACTCGCGACAATCCGCGAGTTTTTGGGATAACAGACTAAATGGCTAAGTTCACACCTTCATTCTCAGGAGTCAAAGGTCGGGCGCTCTTTTCACTGTTCTTTGCGGCACCGATGATTCATGCAACCGACACTGTAACGACCAAAGATGGCGAAACAATCACTGTTACAGCGGATGCAAATACCGCAACTGAGGCTACCGATGGTTATCAACCTCTGAGCACCTCCACGGCGACATTAACCGATATGCCAATGCTGGATATTCCGCAGGTGGTCAATACGGTTAGCGATCAAGTACTGGAAAATCAGAATGCGACGACGCTGGATGAGGCGCTTTATAACGTCAGTAACGTGGTACAGACCAATACATTAGGCGGGACTCAGGATGCTTTTGTACGCCGTGGGTTTGGCGCAAACCGGGATGGCTCCATCCTGACCAACGGTCTGCGAACCGTACTTCCTCGCAGCTTCAACGCTGCAACAGAACGTGTGGAAGTGCTAAAAGGCCCGGCCTCCACGCTGTATGGCATTCTTGATCCTGGCGGACTGATTAACGTCGTGACAAAGCGCCCGGAAAAAACATTCCATGGTTCTGTATCAGCCACGTCCTCCAGTTTTGGCGGAGGCACTGGGCAACTGGATATCACAGGTCCCATTGAAGGCACTCAGCTGGCATACCGCCTGACGGGGGAAGTGCAGGATGAAGATTACTGGCGGAATTTCGGTAAAGAGCGCAGCACATTTATTGCCCCATCACTCACCTGGTTTGGTGATAATGCAACAGTAACCATGCTCTATTCACATCGGGATTATAAAACGCCGTTCGATCGTGGAACGATTTTCGACCTTACGACGAAACAGCCCGTAAACGTTGATCGAAAAATACGTTTCGACGAACCGTTTAATATTACAGATGGTCAGTCCGATCTGGCGCAACTCAACGCAGAATATCATCTCAATAGCCAGTGGACAGCGCGCTTTGATTACAGCTACAGCCAGGATAAATACAGCGATAATCAGGCTCGTGTTACCGCGTATGATGCAACGACAGGAACGCTGACACGGCGTGTTGATGCAACTCAGGGATCTACCCAGCGTATGCATTCTACTCGTGCGGATCTACAAGGGAATGTTGATATTGCTGGATTCTATAATGAAATTTTGAGTGGGGTGTCATATGAATATTATGATCTTCTGCGCACAGATATGATCCGCTGTAAAAACGCTAAAGATTTCAAAATCTACAACCCTGTTTATGGCAATACCAGCAAATGCACAACGGTCTCGGCGTCGGACAGCGATCAGACGATCAAACAAGAGAGCTACTCAGCATATGCGCAAGATGCGCTCTATCTGACCGATAACTGGATTGCCGTCGCTGGGATCCGCTATCAGTATTACACGCAGTATGCGGGTAAAGGCCGTCCTTTTAATGTCAATACTGACAGCCGCGATGAACAATGGACGCCCAAACTGGGGTTGGTCTACAAACTGACGCCATCGGTATCCTTATTTGCCAATTATTCGCAAACATTTATGCCGCAATCGTCAATTGCCAGCTACATTGGCGATCTTCCACCGGAATCATCTAATGCCTACGAAGTCGGGGCAAAAGTCGAGCTGTTCGATGGTATAACCGCAGATATTGCGCTGTTTGATATCCATAAACGTAACGTGTTGTATACCGAAAGTATTGGTGATGAAACCATCGCCAAAACGGCAGGCCGCGTTCGTTCAAGAGGGGTAGAAGTCGACCTTGCGGGAGCATTAACTGAAAACATTAATATCATTGCCAGCTACGGCTATACCGATGCTAAGGTTCTGGATGATCCTGATTATGCAGGAAAACCATTGCCGAATGTTCCTCGTCATACCGGTTCGCTATTCCTGACCTATGACATTCACAACATGCCAGGCAATAACACACTGACGTTTGGCGGTGGCGGACATGGCGTAAGCCGTCGTTCGGCAACCAATGGGGCTGACTATTATCTGCCAGGCTATTTCGTTGCCGATGCCTTCGCCGCATACAAAATGAAATTGCAGTATCCGGTCACTCTGCAATTAAACGTCAAAAACCTGTTTGATAAAACGTATTACACCTCTTCCATCGCCACAAATAATCTGGGCAACCAGATTGGCGATCCTCGTGAAGTGCAATTCACGGTGAAAATGGAGTTTTGATAAAAAAGCCCGGTATACGATTGTATACCGGGCTATGTTTTATTCTCCTGACGGGAGGATTATCAGACCTCAATCTCCGCCATGTCGCCTTTCTCTTGCAACCAGTTACGACGGTCTTCCGAGCGTTTCTTCGCCAGCAGCATATCCATCATCGCGTCAGTACGCTGATCGTCTTCATCATCAATAGTCAACTGCACCAGACGGCGAGTATTCGGATCAAGCGTGGTTTCGCGCAATTGCATCGGGTTCATTTCCCCGAGACCTTTAAAACGCTGGACGTTCGGCTTGCCTTTCTTGCGTTTTAATTGCTCAAGTACGCCCTCTTTCTCTTCTTCTGTCAGCGCGTAATAGACCTCTTTACCCAGATCAATACGGTAGAGCGGTGGCAGAGCAACGTAAACGTGACCATGTTTCACTAGCGTGCGAAAGTGTTTTACAAACAGCGCGCAGAGCAGCGTGGCAATGTGCAGGCCATCGGAGTCCGCATCCGCGAGGATACAGATCTTGCCGTAACGTAGCTGGCTAAGATCATCGCTGTCAGGATCAATACCGATCGCAACCGAAATATCGTGCACTTCCTGCGAGGCCAGTACTTCATCGGAAGAGACTTCCCAGGTGTTAAGGATCTTACCTTTCAACGGCATGATCGCCTGATATTCACGATCGCGCGCCTGCTTGGCGGATCCGCCTGCGGAGTCCCCTTCCACGAGGAACAGTTCGGTACGGTTAAGATCCTGCGCGGTGCAGTCAGCCAGTTTGCCAGGCAGCGCCGGGCCGCTGGTCAGCTTTTTACGTACCACTTTTTTGGCGGCACGCATACGACGCTGGGCGCTGGAAATCGCCATCTCAGCAAGTAGTTCCGCCGCCTGGACGTTCTGGTTCAGCCACAGGGTGAAGGCATCTTTAACCACGCCAGAAACGAATGCCGCACATTGACGCGAAGAGAGACGCTCTTTGGTCTGCCCGGCAAACTGCGGATCCTGCATTTTTACTGACAACACATATGCGCAGCGATCCCAGATATCTTCCGCCGACAGTTTCACGCCGCGCGGCAGAATGTTGCGGTATTCGCAAAACTCACGCATCGCATCCAGCAAGCCCTGACGCAGACCGTTAACGTGCGTACCGCCCTGCATCGTTGGGATCAGGTTGACGTAGCTTTCGGTCAGCAGTTCACCGCCTTCCGGTAGCCACAGTAGCGCCCAGTCAACCGCTTCAGTATCGCCAGCGAAATTACCGATAAACGGTTTTTCCGGCAGTGTCGGTAAACCGTTTACCGCTTCCGCCAGGTAATCATTCAGACCGTCCTGATAGCACCATCGCTGTTCGGTATTGTTGATCTCATCTTTAAAGGTGATCTCAACGCCGGGGCACAGTACTGCTTTGGCTTTCAGTACATGTGTAAGCCGGGAAACAGAAAAGCGCGGGCTGTCAAAGAAGGTTTCATCCGGCCAGAAGTGCACGCTGGTGCCGGTATTGCGTTTACCGCAAGTGCCGACGACCTGCAAATCCTGAACCTTTTCGCCATTTTCAAACGCGATGTTATAAATCTGGCCATCGCGGCGCACGTTGACTTCTACGCGCTTCGACAAGGCGTTAACCACCGAAATCCCCACGCCATGCAGGCCGCCAGAGAACTGGTAATTTTTGTTAGAGAATTTACCGCCTGCGTGCAGACGGCAAAGAATCAGTTCAACCGCCGGTACACCCTCTTCAGGGTGAATATCCACCGGCATCCCGCGACCATCGTCAATCACTTCTAACGACTGGTCAGCATGTAAAATTACATCCACGCGTTTTGCGTGACCCGCCAGTGCTTCATCGACACTGTTATCAATAACTTCTTGCCCCAAATGGTTAGGGCGAGTGGTATCGGTATACATCCCCGGACGGCGGCGAACCGGCTCAAGCCCGGTGAGTACCTCAATGGCATCAGCGTTATAAGTTTGCGTCATGGTTTAAGTTAGCAATTCGAGTTGATCGTCAGAGATGGTGCAGACCAAGAAAATCGACGATCGGGTTGAAATAATCTTCGAAGCCCGTGAATGCGTGGTTGCCGCCTTCTATTACAGTCTGGCGGCAGGAAGCGTAGTACGCCACCGCCTGGCGGTAATCCAGCACTTCATCTCCCGTCTGTTGCAGCAGCCAGATAAGATCCGGCGCTTCCAGCGGGTCAATCTGCATGACTTTGAGATCGTAAATATGGCGTGACTCTAGCACATATTGCTGCCCGGTGTAGGGGTTCTCGTTCTGACCGAGATAGTCTGTTAGCAATTCAAACGGGCGCACCGCCGGGTTTACCACCACTGCGGGCAGCATAAAACATTGCGACAACCAGGTGGCGTAGTAACCCCCCAGTGATGAACCGACGATACCCAGCGAATCGCCGCCATGTTCCAGGACAATGGATTCCAGCAGTTCTGCCGCATCGGAAGGATACGGCGGCAACTGCGGAATAATCATCTCAACGTCAGGGTGATGTTCCGCCAGCCAGTTTTTCAACAAGCTCGCTTTTGCAGAACGCGGCGAGCTGTTGAAACCGTGTAAATAAAGAAGCGTAGACATCAGTAACCTTCTGAAGCGGTATCAGGTTGGAAACGCGTGTCCGCAAGGCGGTGCACTTCGGTAGTCAGCGTGCCATCAGCATGTAACTCCAGCGTACGCCAGCCGGGAGCAATGGTGTCCAGCGTGAAGTTGGAACAGTGTGGTTTAAATTGTACACAGGTCGACGGCGTTGCCATCAGGCGGCGCCCGTTCCAGTCGAGATCGAGTTCCTGATGAATATGACCACACAGCAGATATTTGACGTGCGGAAACTTCGCCAGCACATTATCCAGTTCACCTGCGTTACGCAGACTGTGTTGGTCGAGCCAGCTACAGCCTGCAGGCAGCGGATGATGGTGCAGTAGCAGCAACGTATGGCGCTCTGGCGCATCAGACAGCTTACGCTCCAGCCAATCAAGCTGAAACTCGCTCAATTCGCCGTGCGGTACGCCAAACACCTGGCTATCCAGCAGCAAGATTTGCCATTGCTCACCGATAAACACACGCTTCGCCGGGGAAATACCCGCATCCTGTAACGCGCTGTACATCGCAGGCTGGAAATCATGGTTTCCCGGCAGCCAGACGCAGGGCGCACGAAAGCTTGCGATGCCTTCCGCAAAGTGCAGATAGGCCGCAGCAGTTTGATCCTGCGCTAAATCACCTGTCGCGACAATCAGGTCGAATTCGTGCTGGTGTGGACGAATCGCCTCCAGCACAGCCTGGTAGCTCTCCCAGGTGTTTACCCCCAACAGGGCTTCGTGCTTTTGTGCAAACAGGTGAGTGTCGGTAATTTGTAAAATCCTGACTCTGGCCTCACCAGCCAGAGGAAGGGTTAACAGGCTTTCCAAATGGTGTCCTTAGGTTTCACGACGCTAATAAACCGGAATCGCCATCGCTCCATGTGCTAAACAGTATCGCAACCAATCCGCTAAAAACTGATTAATTTGATGCTTTTCGTCGCGTTGATGCAACTTTTTATTAGGATAATCATACCGCGCTTTGAAGCGAAAAATCTGCTGGCTTGAACACACTTCAGCCACCATCGCGTCATGATACAGACGCACCGTCATTGACGGAAGGCTCCAGTAACTGATCGCAGGCGCAGTCTGTTCTATTGTCACCAGGGTAGTGTATCGGGTCGATTCCACTATCGTTAGCCGATAATGTGCGTTTGCCACCTGATAGCTTATAGTTTCGCCGGGTGCATCATTGCGCGGTAACAAACGGCGCAATTGTGAAAAGTTCATCTCGCACAGGCGCATCATTTCAGGAAAGTCAGGTGTGTAACGCTTCATTTATGCCCACTCATTTTTTAACGCTTGATGATGCAGTTGCAGCCATTGCAAAGCGATGACTGACGCTGCGTTGTCGATTTTCCCCTCTTCTACCCACTGGTAGGCCTGTTCCCGGCTTACCACATGAACGCGAATATCTTCGTTTTCATCAGCCAGACCGTGAATACCGCTTGCGGTCGTGGCGTCCACTTCGCCCACCATAATTGACGAACGCTCACTGGTGCCGCCTGGGCTTGCCAGGAAACTTAACACCGGTTTGGTTCGTTTGACTATCAGCCCCGCCTCTTCAATCGCTTCGCGTCGGGCGACATCTTCCACACTTTCCCCCTCTTCAATCATCCCGGCAACCATTTCCAGTAGCCAGGGCGTTTCGCTGGTGTCATACGCGGCAATCCGTATCTGCTCAATCAACACGACTTCATCACGCACTGGGTCAAAGGGTAGCAAGACTGCGGCGTGACCGCGCTCAAAAATTTCTCTGCGGACTTCATGACTCATTTGCCCGTTGAATAGACGATGACGAAACCTATAAAGATCTAATGAAAAAAAGCCGCGATAAAGTGTTTCTCGTGCAATAATTTCTACATCGTTTTTGCCAAATGAAACGGGCAGGTTGTCTGGCTTAAGCATGGTTAATGTCCTGGCACTAATAGTGAATAAAATGTGAATTTCAGCGACGTTTGACTGCCGTTTGAGCAGTCATGTGTTAAATTGAGGCACATTAATGCCCTATGGCACGTAACGCCAACCTTTTGCGGTAGCGGCTTCTGCTAGAATCCGCAATAATTTTACAGTTTGATCAGCGCTAAATACTGCTTCACCACAAGGAATGCAAATGAAGAAATTGCTCCCCATTCTTATCGGCCTGAGCCTTTCTGGGTTCAGTACGTTGAGCCAGGCCGAGAACCTGATGCAAGTTTATCAGCAAGCACGCCTTAGTAACCCGGAATTGCGTAAGTCTGCCGCCGATCGTGATGCTGCCTTTGAAAAAATTAATGAAGCGCGCAGTCCATTACTGCCACAGCTAGGTTTAGGTGCAGATTACACCTATAGCAACGGCTACCGCGACGCGAACGGCATCAACTCTAACGCAACCAGTGCATCCCTGCAGTTGACTCAGTCCATTTTCGATATGTCGAAATGGCGGGCGCTGACCTTGCAGGAAAAGGCTGCCGGTATTCAGGACGTCACCTATCAGACCGATCAACAAACCTTGATCCTCAACACTGCGACCGCTTATTTCAACGTGTTGAATGCTATTGACGTGCTTTCCTATACCCAGGCGCAAAAAGAAGCGATCTACCGTCAGTTAGATCAAACCACCCAACGTTTTAACGTGGGTCTGGTGGCGATCACCGACGTGCAGAACGCCCGCGCACAGTACGATACCGTGCTGGCGAACGAAGTGACCGCACGTAACAACCTCGACAATGCCGTTGAACAACTGCGTCAGATCACCGGTAATTACTATCCGGAACTGGCGGCCCTGAATGTCGAAAACTTCAAAACCGACAAACCACAGCCGGTTAACGCGCTGCTGAAAGAAGCAGAAAAACGCAACCTGTCGCTGTTACAGGCACGTTTGAGCCAGGATCTGGCGCGCGAGCAAATTCGCCAGGCGCAGGATGGTCACTTACCGACGCTGGATTTAACGGCTTCTACCGGGATTTCTGACACCTCTTATAGCGGTTCGAAAACCCGTGGAGCGAACAGTGCCCAGTATGACGACAGCAATATGGGTCAGAACAAAGTGGGTCTGAGCTTCTCGCTGCCGATTTATCAGGGCGGAATGGTTAACTCGCAGGTGAAACAGGCACAGTACAACTTTGTCGGTGCCAGCGAACAACTGGAAAGCGCACACCGTAGCGTCGTGCAAACCGTGCGTTCCTCTTTCAACAACATTAATGCATCTATCAGTAGCATTAACGCTTACAAACAAGCCGTTGTTTCCGCCCAAAGCTCATTAGACGCGATGGAAGCGGGCTACTCGGTCGGTACGCGTACCATTGTTGATGTGTTGGACGCCACCACTACGCTGTACAACGCCAAACAAGAACTGGCAAATGCGCGTTATAACTACCTGATTAACCAGTTGAATATTAAATCAGCTCTGGGTACGTTGAACGAGCAGGATCTGCTGGCACTAAACAATGCGCTGAGCAAACCGGTTTCTACTAATCCGGAAAACGTTGCGCCGCCAACGCCAGAACAGAATGCTATTGCTGATGGCTATGCGCCTGATAGCCCGGCACCCGTCGTTCAGCAAACATCCGCACGCACTACCACCAGTAACGGTCATAACCCTTTCCGTAACTGATGACGACGACGGGGCTTCGGCCCCGTCTGAACGTAAGGCAACGTAAAGATACGGGTTATCTGCCGCATTCTTCCCCCTTCTCGCTTCAATTTCGACCAGCCATCCTCTATTCTGATGGGTATTTACCACTGGTCCCGGAAGACAAAAATGAAACGGACAAAATCCATACGCCACGCATCGTTCCGCAAAAACTGGAGCGCACGCCATCTGACACCTGTTGCTCTCGCGGTTGCCACTGTTTTTATGCTGGCAGGCTGTGAAAAGAGTGATGAAACAGTGTCTCTGTATCAAAATGCTGATGATTGTTCAGCGGCAAACCCAGGCAAAAGTGCAGAATGCACCACTGCGTACAATAATGCGCTGAAAGAAGCGGAACGTACTGCGCCGAAATACGCCACCCGTGAAGACTGTGTTGCTGAATTTGGCGAAGGTCAATGCCAGCAGGCACCTGCTCAGGCTGGCATGGCGCCAGAAAACCAGGCGCAGGCTCAGCAATCCAGCGGTAGCTTCTGGATGCCGCTGATGGCCGGTTACATGATGGGACGTCTGATGGGCGGCGGCGCGGGCTTTGCGCAACAACCGCTGTTCTCTTCGAAAAACCCGGCCAGCCCGGCTTACGGCAAATACACTGATGCCACCGGTAAAAACTATGGCGCAGCCCAGCCAGGCCGCACCATGACCGTACCGAAAACAGCCATGGCGCCGAAACCAGCCACCACCACCACCGTTACCCGTGGCGGCTTTGGTGAATCTGTTGCCAAACAAAGCACCATGCAGCGTAGCGCAACCGGCACTTCCTCTCGTTCAATGGGCGGCTGATACCGATGGAAAGAGTCAGTATTACCGAGCGCCCGGACTGGCGCGAGAAAGCTCACGAGTACGGTTTCAATTTCCATACCATGTACGGTGAGCCGTACTGGTGTGAAGATGCTTACTACAAATTGACCCTCGCCCAGGTTGAAAAGCTGGAAGAGGTCACCGCTGAACTACACCAGATGTGCCTGAAGGTGGTGGAAAAAGTGATCGCCAGCGACGAGCTGATGACCAAATTCCGCATTCCAAAACACACCTGGAGTTTTGTGCGTCAGTCATGGCTGACGCACCAGCCGTCGCTTTATTCGCGTCTTGATCTGGCGTGGGATGGCACTGGCGAACCTAAACTTCTGGAAAATAACGCCGATACGCCAACGTCACTATACGAGGCGGCGTTCTTTCAGTGGATCTGGTTGGAAGATCAGCTTAACGCGGGCAACCTGCCGGAAGGCAGCGACCAGTTTAACAGTCTGCAAGAAAAGCTCATTGACCGTTTTGTCGAGTTGCGTGAGCAGTACGGCTTTCAGTTGCTGCATCTCACCTGCTGTCGCGACACAGTGGAAGATCGTGGCACCATTCAGTATTTGCAGGACTGCGCGACCGAAGCTGAAATCGCCACCGAGTTTCTGTACATCGACGATATCGGTTTAGGCGAAAAAGGTCAGTTCACAGATTTGCAGGATCAGGTCATCGCTAACCTGTTCAAACTGTATCCGTGGGAATTTATGCTGCGCGAAATGTTCTCCACTAAACTTGAAGATGCTGGCGTGCGTTGGCTGGAACCGGCGTGGAAGAGCATTATCTCCAACAAGGCGCTTCTGCCGCTGCTGTGGGAGATGTTCCCGAATCACCCGAACCTGCTGCCCGCTTATTTTGCGGAAGATGATCATCCGCAAATGGAAAAATATGTGGTTAAACCGATCTTCTCCCGTGAAGGCGCAAACGTGTCGATCATTGAGAACGGTAAAACCATTGAAGCAGCGGAAGGTCCGTATGGCGAAGAAGGGATGATTGTTCAGCAATTCCATCCACTACCGAAATTTGGCGACAGTTATATGCTGATTGGAAGTTGGCTGGTGAACGATCAACCTGCCGGAATTGGGATTCGTGAAGACCGAGCATTAATCACCCAGGACATGTCACGGTTTTATCCGCATATTTTTGTTGAATAATACTGTTCAAAATTGCCCCGTTTACTGGGGCAATTTATTATAATCCGCAAATCATCACTCCCACCTATATATAATCAACTACATCTATCACCTTTATTTAACATTAATTCCTAATTTAATATTAGATCGTCATATGTAAGCGATATTGTAATTAAATTAACTAATAAAACCACATAGTAACTTGTTGTTTTATATGTTTATTTATAACTTTTATTGCACCAAGAATAGATTTAATAATTAAAAAACAATGTCGCTGGGATCACACTACACAATATTGAATATTGTTATTGATATATTGCCCCCCTAGTATCGACTAAAAGAAAATATTTGTTACAGAGAAATACAAAAATCTAAATCAAGTAAAAAAGCATTTATAACAACTATTAGAAATACACTTTCATTCGTCAAATGAATTTATTAGTACCATCTCAACAGTCGATATTCATCATTATTATATATTTGCGTTATATAAGGAGATATATCCATGTTTGATAAATATAGAAAAACTCTGGTAGCCGGAGCTGTGGCGATAACTCTGGGTTTGTCAGCATCAGGGGTGATGGCAGCAGGTTTTAAACCTGCACCACCTGCCGGGCAACTCGGCGCAGTCATCGTTGATCCCTACGGTAATGCTCCTCTGACTGCTGTGGTTGATTTAGATAGCCATGCCATTTCTGACGTCAAAGTTACCGTCCACGGGAAAGGCGAAAAAGGCGTTGAAATCAGCTATCACGTGGGTCAGGAGTCACTAAAAACTTACGATGGTGTACCGATTTTTGGTCTTTACCAGAAATTTGCTAACAAAGTAACCGTTGAGTGGAAAGAAAACGGTAAGGCCATGAAAGATGATTACGTGGTGCAGACTTCCGCCATCGTCAATAATTACATGGATAACCGCTCCATCTCCGACCTACAGCAAACCAAAGTTGTTAAAGTCGCGCCAGGTTTTGAAGACCGCCTCTATCTGGTTAATACCCATACCTTTACTGCGCAAGGTTCCGACCTCCACTGGCATGGTGAGAAAGATAAAAATGCCGGGATCCTCGATGCGGGTCCGGCAACCGGCGCACTGCCTTTTGATATCGCGCCATTCACCTTTATCGTCGATACCGAAGGTGAATACCGCTGGTGGCTGGATCAAGACACCTTCTACGATGGTCGTGACCGCGATATCAACAAGCGTGGTTATCTGATGGGCATCCGCGAAACGCCACGCGGCACCTTTACCGCAGTACAGGGTCAGCACTGGTACGAGTTCGACATGATGGGTCAGGTGCTGGAAGATCATAAACTGCCGCGCGGATTCGCTGACGCCACTCATGAATCCATTGAGACGCCAAATGGCACGGTACTGTTGCGCGTAGGTAAGAGTAACTATCGTCGCGATGACGGCGTACACGTCACCACCATTCGTGACCATATCCTCGAAGTCGATAAATCTGGTCGCGTTGTCGATGTATGGGATCTGACGAAGATCCTCGATCCGAAACGCGATGCACTGCTCGGCGCGCTGGATGCAGGTGCAGTTTGCGTTAACGTTGACCTTGCCCATGCAGGACAACAGGCAAAACTGGAACCAGATACACCGTTTGGCGACGCTCTGGGTGTAGGGCCAGGCCGTAACTGGGCGCACGTTAATTCCATCGCTTATGACGCAAAAGATGACTCAATTATTCTCTCCTCTCGTCATCAGGGCGTAGTGAAGATTGGTCGTGATAAGCAAGTGAAATGGATCCTTGCGCCATCGAAAGGCTGGGAAAAACCACTGGCTAGCAAGCTGCTGAAACCAGTTGATGCTAACGGTAAACCTATTACGTGTAACGAAAACGGTCTGTGTGAAAACTCAGACTTCGACTTTACCTACACCCAGCATACCGCCTGGATTTCCAGTAAAGGTACGCTCACTATCTTTGATAATGGCGACGGTCGCCATCTGGAACAACCTGCCTTACCAACCATGAAATATTCCCGCTTTGTGGAATATAAGATTGATGAGAAGAAAGGCACCGTTCAGCAAGTTTGGGAATACGGTAAAGAACGTGGCTACGATTTCTATAGCCCAATCACCTCTATCATTGAATATCAAGCCGACCGCAACACCATGTTTGGCTTCGGTGGTTCTATTCATTTGTTCGATGTCGGGCAGCCAACCGTCGGTAAGTTGAACGAAATAGATTACAAAACCAAAGAAGTGAAAGTGGAAATCGACGTGCTGTCTGATAAACCCAACCAGACTCACTATCGTGCGCTGTTAGTCCGTCCACAGCAGATGTTTAAATAATTAAGAAGGGAATAAAAAATGTCGAAATTAGGGATCTCATCACTGTTTAAAAGTGTACTGCTGACCGCAGCTCTGGCGGTTTCATTTACCGCATCTGCATTCACCGAAGGCACGGATTATATGGTTCTGGAAAAACCGATTCCGAATGCTGATAAAACGCTGATTAAAGTGTTCAGTTATGCCTGCCCGTTCTGCTACAAGTATGACAAAGCAGTGACTGGCCCTGTCTCTGAAAAAGTGAAAGACGTCGTTGCTTTCACGCCTTTTCATCTGGAAACCAAAGGTGAATACGGCAAACAAGCAAGCGAAGTATTTGCAGTATTGATCAATAAAGATAAAGCAGCAGGCATTTCCTTATTTGATGCTAACTCTCAGTTTAAGAAGGCCAAGTTTGCCTACTACGCGGCATATCACGACAAAAAAGAACGCTGGTCTGACGGCAAAGATCCCGCTGCCTTTATCAAAACCGGTCTGGATGCCGCAGGTATGAGCCAGGCGGATTTTGAAGCAGCACTGAAAGAGCCAGCGGTACAAGAAACACTGGAAAAATGGAAAGCCTCTTATGAAGTCGCCAAAATCCAGGGGGTTCCGGCCTATGTCGTTAATGGTAAGTACTTGATCTACACCAAGAGTATTAAATCCATTGATGCGATGGCAGACCTTATCCGCGAGTTAGCAAGCAAATAACAGGGAAACAGGCTATGGGTATTAAGGGAATGTGGAAAGACCTACGCACATCACCGGTGAACACGCTGGTCAAATGGCAGGAACAACGCTTTTTGTGGTTGTTAATGGCCGCTGCGATGGGCGCGCTGATTATCCTCGCGCACTCGTTCTTCCAAATCTATCTCTACATGGCACCATGCGAACAATGCGTTTACATTCGCTACGCCATGTTTGTAATGGTTATTGGAGGATTGGTTGCGGCGATCAACCCGAAGAATATCGTCCTTAAGTTGATTGGCTGCGTGATGGCATTTTACGGCAGCATTATGGGACTGAAGTTTTCACTCAAACTGAACGATATCCACCATGCGGTGCATAACCCGGATCCCGATTCACTGTTTGGCGTACAGGGTTGCTCTACCGATCCCACTTTCCCCTTTAACCTGCCGCTTGCACAGTGGGCACCAAACTGGTTCAAACCGACCGGAGATTGTGGCTATGACGCGCCAATCGTTCCCGATGGCGTCACACTGAGTAGTATGCAGCAGTGGTTTGTAGAGATGTATCAGCAATCTGAAGGCTGGTATCTGCTACCGCCGTGGCACTTTATGAACATGGCACAGGCCTGTATGTTGGCTTTTGGTCTCTGTTTATTACTGCTGCTAGTGATGAGCGGCGCATGGGGACTCAAGCTGCTGCAAAAGTAAGGTAACGAGAACCGAAGCCAGCAATGTGGCTTCGGTTCTTCTCATCTTTTAGCCTACCTGCACCGACAACATGCTTAAACTGCCCATCTCTATACCATCAACCGGAACAGTCACCGGCTCCTGACCATCCCACGCACCTAACACATACAACAGTGGCAGAAAGTGTTCCGGTGTTGGGTTCGATAACGCCCCACCTTCATGGTCGAGGTAGTTCACTAGTGGATGCTCTTCAACCGCCCCTTGCCACGTCAGATTCGCTTTCACATACTCATTGAACGACATCGCCCACGGGTACGGTGAACTATCGCCATGCCACTTCACCGTGCGCAGGTTATGCACCACGTTGCCACTGGCAACTAACATTATCCCTTCATCGCGCAGCGCCGCCAGCTTACGTCCCATTTCGAAATGCCAGGCGGCGGGTTTAGTACTATCGATACTCAACTGCACCAGCGGGATGTCAGCGTCAGGATACATCTTAATCAGCACGCCCCAGGAACCGTGGTCAAAACCCCAGGCTTCTTTATCCAGGGTAACAGGTACTGGCGCCAGCAATTCGACCAGTCGCTGTGCCAAAGCAGGTGAACCCGGAGCCGGATAATGCGTTTCGTATAACGCCTGAGGAAAGCCGCCAAAGTCATGAATTGTCGGTGGCGTTTCCATTGCTGTTACTCCCGTGCCACGGGTAAACCAGTGCGCAGAAATAGCGACTATCGCTTTCGGGCGCGGCAATGTCTCGCCTAGCCGCTGCCAGGCCTGGGTATATAAATTATCTTCCAGCACGTTCATCGGGCTACCGTGACCTAAAAACAATGCTGGCATACGCGTTGAAGACATGATGATATCCTTAATTGAAGGTGTCATTTTGATATCCTCACAATACGCTTGTTCGGTGGGCGAAGAACCCAGATAACCATGATGATCATCATCAGTTATTTTGAAGCTCCACCTGAAGTTGAAGAATTATAAGGAGTTGTCGATGTCAGTACCTCTCATTCTGACCATACTGGCGGGGGCAGCCACGTTTATTGGCGCGTTTCTCGGCGTTCTTGGACAAAAACCCTCAAACCGACTGCTGGCGTTTTCGCTGGGATTTGCGGCGGGAATTATGTTGCTCATCTCATTAATGGAGATGCTTCCTGCCGCATTAGCCGCCGAAGGGATGTCGCCTGTGCTGGGCTACGGTATGTTTATCGTTGGTTTGCTGGGCTATTTTGGCCTGGACCGCATGTTGCCACATGCTCACCCGCAGGATTTAATGCAAAAATCAGTGCAGCCGCTACCAAAATCAATCAAGCGCACTGCTATTCTGCTCACTCTGGGTATCAGCCTGCATAACTTCCCGGAAGGGATTGCCACCTTTGTCACAGCGAGCAGTAACCTGGAGCTGGGCTTTGGTATCGCTCTGGCAGTGGCGTTGCATAATATTCCTGAAGGTCTGGCGGTTGCAGGCCCGGTTTACGCGGCAACGGGGTCTAAACGCACCGCAATTCTGTGGGCAGGGATTTCTGGACTGGCAGAGATTCTCGGTGGTGTTCTGGCGTGGTTAATCCTCGGTAGCATGATTTCTCCAGTGGTAATGGCAGCAATCATGGCGGCGGTTGCAGGTATTATGGTCGCACTTTCCGTTGATGAATTAATGCCATTGGCTAAAGAAATTGATCCCAATAATAACCCCAGCTATGGCGTTCTATGTGGAATGTCAGTGATGGGGTTCAGTTTAGTACTGCTACAAACGGCAGGAATTGGTTAAAAACGGCTTCAGATGTTGTCCGGCGCATGGACAACATCTGCAAACATCACAAAAGCCCTATTCCAGCTTTTCTGCTGCCTCTTCTCTCGCACTGTTTAAGTATTTGTTCCGCGCTTCCAGCAGTGCGTCTCTGTCCTGGCGGAACGCCCGACAATAACGTTTCAGATGCAGGAAATAACCCACCACAGCCAGCGCAATCAATACAATCCAGTACCAGGCGATAAACATCCTTTTTACCCTTAACATTTAACATTACTAAACATTTGGCGCATAAATTTCACATATCCTTTTTCGGATATATTCATATGGTCGCATAATAACGAAACAATTATATGATTTTGATCATAATGAAAAAGGTTGCCTGATATTAATGAAATTTTCTCATAGAAAGAGAAGCGGAATTAACATATTGCATAATGAAGGCAAAATAAAAACCGAAGCCAGCAACAACTTCGGTTTCTTGATTAACGCGGTAAATTAAGCAGCGATTTTCAGCTGGCTTTACGCTCATGTGCCTGACGATAAGCCACCAAATCTTCGATGGTAACCAGTGCCATATTGTGTTTATTCGCAAACTCGATGCACTCTGGCGCACGCGCCATGGTGCCATCATCATTCGTCAACTCACACAGTACACCTGCCGGTTTAAAGCCTGCCAGCGTCATCAGATCAATAGTCGCTTCAGTATGACCACCGCGAGTCAGTACACCACCTGCCTGCGCGCGAAGTGGGAAAACGTGGCCCGGACGATTCAGATCTGACGGTTTCGCGCCATCGGCAATAGCAGCACGAACGGTTGTAATACGATCAGCGGCAGAAACACCGGTAGTCACACCTTCAGCAGCTTCAATGGTCACGGTAAAACCGGTGCCATAGGCACTGGTGTTATTTTCCACCATCATCGGCAGATCAAGCTGTTTACGACGATCTTCGGTGATACACAGGCAAACAATACCGCTACCGTGGCGAATGGTCAGCGCCATCTGCTCAACGGTCATCGTTTCTGCCGGGAAGATCATATCGCCTTCGTTTTCACGGTCTTCATCATCAAGCACCATTACACCGCGTCCTTCACGCAGCGCAGCCAGTGCATTTTCAACACGTTCGAAAGGCGTACCAAAAGAGGAAAGTAGCGTCTGATTCATGGTAAAAAAACCTCACTAAAATTATGGTTACCAGAATCAGGGCAGTCTTAGGAGTGGCGGCTTATAGCCAAAATAACGTGAGCGGGTCCATGCCCGACAGAATCGTTACTCTCTCCCATCCGGACTTTAACCGTCGGCCCCGGAATTACACCGGATCTGCTGTCCTTTGAGTTTGCACCCAAAGCGCTCGCGGGCTTTCAACTATGTTCATAAGCAATGTTCATACGTTGATTTACCGCCGGTGGGGAATTTCGCCCCGCCCTGAGAATAAGCGGATTCACTATAACGCTAATGATTAGCGGCGGCAACGCATAGGTTCACATAATTCTGGTTTATGCCTTACCCTTATCGCACTACAATGGCACTTAACACCTATCAGTACAGGGAAACTACAATGATTGACCCGAAAAAAATTGAGCAAATCGCTCGCCAGGTTCACGAATCAATGCCTAAAGGAATCAGGGAGTTCGGGGAAGATGTGGAGAAAAAAATCCGCCAAACCCTCCAGGCGCAGCTGACGCGTCTCGATCTTGTGAGCCGTGAAGAATTCGACGTTCAGACGCAGGTTCTGTTACGGACCCGTGAGAAACTGGCGTTACTGGAACAGCGCATCAGTGAATTGGAAGCGCGCAATAACCCGGTAGCAGAAGTTCAGTCTCCTCCAGCTATCCCACCCGTTGATAAAGCAGAATAAAGCAACACAAAAACGGGCCAAATGGCCCGTAATATCAATGTTCTAATTCCAGTTCTTTTGACTGTGTCATCCGCTGGCAATACCAGGCATAGCGGGCGCAAAACCAGGTCCGATGTTCTTCATCCATATTACCGGTGACGGCCAGAATATCGACCGGGCGGCCTTCAGAATGCATTCTGGCAAAACTACGCGCCAGGAAATCGAAATTATTTAAAGAATTAAGACTATGATCCATAAGCACATCCTCCGGTTATCGCATACCTTTTAAGGCTATATGCTTTTTCTGATTTCAGTATTCCCTAATCAGTGTAGTGCCTTTAAACATAACGTGCGTAAATATATTGTTTAGGATCACACTTTTTCTAAAAATAAAAAATAACATTAAAGGACTTCTCCTTTTAAGAACTCACTAACATATGTTATTATTAGTCAGAGCAAATGTAAGCAAGGAAACCATACCATAATAAACAATGCGTCACTGAATGGACGATGGAGTGACTGATGATTTTATTTGCCGACTATAACGCACCTTATCTTTTCGCTATTTCCTTTGTACTATTAATCGGTCTGTTGGAAATTATTGCCATTATCTGTGGCCATATGCTCTCTGGCGCTCTTGATGCACATCTTGATCATTACGATTCCATAACCACAGGTAATATTAGTCAAGCGTTTCATTATCTCAATATCGGAAGGCTGCCAGCCCTCGTCGTCCTCTGCCTGTTAGCCGGTTTCTTTGGACTGCTTGGCGTTTTGCTACAGCACACCTGCATCTTGCTCTGGCAAGCCCCACTCTCGAATCTGTTCGTTGTTCCAGTCAGTTTACTGCTCACCATTATCATGGTGCATTATACCGGCAAGATAATTGCCCCCTGGGTTCCACGTGACCATAGCTCTGCTATTACCGAAGAAGAATATATTGGCTGCATGGCATTAATTACCGGTCATCAGGCAACTTCAGGTCACCCCTGTGAAGGAAAACTCACCGATCAATTCGGTCAAACACACTATTTATTACTGGAACCTGAAGAAGGTGATTTTTTTAATAAAGGTGACAAGGTGTTAATTATTTGCCGGCTTTCTTCAACGCGGTATTTAGCTGAAAAAAACCCCTGGCCAAATATATTATAAACATTTAATTAAAAGGAAATTTAGTAATGGATGATATTGTTAATTTAGTGCCTTCCTGGATGTTTATGGCGATTGTTGCCGTATGCGTTCTATTTATTATTGGTATTATTTTCGCGCGACTTTATCGTCGGGCATCTGCCGAGCAGGCATTTGTCCGTACCGGATTAGGCGGACAAAAAGTGGTTATGAGTGGCGGCGCAATTGTTATGCCGATCTTCCATGAAATAATCCCTATCAATATGAATACATTGAAACTGGAAGTCAGTCGCTCGACGATTGATAGTTTAATTACGAAAGATCGTATGCGTGTCGATGTCGTGGTCGCTTTCTTCGTGCGGGTAAAACCGTCGGTAGAAGGCATCGCCACCGCCGCTCAGACGTTAGGGCAACGAACCTTATCGCCGGAAGATTTACGGATGCTGGTCGAAGATAAATTCGTCGATGCTCTGCGTGCCACCGCAGCACAAATGACCATGCATGAGTTACAGGATACACGCGAAAACTTCGTTCAGGGGGTGCAAAATACCGTTGCAGAAGACTTGTCGAAAAACGGTCTGGAACTGGAAAGCGTGTCACTTACCAACTTTAACCAGACCTCTAAAGAACATTTTAATCCGAACAACGCCTTTGACGCCGAAGGTTTAACCAAGCTGACGCAGGAAACAGAACGCCGTCGCCGCGAGCGTAACGAAGTTGAACAGGATGTGGAAGTCGCAGTACGTGAGAAAAACCGTGATGCGCTGTCGCGGAAGCTGGAAATTGAACAGCAAGAAGCGTTTATGACACTTGAGCAGGAGCAGCAGGTTAAAACCCGCACCGCAGAGCAGAATGCGAAAATTGCGGCTTTTGAAGCTGAACGTCGTCGTGAAGCAGAGCAGACGCGTATTCTGGCTGAACGGCAAATTCAGGAAACAGAAATCGACCGCGAACAGGCCGTGCGCTCAAGAAAAGTTGAGGCCGAACGCGAAGTTCGCATTAAAGAAATCGAACAGCAGCAGGTCACCGAAATCGCCAACCAGACGAAATCGATCGCTATTGCGGCCAAATCGGAACAGCAGTCACAAGCGGAAGCGCGTGCCAACCTCGCACTTGCAGAAGCGGTAAGCGCCCAGCAAAACGTGGAAACAACTCGTCAGACCGCCGAAGCCGATCGTGCCAAGCAGGTTGCTCTGATTGCCGCAGCACAAGACGCGGAAACCAAAGCGGTCGAACTGACCGTCCGCGCGAAAGCTGAAAAAGAAGCCGCAGAGATGCAGGCGGCAGCAATCGTAGAGTTAGCTGAGGCAACACGTAAAAAAGGCCTGGCGGAAGCGGAAGCACAACGTGCATTGAACGACGCTATCAACGTACTTTCTGACGAACAAACCAGTCTTAAGTTCAAGCTGGCGCTGTTGCAGTCTCTTCCTGCAGTAATCGAGAAATCCGTAGAACCGATGAAGTCTATCGACGGTATTAAAATAATTCAGGTGGATGGACTGAATCGTGGAGGCGCTACGGGTGATGCGACATCAGGCTGCGTTGGTGGGGGTAATCTGGCAGAACAGGCGTTATCAGCCGCCCTTTCTTACCGCACACAGGCACCGCTTATTGACTCTCTCCTCAATGAAATCGGCGTTTCAGGCGGTTCGCTGGCGGCATTGACTTCACCATTGACTCCATCGATACCCATCGCAGATAACGTAGAGTAAATCTTCTTATATCCACATCCCTGGCTCAAAAAGCCGGGGATTTTTTATATCTGCGTTCCACTAAAAAGTGCAAATGATCAGCTTGTTACAGCGTTTTGCGAGTCGACTCGGGGAAGGTAAAACTGCATCAGAAAAAGCATTGCGCGGGGTCTGCCGCTCATCAACAATCGGGGAGTCAGTAAGGGGCTGAAACGGGAAAGCCCCTCCCGAGGAAGGAGCCTTACAGAAGGAAAGGGTTATGATGAAGTTCGTCATCATACTGGTTGTGTTGTTACTGTTAAGTTTCCCGACTTACTAACAACTCATCAGAGGAGGGAGAAATCCTCCCTTACCCTTGTTCCTTTACTTTAGGTTGAAAAAACAACAGCGTCAATAGGCCTGCCAGGTACGAAACGAGATCTGTGAACCGCTTTCCGGTTAGCCTTTTTTATCCTGTTGGATCTTCTTGATGATATTGGTCGTCGAGCAACCGTCTTCAAAGTTGAGCACCAGCACTTCACCGCCGTTGGCCCAGACTTCTTCACTCCCGGCGATCTCTTCCGGTTTATAGTCGCCGCCTTTCACCAGCAGATCTGGCAAGATGCCGGCGATCAGGCGCTGCGGCGTGTCTTCTTCAAACGACACCACCCAGTCGACAGCTTCCAGTGCGCCCAGCACAATCATACGCTGTTCGAGCGGGTTAACCGGACGAGAATCCCCTTTCAGTCGTTTGGTGGAAGCATCGCTGTTCACTGCGACAATCAGGCGGTCACCCAGTTTGCGGGCGTTTGCCAGATAGGAGACATGCCCGGCATGTAGGATGTCGAAGACACCGTTGGTCATCACCACTTTTTCGCCGCGTTTACGCGCCGCCGCTACAGCCAGCTTCAGTTCCTCTTCGGTCATCACGCCAAAGCCGGTGTCCGCACGTCCACGCACCGCGTTTTCCAGCTCAATGGGAGAAACCGTGGATGTCCCCAGTTTGCCGACCACTACGCCCGCCGCCGCATTGGCAAAGAAGCAAGCTTCTTCCAGCGAATTACCCGCCGCCAGCGTTGCCGCCAGTACGCCAATTACCGTGTCACCCGCACCGGTAACGTCATACACTTCCTGCGCCTGGGTTGGCATATGCAGCGGCGCTTTACCCGGTTGCAGCAGCGACATACCCTGCTCTGAACGGGTCACCAGCAGCGCAGAAAGTTCGTAATCGGCAATCAGTTTCATGCCACGTTCAACAATCTCTTCTTCGGTCTTACATTTACCGACAACGGCTTCAAATTCTGAGAGATTTGGCGTCAGCAGCGTAGCGCCACGGTAACGTTCAAAATCGGTGCCTTTTGGATCAATCAGCACCGGAACGCCCGCCTTACGCGCCAGTTGGATCATCTGCTGCACGCTTGCCAGCGCACCTTTGGCGTAGTCAGAAAGCACCAGCGCGCCAATCGAACTTAGCGCCTGATTAATCCGCTCATGCAGCGGCTGCGGATCAACACCTTCGAAACCTTCTTCGAAATCCAGGCGGATCAACTGTTGGTTACGGGAAAGCACCCGCAGTTTGGTGATGGTCGGATGCGTTGGCACAGAAACGAAGTCGCATTTTACGTTGACGTCCGCCAGTGATTTACTCAGCGCACGCGCCGCATCATCAATACCGGTCAACCCGACCAGGCGAGCGTTAGCACCAAGAGAAGCGATGTTCATCGCCACGTTGGCTGCGCCGCCCGGACGTTCTTCAATGGTATTAACTTTAACCACGGGCACCGGCGCTTCCGGCGAGATACGGCTGGTGGGACCGTACCAGTAACGATCCAGCATCACATCACCAACCACCATCACTCCTGCACGTTCAAACTCTGGCAGCGTTACTTTCATTCCTGTCTCCTGAGAGATTCAAAATTTGCGCGCGATAATATCACACTTCATTCCTCCACCAGCCACTTCTGCCAGCTTGCCCGCACCAGTTCACGCTCTGCGGTGAAGCACTCATCCGGCACATGACCCGGTAATTCCTGTAACGCCAGATGATGAAGTTCATCGCGCAGCGTCGTGTAAGCACGGGTCAGCGCCATCGCTTCCTGCTCTTCCATAATGTCGTTTTGCGCCAGCAGTTCCAGAATGCGCACGTTGTCTGACCAACGCGTTAACTTCGGTTTTTCATGAGCGTAGCGCAACACCAGATATTGAGTAATAAATTCGATATCGGTAATTCCGCCTTCATCGGCTTTGATATCAAAGCGATCGCGATGTTTATTGCCGAGATGAGCGCGCATTTTCTCACGCATTTCCCGTACTTCCGTTTGCAGAGTTTTACTTTCACGCGGCAGCATCATAATTTCCCGACGCACCGCGTCAAAGTGCGCAGTGAGCTGTGGATCGCCATATACCACACGCGCACGAACCAGTGCCTGATGTTCCCACGTCCAGGCCTCGCTTTTCTGATAATCGGCAAACGCTTCAGCGGATGTCACGAGCATTCCCGCCGCCCCGGACGGACGCAGCCGCGCATCCACTTCGTACAAAATGCCGGAAGAAGTACGCGTACTGAACAGATGCATAATGCGTTGCGCCAGACGCAGATAAAATTGCCGCCCGTCGATTTCCCGCTCGCCGTCGGTCATCACATCCATCGGGCAATCATGGAGGAAGATAAGGTCAAGATCGGAACTGTAACCTAACTCCCAGCCACCCAGCTTACCGTAGCCGACCACCGCAAAACCACGACCTTCGCGTTCGTTCAGGTGATTCGGTTTACCGTAGCGGGCGACCATTTGAACCCACGCCTGCTGAACGACAGCATCTATCATGGCTTCCGCCAGCCAGGTTAAGTGATCGCTCACTTTCATCACCGGTAGCGTACCGGCGATATCCGCTGCGGCGATGCGTAACAGCTGCGCCTGTTTGAACTGACGCAGCGCCTCAAGCTGTTGCTCTTCGTCATCTTCCGGCACGCGCAGCAAATACTGGCGCAACTCATCGCGGTAGGCATCGGTCGCCGTCGGTTGGTAGAGGGTATTTGGATCGAGCAGTTCATCCAGTAATAATGGATAACGCGCCAGTTGGCTGGCAATCATCGGCGATGCGGCACACAGAGAAATCAAATGCTTAAGTGCCGCCGGAAATTCACTAAGCAACTCAAGATAAGTGGTGCGAGTAACAATCCCCACCAACAAGGCGGTAATGCGCGACAGCGTAACGGCAGCGTCTTCACGCGCACAGACATCACTTAGCAAATGTGGCATCAGATGGTCGAGCACCTGACGTCCTCGCGGCCCGATGGTGCGCTTATCCAGCTCTTTGCGGAAATCAGCAATCAGCGTCAGCACCTTTTTGCGATCATCTTCGCTAAGATGCGCCAGCACTGGCGTAGTGTCATCTTCCTGCAACGCATCCTGCCACAGCTCACGCCACTGTTCCGACAGCGACTCTTCCTGAGTTTCGCTTTCGTCGTCGCCAATCAATTCGTTAAACACCCGGCGCACATTGGTCATATGTCCGGTCAGCGCCCCGGTCAGTTGCGACCAGTCAGCGAAATCCATTGCCCACGCCAGCCGCGCACGATTAAGCTCATCAGAAGGAAGCGTCTGGGTTTGTTCGTCGTTAATGCTTTGCAGCAGGTTTTCCAGACGCCGCAGGAACAGATACGCCACTCGCAATTGTTCAGCATCGTTTTCAGAAAGCAGATGCAGCGCGGCAATGGCGCTGAGCGTTGGTAGTAAAGAGCGCGATTGCAGCGACGGTTCACGCCCGCCGCGAATGAGCTGAAACACCTGGACGATAAATTCAATTTCGCGAATGCCACCTGCGCCAAGTTTGATGTTGTCGGTCAAACCGCGTCTACGCACTTCACGGGCAATCATTCCTTTCATGTTGCGCAGCGACTGAATCACGCTGAAATCGATGTAACGGCGGAAAACAAACGGGCGCAGCATCGCACGCAACTCGTTAGCATAGACGCCTTCGCTATCGCCCATAATCCGCGCCTTGACCATCGCGTAACGCTCCCAGTCGCGCCCCTGCTCCTGGTAATAATCTTCCAGCGCCGCAAAGCTCAGCACCAGCGGGCCACTTTCGCCAAACGGACGCAGTCGCATATCCACGCGATAGACGAAGCCATCCTGCGTTGGTTGATCCAGCACTTTAATCAGCCGCTGGCCCATGCGGGTAAAAAACTGCGCATTATCCAGTTCCCGGCGTCCGCCCTGCGTACAACCATGTTCCGGCCAGGCAAAAATCAGATCGATATCTGAGGAGAAATTCAGCTCCCCACCGCCCAGCTTACCCATGCCTAAAATCAGCAGCGGTTGCGCTTCGCCCTGCGCATTGCACGGCGTTCCCCACTCGCGGCAGCAGGCGTCATACAGCCAGTCACGCGCCGCAACAATCAGCGTCTCCGCCAGATGACTGAGCTGCTGCAAAATGCTCTCTTCAGTAACCAGTGCCAGCGTTTGCGCCCAGGCGATGCGCACCATAATGCGCCGCCGGAATAGCCGCAGTTCACGCATTAACCCGGCTTCGTCACTCACATTACTGAGCGCCTCCTGCAACCAGGCAGCGTAATGCTGCCATTCGTCGGCCTGCGGCGGTTGGCTTTCCAGTTCCGTCAGCCACTCTGGATGCGCAATCACGCTGTCCTGCACAAAATCACTGAAAGTAAGTACTGACTTCGCCTGTGCGCTAAGTGATTCCTCGGCTAAAGGCTCTGGCAGCCGCTCAACAACGGTCTGCCAGTACTGCTGTAACGGTGAAGAGAGCGGCTTCATAAGCGATTTTATCCTTGCCTGATTAACGTTTTCCGCTGTGCAACCAGAACGGTTCCTGATTGTTTGCCTCATTACGGAAATGTTCAATTTCAATGCGTTGACCGGTCGCAATAGCGTGACGCAGCCCCTGCCAGTTCTCCAGCCAGGCTTGCGCGACGACAGGATCGTAGTAACCCGCCAGCAACAATATCGAATCAATATCACGCGTCAGGCGTGGCAACTGGTCATGGTAGCGATCGCCTAACGGCTGGCAGAAAACGCTTTTCAGTTCCGCGGCATGGCGGGAAAGATGGATATCGGCAAAGCGTTTGAAGGAATCGCTGATTTTGCCCTGCGCTTTGGCATCTAAAAACGGCTGCCAGGCTTTGCTTACCAGCCATTCGGTCAACGCCAGCTTCGCCATCGCCGTTTCGGTAGAGTAGACCGCCGTTACGGCAGACACCGCAGAAGCGATGGTCGCTTCGCATTGAGTCAGTAAATCACGTAAGTGAGTGCTCGCTTTTCTTGGCACAATACCACCGAACAGCATCAGCGTATGGCGAACAAGACCGATGGCTGCCAGCACCTGCTCTTTCGCCGCATCGTTGCCGCGCACCCACAGCTCTTCATGATATTGCCATTGCGCTAACGCCAGCTCCAGCGCCGCTTCCAGCCCCTGTTCCACATCGGCTTTTGCCGCAACATGCAGAATGGTGGTGGGTTTGATTTCACGCGTGGGATTGCCCTGCGCCAGATGATAGCCACGCGCTGCTTTACTCAGGCTGCCCTGGCGTAATCCGGTTTGCGATACCAGTTGGTTCGCCAGTTTCAGCACCGCGCGCGTTTCACCGCTAAGCAGCTCCAGTTCCAGCTCACAGATAGGTTCAGCAAATTCACCGGCTTTCACCTCGCCCTGATCGAGAGCGATTTCAATCTGGCTGCCATCGACCTCCACCAGCCATTTTTCGCGATAAAAATCGGTGCTGAACAGCGGCTGCACGCGGGACGCGAGATCGGCAGGTAACTCACCGTTTGGCCAGACTTCCGTCGGTAACTGCGCCAGATCGAGCGTCGGTTCACTCAACGCCACGTTATATTCCGGGCGCTGGTGCAATCCGCCCGTTACCCGTCCGGCAACTTTCATGGTCATCTCATAGCGACCGTTTTCGCCACGAATACGCAGCCCCATGTCGTGCCCACGCAGCCAGTTATCCGGCGTTTCGTAGTAAATGTTCAGTAACTGCACGGGATCATGATGCTCGCCGCCCAGCGTATTGAGATGGTCACGCAACGCCTCAACGGCACTGTGATTAACAATAAACTTTAATTCGATTTCCTGAGCCATGGCCTTTACTTATCGGTTATGTCACATAAGTGACGATGAACGGCGAACTAAATGCGATCTTTTTTGTCAGTAGATAGTATTTTGCGCCAAATTGCCATGCAACGAGCATTTTGACGGGCGTAAAAGTTTGAGACAGTGGCAAAAGCTGACACAGAGGATTCTGATTGATACCGAATGCTTTGCGCAGCAACACTGATGCCACTACTATCGTTCCACTTTCCATGACAATAACGACAGCCTGATGCCAAAATTACGCCTGATCGCACTAACTTTACTCGCGCTTAGCGCCACTGCCGTCTCTCACGCGGAAGAAAAACGCTATGTTTCTGACGAACTGAATACCTGGGTTCGCAGTGGTCCGGGAGATCATTATCGCCTCGTGGGCACCGTGAACGCCGGTGAAGAAGTGACATTATTACAAACTGACGCCAACACCAATTATGCCCAGGTGAAAGACAGCTCCGGCCGTACCGCCTGGATCCCGTTGAAACAACTGAGTACTGAGCCAAGCCTGCGCTCCCGCGTGCCAGATCTGGAAAATCAGGTCAGAACTCTGACCGATAAGCTCACCAATATCGATAACACCTGGAATCAGCGCACCGCAGAAATGCAGCAAAAAGTGGCGCAGAGCGACAGTGTGATCAACGGGTTAAAAGAAGAAAATCAGAAGCTGAAAAACGAACTGATTGTCGCGCAGAAAAAAGTCGATGCCGCCAGCGTTCAGCTGGATGACAAACAGCGCACCATCATCATGCAGTGGTTTATGTATGGTGGCGGCGTGCTGGGACTTGGCTTGCTGCTCGGTCTGGTATTGCCGCACCTGATCCCAACGCGCAAACGTAAAGATCGCTGGATGAACTAAATCGCCTTCTTCGTTGCACTGTCTTATTATTAGGAATTGTGTATTTGACGAAGGGAAGATGGCGTGAAGATTTATCTGGTCGGTGGTGCTGTTCGGGATGCATTGTTAGGGCTACCGGTCAAAGACAGAGATTGGGTGGTGGTCGGCAGTACGCCACAGGAGATGCTCGACGCGGGCTACCAGCAGGTAGGCCGCGATTTTCCTGTTTTTCTGCATCCGCAAACGCATGAAGAGTATGCGCTGGCACGTACCGAACGGAAATCCGGTTCCGGTTACACCGGTTTTACCTGCTATGCCGCACCGGATGTCACGCTGGAAGATGATCTTAAGCGTCGCGATCTGACCATTAATGCGCTGGCCCAGGACGATAACGGCGAGATTATCGACCCGTACAACGGTCTGGGCGATCTGCAAAATCGTCTGTTGCGCCATGTTTCCCCCGCTTTTGGCGAAGATCCGTTACGCGTACTGCGCGTGGCGCGTTTTGCTGCGCGTTATGCCCACCTTGGTTTTCGTATTGCCGATGAAACTCTGGCGCTGATGCGCGAGATGACCCACGCAGGTGAACTGGAACACCTGACACCTGAACGGGTGTGGAAAGAGACGGAAAGCGCCCTCACCACACGCAATCCGCAAGTTTTCTTCCAGGTATTGCGTGATTGCGGCGCACTACGCGTTTTATTCCCGGAGATCGACGCGTTGTTTGGTGTCCCCGCTCCGGCGAAATGGCACCCGGAAATCGATACCGGTATTCACACCTTAATGACGCTCTCAATGGCGGCGATGCTGAGTCCGCAGGTCGATGTCCGTTTCGCAACTTTATGCCACGATCTCGGTAAAGGACTGACGCCGCCAGAACTCTGGCCGCGTCATCATGGTCATGGCCCGGCGGGTGTTAAGTTAGTGGAACAACTATGCCAGCGTCTGCGCGTGCCAAATGAAATTCGCGATTTAGCCAGACTGGTGGCTGAGTTTCACGATCTCATCCACACCTTCCCAATGCTGAACCCAAAAACCATCGTCAAATTATTTGATTCCATTGACGCCTGGCGTAAACCGCAGCGTGTCGAGCAACTGGCGCTGACCAGCGAGGCTGACGTGCGCGGCAGAACCGGTTTTGAATCGGCGGACTACCCGCAAGGCCGCTGGTTGCGCGAGGCCTGGGAAGTGGCACAGTCAGTGCCGACAAAAGCCGTCGTTGAAGCAGGATTTAAAGGCGTGGAGATTCGCGAGGAGCTGACCCGACGGAGGATTGCGGCGGTAGCCAGCTGGAAGGAACAACGTTGCCCAAAGCCTGAATGAGTATAAAACTAAACGTTAGCACGAACCGTCCCCTCGCCCCTTCGGGGAGAGGGTTAGGGTGAGGGGAACAGACCAGCACCGGTGCGAACAATCACCCTCACCCCGGCCTTCTCCCTACAGAGCGAGGGAGAAAACCAGGCCTGCTCCCGAACCTTTTCTCAATCAAAAGAACACAAAATACACCGCAGCCGCCACAATAAAGCGATAAATGGCGAACGGGATAAACGAAATGCGCTTAATCAGTTGCAGGAAGGTTTTAATCGCAATCAGTGCCACTACGAAGGCGGTGATAAACCCAACGGCAAACATCGGGATATCGCCGGTTGTCAGGAAGCCCCAGCTTTTGTAGAGATCGAGCGCCGTTGCGCCCATCATCATCGGCACCGCCAGCAGGAACGAGAACTCGGAAGCAGCGTAACGGCTCACCCCCATCAGCATCCCACCTGAAATGGTCGCCCCGGAACGGGAGAAACCCGGCCACAGCGCCAGACACTGGAAACAGCCAATCATAAACGCCTGACGATACGTCATATCATCCAGACCCGGCGCACGCGGCTCTTTCGGCTTCAGGCATTCAGCGGCAATCAGCAACAGACCGCCAACAACCAGCGCATACATCACATTTATCGGGTTAAACAACGACTTAATCGTATCGTGGAACAATAGCCCCAGTACCACCGCCGGGATCATCCCCAGCAAAATGTGGATCAGCGTTAACCGACCTTTGCTTTCTCCTTCGTGCTGCAACGGACGCCCAAAGTGAATGCCAATCAGACCAAACAGACGCCGCCAGAACATCACTACTACCGCCAGAATTGATCCTAACTGGATCACGACTTCAAAGGTTTTCGCCGTGTCGCCCTCAAATCCCAACAAATGACCGACAATAATCATATGGCCCGTGCTGGATACCGGCAGAAATTCTGTCAATCCTTCGACCACACCCAATATTGCCGCTATCAGCAGCGAGTGCATATCGCTCATCAATAAACCCCTAAATTATAAAAATGTACCGCTTGTCCGAACTACTGCAGTATGACCAGGTTATAACCGTTTGGTTTAACAGCTGTAAAATTAATTATTTTCTTTCAGATTATTGCCACGCTCAATGATGACGCCAACATTCGCCGCACGCGCCACTGCGCCTGGCTTGCTGAGTTTGATACGCACCCACGGCGAGTTAAAGCGAGTCAACAGCAGCTCCGCCACCTCTTCCGCCACGCGTTCCACCAGTGCAAAACGCGCGCCCTCGACGTGGCTGACCACCGTTTCGGCAATGTCAGCGTAGCTGAGACAATCCGCCACATCATCGCTTTTCGCCGCTTTACGGTTATCCCACGCCATTTCGATATCGAACACCAACTTCTGTTCGATGGTCTGTTCCCAGTCGTAAACACCAATAGTGGTGATTACCGAAAGTTGCTCTATAAATACAATATCCATCACGTCCTGCCTGCTTTTTGGCTAACCGGATACCACTTCCGGCGAAATGTGCGTATTATCCACAGATTCATCGTTGAACACGAATTTTCAAAACGGAACAGCTTATGAGTGCAATCGCGCCTGGAATGATCCTCATCGCGTACCTCTGCGGCTCCATTTCCAGTGCCATTCTGGTTTGCCGCTTGTGTGGGCTGCCCGATCCGCGAACCAGCGGCTCCGGCAATCCCGGCGCCACCAATGTGTTACGTATCGGTGGCAAGGGAGCAGCCGTAGCAGTGCTGATTTTCGACGTTCTGAAAGGAATGTTACCCGTCTGGGGCGCGTATGAATTAGGTGTCAGCCCCTTCTGGCTAGGCTTAATTGCCATCGCCGCCTGTCTTGGACACATCTGGCCGGTTTTCTTCGGTTTTAAAGGGGGAAAAGGCGTTGCCACCGCTTTTGGCGCAATCGCACCAATTGGCTGGGATTTAACGGGTGTGATGGCGGGAACCTGGCTGTTAACCATTTTACTCAGCGGTTATTCGTCGCTGGGAGCGATTGTCAGCGCACTGATTGCTCCGTTTTATGTCTGGTGGTTTAAGCCACAATTCACCTTTCCGGTTTCTATGCTCTCTTGCCTGATCCTGCTGCGTCATCATGACAACATCCAGCGTCTGTGGCGTCGCCAGGAGACAAAAATCTGGACGAAATTTAAAAGAAAGCGCGAAAAAGATCCGCAGTGATTTCTGGCAGGTTTACAAAACCTGATAGCCTTCGGCGGGCTTGCCCAGCCGTTGCTGGCACCACGCCGCCAGAAACTCTACGCAGACGCGCAACTTCATACTGCGATAGAGTGGCTCCCGATAGACAGCCCAGATATTGGCGCTTTGTGCATATTCCGGCAATACTCGCACCAGTTTGCCACTCTCCAGAAACGGCAGCACATCCCATTCGGAACGCAGCATAATCCCTTTACCTTCCAGTGCCCATTGCAGCACTATCTCACCGCTGTTGGAGGAAAGATGCCCGCTTACCTTCACCGATTTTTTCTCCTGACCGTTCCCCAACTCCCATATTCCGTGGGTCATATCGCGCTCTTTGGTCACCAGACAGTCATGACGACTTAATTCCTGTAAGGATTGTGGCTGGGAATATTTTTGCAGATACTCAGGTGCTGCGCATAATATTCTTTTATTTTTTGTCAAAAGATGCGCAATATAATAATCAGGGATTTCATCATTAATACGAATATCCAGATCAATATTATCCTGCACTAAATCAATTTGCCGATCGAACAATTCAAAATGCACCTGTAACTCAGGGTAATTGCGCATCAGTTCCGTAATGGCTGGTGCAATATAACTGCGCCCAAAACCAAAACTACAGCCAATACGAATCATCCCCTCCGGGCGCGTTTTGATTTGCGTGACGTCATCGACCAGTCGCTGATATTGGGTGAGGATTTCCAGCGCATGTTCGTAACAACGTTGGCCACTTTCAGTCAGTGCCACGCCGCGAGCGGAGCGGTTAAGTAGCGTCGTTGCCAGCGTGTTTTCAAGGATTTGGATTCGTTTGGTGACAAATGCGGGCGTCTGCCCAAGCGTCGCCGCTGCGGCACTAAAACTGCCGCTATGGACGATTTCTACCAGTACCTGCAAGTCTTTGGCTAAAGGCCAGCTATTCAGCATCGTTAACTATCCGCAATTTTGACTGGCTCAGTGTATTTCGCAAAACATTTCCATTCCCTGCTCTGGCGCAATATTCATTCTTATTTTCGTGTTGATTCACGAACTGTTAATTACATATTCACGGTGGCAAAAAATATAAAACCACATTTTTAGTGGTAGTTTGTGGTGGTGAATTTTTCCAGACAAATAGAAAAACTGGAGTTGCCATGATGAGCGAATGTAATAAACAACAGGCAGTGAATAAGTTGACGGATATTGTCGCTAACTTTACCGCCATGATTTCTACCCGAATGCCTGATGACGTAGTGGATAAACTAAAACAGCTTCGGGACGCCGAAACGTCGTCGATGGGGAAAATCATCTACCACACGATGTTCGATAACATGCAAAAAGCGATCGACCTGAATCGCCCGGCCTGTCAGGACACCGGCGAAATCATGTTTTTTGTTAAGGTCGGTTCCCGTTTCCCGCTGCTTGGCGAACTGCAAAGCATTCTTAAGCAAGCCGTGGAAGAGGCGACCGTCAAAGCGCCACTGCGCCACAACGCGGTGGAAATTTTTGACGAAGTGAACACCGGCAAAAATACCGGTAGCGGCGTACCGTGGGTTACCTGGGATATCGTCCCCGACGGTGACGACGCGGAAATCGAAGTTTACATGGCTGGCGGCGGCTGCACGCTACCTGGCCGCTCAAAAGTGTTAATGCCATCGGAAGGCTACGAAGGCGTGGTGAAATTCGTCTTCGAAAATATCTCCACCCTCGCCGTAAACGCCTGTCCACCGGTACTGGTAGGTGTAGGCATCGCCACCTCGGTGGAAACCGCCGCCGTGCTCTCACGTAAAGCCATTTTGCGCCCGATTGGCAGCCGCCATCCCAATCCAAAAGCGGCAGAGCTGGAGCTACGCCTGGAAGAAGGACTCAACCGTCTGGGAATTGGCCCACAAGGGCTGACTGGCAACAGTTCAGTGATGGGCGTGCATATCGAATCTGCCGCTCGCCATCCGTCTACCATCGGCGTCGCTGTCTCTACCGGCTGCTGGGCGCATCGTCGCGGTACGCTGCTGGTTCATGCCGATCTCTCCTTTGAAAACCTTTCTCACACCCGGAGCGCGTTATGAAAAAGATCCTGACAACCCCGATCAAAGCTGAAGATCTGCAAGATATTCGCGTCGGCGATGTGATCTACCTGACCGGTACGCTGGTGACTTGCCGCGACGTTTGTCACCGCCGCCTGATCGAACTGAAACGTCCGATCCCTTACGATCTCAACGGCAAAGCGATTTTCCACGCTGGCCCCATCGTGCGCAAAAATGGCGACAAATGGGAGATGGTATCCGTCGGCCCAACAACCAGTATGCGGATGGAAAGTTTTGAACGTGAATTTATCGAACAGACCGGCGTGAAACTGGTGGTCGGCAAAGGCGGAATGGGGCCGCTGACTGAAGAAGGTTGCCAGAAATTCAAGGCGCTGCATGTGATTTTCCCGGCAGGCTGCGCGGTGCTGGCGGCAACCCAGGTGGAAGAGATTGAAGAGGTGCACTGGACAGAACTCGGGATGCCGGAGTCACTGTGGGTCTGCCGGGTCAAAGAGTTCGGCCCGCTGATTGTCTCTATTGATACCCACGGCAACAACCTGATAGCCGAAAACAAAAAGTTGTTCGCCGAACGCCGCGATCCCATCGTGGAAGAGATCTGCGAGCACGTCCATTACATCAAATAACCCTCCCGGAGAGGTTCGCCCCCTCTCCTTTTTCGCAGGCATAACACGATGAAACCTTCCACTGAATGGTGGCGATATCTCGCACCGCTGGCGGTCATCGCCATTATTGCTCTACTTCCGGTTCCTGCGGGGCTGGAGAGTCATACCTGGCACTACTTTGCTGTTTTTACCGGCGTGATCGTTGGGCTGATCCTCGAACCGGTACCGGGTGCCGTGGTGGCGATGGTGGGTATCTCCATCATCGCCATTCTCTCGCCCTGGCTGCTGTTTAGCCCCGAACAGCTCGCCCAGCCAGGCTTTAAATTCACCGCTAAATCCCTCTCCTGGGCGGTTTCCGGTTTTTCTAATTCGGTTATCTGGCTGATTTTCGCCGCCTTTATGTTTGGCACTGGCTATGAAAAAACCGGACTTGGACGTCGCATCGCGCTGATTCTGGTGAAAAAGATGGGGCATCGCACACTGTTTCTCGGCTATGCGGTGATGTTCTCCGAGCTGATCCTGGCACCTGTAACACCTTCCAACTCAGCGCGCGGTGCGGGGATTATCTATCCCATCATCCGTAACCTGCCGCCGCTCTATCAATCACAGCCGAACGACAGCAGTTCGCGCAGCATTGGCTCCTACATCATGTGGATGGGGATTGTTGCCGATTGTGTGACCAGCGCCATTTTCCTGACGGCGATGGCACCTAACTTGCTGCTAATTGGACTGATGAAAAGCGCATCTCACGCCACGCTGAGTTGGGGCGACTGGTTCCTCGGGATGTTGCCGCTCAGTATTTTACTGGTTCTGCTGGTTCCCTGGCTGGCTTACGTGCTATACCCACCGGTACTGAAGTCTGGTGATCAGGTGCCGCGTTGGGCAGAGACGGAACTGCAAGCGATGGGGCCACTCTGTTCGCGTGAAAAACGGATGCTGGGGCTGATGGTAGGCGCGCTGGTGCTGTGGATTTTCGGCGGTGATTATATCGATGCTGCGATGGTCGGTTACAGCGTGGTGGCACTGATGCTGCTTCTGCGTATTATCAGCTGGGACGATATTGTCAGTAATAAAGCAGCGTGGAACGTTTTCTTCTGGCTGGCCTCGCTAATCACCCTCGCCACCGGACTCAACAACACCGGTTTTATTAGCTGGTTTGGCAAACTGTTAGCAGGCAGCTTAAGTGGTTATTCGCCGACGATGGTGATGATGGCGTTGATTGTGGTGTTTTATCTGCTGCGCTACTTTTTTGCCAGCGCCACGGCGTATACCTCCGCTCTCGCGCCGATGATGATTGCCGCTGCGCTGGCGATGCCGGAAATCTCGCTGCCGGTGTTCTGCCTGATGGTTGGCGCGGCAATTGGTCTGGGGAGCATTCTTACACCATACGCCACCGGACCCAGTCCGATTTACTACGGTAGTGGTTATCTGCCAACGGTGGATTACTGGCGACTGGGGGCGATTTTTGGGCTGATATTCCTCGTGTTGCTGGTGATTACCGGCTTACTGTGGATGCCCGTGGTGTTGCTTTAAGTGAGGACGGTGCCGGAAATTGCTCTCCGGCACCCGAGAGTTTTACGCAGCGGGTAACTCCGCCAGCGGCCAGCGCGGACGCACGCTAACGCCGAGATCCGCCGTCGCGCCTGCTTTAAACCGCACCATTCCGGCATAGGCGATCATCGCGCCGTTATCAGTACAAAATTCCGGACGCGCGTAGAACACTTCGCCGCGACGCTTTTTCATCATTTCCGCCAGTTTCGCCCGCAGCGTGCGGTTAGCACTCACGCCGCCTGCCATTACCAGTCGCTTAAAGCCCGTCTGATCCAGCGCACGCTTACACTTAATCATCAGCGTATCGACCACCGCATCTTCAAAAGCGCGGGCGATATCAGCACGCGTCTGGTCGTCGGTGCCGTTATCACGAATCGTGTTCGCGGCGAAGGTTTTCAGACCAGAAAAGCTGAAATCCAGCCCCGGACGGTCGGTCATCGGACGCGGGAAGACAAAGCGCCCGGCTGTACCCTGAGCCGCCATTTTCGACAGCAGCGGCCCGCCTGGATAATCCAGCCCCAGCAGCTTCGCGGTTTTATCAAACGCTTCACCAGCGGCATCATCAATGGACTCGCCGAGCAGCTCATACTGACCAATGCCGGTAACGCTGATTAACTGCGTATGGCCGCCGGAAACCAGCAATGCGACAAACGGAAATTCCGGCGGGTTATCTTCCAGCATCGGTGCTAACAGATGCCCTTCCATATGGTGCACCGGAATCGCCGGAACGTTCCAGGCAAACGCCAGAGAACGTCCCACGGTCGCACCAACCAGCAGCGCGCCGACTAATCCTGGGCCTGCGGTATAGGCCACGGCATCAATATCTTTTGCCGTCAAACCAGACTCTTTCAGCGCCGCCTGGATCAACGGTACGGTTTTACGCACGTGATCGCGGGAGGCCAGTTCAGGCACCACGCCGCCGTAGTCAGCGTGTAATTTCACCTGACTATACAATTGGTTGGCTAACAAACCTTTTTCATCGTCGTAAATGGCGATGCCGGTTTCATCGCAGGAAGTTTCAATACCCAGTACACGCATGACTTGTTTTACCTCGCTTTATTACCGCGCAGTGTAGAACCAATGCGGGTTGATGTAAAACTTTGTTCGCCCCTGGAGAAAGCCTCGTGTATACTCCTCACCCTTATAAAAGTCCCTTTCAAAAGAGGTCGCGGTGCTTTACAAAGCAGCAGCAATTGCAGTAAAATTCCGCACCATTTTGAAATAAGCTGGCGTTGATGCCAGCGGCAAACCGAATTAATCAAAGGTGAGAGGCACATGCCGGTAATTAAAGTACGTGAAAACGAGCCGTTCGACGTAGCTCTGCGTCGCTTCAAGCGTTCCTGCGAAAAAGCAGGTGTTCTGGCGGAAGTTCGTCGTCGTGAGTTCTATGAAAAACCGACTACCGAACGTAAGCGCGCTAAAGCTTCTGCAGTGAAACGTCACGCGAAGAAACTGGCTCGCGAAAACGCACGCCGTACTCGTCTGTACTAATTCCCTGAGAGCGTTGCTCTCCGATCAGACCGAGTTGTAGTTGTAAGGCCGTGCTTCCGAAAGGAATGCGCGGCTTATTTTCGTTTATGAATTGCTAAAAATCGGGGCCTATGGCTGGACGAATCCCACGCGTATTCATTAATGATCTGCTGGCACGCACTGACATCGTCGATCTGATCGATGCCCGTGTGAAGCTGAAAAAGCAGGGCAAGAATTTTCACGCGTGTTGTCCATTCCACAACGAGAAAACCCCGTCATTCACCGTCAACGGTGAGAAACAGTTTTACCACTGCTTTGGATGTGGCGCGCACGGCAACGCGATCGACTTTCTGATGAACTACGACAAGCTTGAGTTCGTCGAAACGGTCGAAGAGTTGGCAGCAATGCACAATCTTGAAGTGCCATTTGAAGCAGGCAGCGGCCCCAGCCAGATAGAGCGCCATCAACGGCAAACGCTTTATCAGTTGATGGACGGTCTGAATACGTTTTACCAACAATCTTTACAACAACCTGTTGCCACATCTGCGCGCCAGTATCTGGAAAAACGCGGATTAAGCCACGAGGTTATCGCCCGCTTTGCGATTGGTTTTGCCCCCCCCGGCTGGGACAACGTCCTGAAACGGTTTGGCGGCAATCCAGAAAATCGCCAGTCATTGATTGATGCGGGCATGTTGGTCACCAACGATCAGGGTCGCAGTTACGATCGTTTCCGCGAGCGGGTGATGTTCCCTATTCGCGATAAGCGCGGTCGGGTGATTGGTTTTGGCGGGCGCGTGCTGGGCAACGATACCCCCAAATACCTGAACTCACCGGAAACTGATATTTTCCATAAAGGCCGCCAGCTTTACGGTCTTTATGAAGCGCAGCAGGATAACGCTGAACCCCAGCGTCTGTTGGTGGTCGAAGGCTATATGGACGTGGTGGCTCTGGCGCAATACGGTATTAATTACGCCGTTGCATCGCTGGGTACGTCAACCACTGCCGATCACATTCAGTTATTGTTCCGCGCGACCAACAATGTCATTTGCTGTTATGACGGCGACCGTGCAGGTCGCGATGCCGCCTGGCGGGCGCTGGAAACTGCGCTGCCTTATATGACAGACGGCCGTCAGTTACGCTTTATGTTTTTACCCGATGGCGAAGACCCAGACACACTGGTGCGCAAAGAGGGTAAAGAGGCGTTTGAAGCGCGAATGGAGCAGGCAATGCCGCTCTCCGCGTTTCTGTTTAACAGCCTGATGCCGCAGGTTGACCTGAGTACCCCTGACGGGCGCGCACGTTTAAGTACGCTGGCGCTGCCACTGATTTCTCAGGTGCCAGGAGAAACGCTGCGCATCTATCTTCGTCAGGAATTAGGCAACAAGTTAGGCATACTTGATGACAGCCAGCTTGAACGATTAATGCCGAAAGCAGCAGAGAACGGCGTTTCTCGTCCTGTTCCGCAGCTAAAACGCACGACCATGCGTATACTTATAGGGTTGCTGGTGCAAAATCCAGAATTAGCGACGTTAGTCCCGCCGCTTGAGAATCTGGATCAAAATAAGCTTCCTGGACTTGGCTTATTCAGAGAACTGGTCAACACTTGTCTCTCTCAGCCAGGTCTGACCACCGGGCAACTTTTAGAGCACTATCGTGGTACAAATAATGCTGCCACCCTTGAAAAACTGTCGATGTGGGACGATATAGCAGATAAGAATATTGCTGAGCAAACCTTCACCGACTCACTCAACCATATGTTTGATTCGTTGCTTGAACTGCGCCAGGAAGAGTTAATCGCTCGTGAGCGCACCCATGGTTTAAGTAATGAAGAACGCCTGGAACTCTGGACATTAAACCAGGAACTGGCGAAAAAGTGATTTAACGGCTTAAGTGCCGAATAGCGATCGGGAAGCCCCCGACAGCCGCACTGAGAGGCAGCGGCAATGATATAAGTACGCCCTCGTAATTATCGTTGGCGGTAAATAACCGTTGGATTTCAGTATTAACGTCTGAATGATATCCGGTCAATCGCCCAACACCAACCTCATGAAATAAGTGTGGATACCGTCTTATGGAGCAAAACCCGCAGTCACAGCTGAAACTTCTTGTCACCCGTGGTAAGGAGCAAGGCTATCTGACCTATGCCGAGGTCAATGACCATCTGCCGGAAGATATCGTCGATTCCGATCAGATCGAAGACATCATCCAAATGATCAATGACATGGGCATTCAGGTGATGGAAGAAGCGCCGGATGCCGATGACCTGATGCTGGCTGAAAACACAGCAGACGAAGATGCTGCCGAAGCCGCCGCGCAGGTGCTTTCCAGCGTGGAATCTGAAATCGGGCGCACGACTGACCCGGTACGCATGTACATGCGTGAAATGGGCACCGTTGAACTGTTGACCCGCGAAGGCGAAATTGACATCGCTAAACGCATCGAAGACGGGATCAACCAGGTTCAATGCTCCGTTGCTGAATATCCGGAAGCGATCACCTATCTGCTGGAACAGTATGATCGTGTTGAAGCAGAAGAAGCGCGTCTGTCCGATCTGATCACTGGCTTTGTTGACCCGAACGCAGAAGAAGATCTGGCACCAACCGCCACTCACGTCGGTTCTGAGCTTTCCCAGGAAGATCTGGACGATGACGAAGATGAAGACGAAGAAGATGCCGACGACGACAGTGCCGACGATGACAACAGCATCGACCCGGAGTTGGCTCGCGAAAAATTTGCTGAACTGCGCGCTCAGTACGTTGTAACGCGTGACACCATCAAAGCGAAAGGCCGCAGCCACGCTGCCGCTCAGGAAGAAATCCTGAAACTGTCTGAAGTATTCAAACAGTTCCGCCTGGTGCCGAAGCAGTTTGACTACCTGGTCAACAGTATGCGCGTCATGATGGATCGCGTTCGTACACAAGAGCGTCTGATCATGAAGCTCTGCGTTGAGCAGTGCAAAATGCCGAAGAAAAACTTCATCACCCTGTTTACCGGCAACGAAACCAGCGATACCTGGTTCAACGCGGCAATTGCGATGAACAAACCGTGGTCGGAAAAACTGCACGATGTCTCTGAAGAAGTGCATCGCGCCCTGCAGAAACTGCAGCAGATTGAAGAAGAAACCGGCCTGACCATTGAGCAGGTTAAAGACATTAACCGTCGCATGTCCATCGGTGAAGCGAAAGCCCGCCGTGCGAAGAAAGAGATGGTTGAAGCGAACTTACGTCTGGTTATTTCTATCGCTAAGAAATACACCAACCGTGGCTTGCAGTTCCTCGATCTGATTCAGGAAGGCAACATCGGTCTGATGAAAGCGGTTGATAAATTCGAATACCGTCGTGGTTACAAGTTCTCCACCTACGCAACCTGGTGGATCCGTCAGGCGATCACCCGCTCTATCGCAGATCAGGCGCGCACCATCCGTATTCCGGTGCATATGATTGAGACTATCAACAAGCTCAACCGTATTTCTCGCCAGATGCTGCAAGAAATGGGTCGTGAACCGACGCCGGAAGAACTGGCTGAACGTATGCTGATGCCGGAAGACAAAATCCGCAAAGTGCTGAAGATCGCCAAAGAGCCAATCTCCATGGAAACGCCGATCGGTGATGATGAAGATTCGCATCTGGGTGATTTCATCGAGGATACCACCCTCGAGCTGCCGCTGGATTCTGCGACCACCGAAAGCCTGCGTGCGGCAACGCACGACGTGCTGGCTGGGCTGACCGCGCGTGAAGCGAAAGTTCTGCGTATGCGTTTCGGTATCGACATGAACACCGACCACACGCTGGAAGAAGTGGGTAAACAGTTCGACGTTACCCGTGAACGTATCCGTCAGATCGAAGCGAAGGCGCTGCGTAAACTGCGTCACCCAAGCCGTTCTGAAGTACTGCGTAGCTTCCTGGACGATTAATCGGTAAGCCGGATAGGCGTTTACGCCGCATCCGGCACTTATCCCTCTGCACAAACGCCACCTTTTCGGTGGCGTTTTTATCGCCCACGCACGACCAGCGCCTGATCCAGTTCCCGATACGCCTCAACCAGTTTCTCCAGTGAAACGCGGCTTAAGCCGCTGGGATTCGGCAACACCCAAATCTGCGTCGAACCAATGGTGAGCGTTTGTTTCCCCCATTGTGCACCGCGCTGGCTGAATCCCTGTTCATATGCTTGTTTGCCCAGAATCGCCAACGCTTGCGGCTGATAATCTTCAATTTTTTCAATCAGCTTGCGCCCGCCTGCGTGCAACTCCTGCTTTGAAACTTCATTGGCTTGCACCGTTGGACGATCTACCAGTTTGGTAACACCGCAACGATAATCCAGCAGATGCTGCGCTTCCTGTGGCTTCAACTGACGGTCGGTAAATCCGGCCTGATAAATCACCTTCCAGAAGCGATTTGCCGGATGGGCAAACGGAAAGCCAGACTCTGCGGAAGAAAGACCCGGATTGATGCCACAAAACACCACACGCAATCCTGGCGCAAGAATATCGTCAACCATATTAACTCCTGAACAACACAACCCGCAGGAAGTATAACGAATTGAAAACACGTTGTTTATAAAAACAGCAGCCGCACGCTAATGGCTGGATCGCGGCACGGAGTTACTTTATAATCCGCTACCATGGCCCCTTAGCTCAGTGGTTAGAGCAGGCGACTCATAATCGCTTGGTCGCTGGTTCAAGTCCAGCAGGGGCCACCAGATACCGCAAAGGCTGACGAGAAATCGTCAGCCTTTTTTCATATATCAATTACTTTGCGTGCCAGTAAGCTGCTGCACGTACCCGCTGTGGGTCATATTGTTCCGCTTCAAAGCGGCGGCTTAAATTCTTAACCACCTTACCTTCGCCGGTTATCCAGATGAAATAATCATCGGCAGGAATTTCCAGCTGCGCCAGACGCGCGTCCACCGCCTGCTCATCATGCGCCAGCCACTCGATGTTAAAACCGTCAAGGTGCGCGAGATAATCCTGACAGGCGTTATCCCGCACGCTGACCAGCGCGGTAACTTGCGGTTTAACGGCAAGTTTGCTCAACGTTTCCAGGCGGCGGCGCAGTGCGGGCATTCCGGATTCATCACAGACATACAGCTGATACGCGTAATCTTCCGGCACCACCAGCGAACCACGCGGTCCGGCTACTGTGAGTTTATCGCCCGGTTGCGCCTGCATCGCCCAGCCGCTGGCGACACCGCCGTCATGAATAAAAAAATCGATCGCCAGTTCATGGCGCTGCTCATCATACAGTGGCGTATAGTCGCGCGACGGCGGGCGTGGCCCTTCCGGCCAGACGATACCCTCTTCTGTTACCGTTGGCGGTACAAAGTGAGCGTCAGGTTGAGGAAAGAAGAGTTTGCTGTGATCGTCAAAGCCGCGCGACGTAAAACCGTCCAACGCCTCGCCGCCGAGGACAATGCGCTGAAAACCGGCGCTGATGCGCTCAACGCGTAACACGGTCAGTTCACGGAAGCGCAGATCATTGCGAACGCGCTGTGGGTAGCGGGGAGAGTTATTCATTGTTATCGCCTTCGTGATGGTAATCAGATATATCTAAATAAAATTCGCAAATGATAATGATTGTTAATCATGATAAATGCAAGCAATTTGTAGTACTGATATATCTGAAGTATGTGAAGTCATTCAGCACCGTAGCAAGGCTGCCGGATGCGGCGTGAACGCCTTATCCGGCCTACATGTTGAGTACATCTGAGTTTAAAAATCATTTTTGTACTTGCAGCAATGCTCATATCAGATATAAATTAGATATATCTAATTAAGCAAAAGGAGGCTGATATGAGCCATCATCACGAAGGGTGTTGTAAACATGAAGGCCAGCCACGCCATGAAGGCTGCTGCAAAGGTGAGAAGTCAGAACACGAGCACTGCGGGCACGGTCACCAGCATGAACACGGTCAATGCTGCGGTGGTCGCCACGGTCGCGGTGGTGGTCGTCGGCAGCGTTTCTTTGGTCACGGTGAATTGCGCCTGGTGATTCTGGATATTCTCTCGCGCGATGACAGCCACGGTTATGAGTTGATTAAAGCGATTGAGAATCTGACCCAGGGGAATTACACCCCAAGCCCGGGCGTCATCTACCCGACGCTGGATTTTCTCCAGGAGCAGTCGCTAATTACCATCCGCGAAGAGGAAGGCGGCAAAAAACAGATTGCGCTGACCGAACAGGGCGCGCAGTGGCTGGAAGAAAACCGCGAACAAGTGGAGATGATTGAGGAACGCATCAAAGCGCGTTGCGTTGGTGCGGCGCTGCGCCAGAACCCGCAAATGAAGCGGGCGCTGGATAATTTTAAAGCGGTGCTGGACTTACGCGTCAACCAGAGCGATATCACCGACGCGCAGATAAAAAAGATCATTGCGGTGATCGACCGCGCTGCTTTTGATATTACGCAACTGGATTAATCACCGATTGCCGGATGCGGCGTTGAACGCCTTATCCGCCTACACCCGTCCGCAGGACTGATAAGATGCGTCAGCATCGCATCAGGCATTGTGTACCAACCGCCGGATGCGGCGTGAACGCCTTATCCGGCCTACACCCGTCCGTAGGCCTGATAAGATGTGTCAGCATCGCATCAGGCATTGTGCTCCAACTGCCGGATACAGCGTAAATACCTTATCCGCCTACCCCCCGTAGGCCTGATAAGATGCGCCAGCATCGCATCAGGCATTGTGCTCTAACTGCCGGATGCGGCATACCGATTAATGCAGCACCGTCACCGCGTCTTCCAGTCGGCTGGCGCGGTGTTTTACCATCGCCGACACCTGCGCGCTCTCCTCCACTAGCTCGGCGTTTTTCTGGGTGATCAGGTTAAGCTCATCTACCGCACGGGTCAGGCTGGAAAGCCCATCAGCCTGTTCCAGCGTTGAATGGCTAATCTGAGCAATTAACTGGGTGACGTTTTTTACCTGCACCACAATATCGTCCATCGTCCGCCCGGCGGCGTGTACCTGTTGCGAACCGGATTGCACCTTATCTGCACTGGCATCAATTAGCTTGCGAATATCGTTGGCAGCATTGGCGCTACGGCTGGCTAAATGACGTACCTCCCCAGCCACCACCGCGAAACCTTTGCCTTGTTCTCCGGCGCGCGCCGCTTCCACCGCCGCATTCAGGGCGAGGATATTGGTCTGAAACGCAATATCGTTAATCAGCGAAGTTATGGTGCCAATGCGCTGGGTACTGTCGGCGATATCGTCCATCGTTTTGATCACCGTGGTCATCGCTTCCCCGCCCTGCACTGCTGCATTACTGGCAGTGATAGAAAGTTTATCGGCAGCCGACGCCGTAGCAGAGTTCTGTTTCACCGACGCCGCCATCTGGTTCATGGTCGCCACCGTTTGCTGAACGTTATCAACTGTCTGCTGGGTATGTTCGTTCAGTTCATCAGTGCCTTTCGCCAGCGTCTCGCTGCCGTTTCTGACACTGGACACCTGGCTTGAGACATCATTAATTAGCCAACGGCACATCAGGCCAAGTTGCCCTACCGCGCGTAATGTCAGCCCCAGCTCATCGCTGCGATTCAAATGCTCAACACTATTACGTTCTCCGGTCGCCACCTTCAGTGCCTGACGGGCAACATTTTCTATCGGGCGTACAATCTGCCATTCAAAACAGGCATTTGCCAACAACATCACTAGCGCACAGAGGAAATACGTCACCACCGGGGCAGCAACAAACCAGAGCATTGCCGCCAGCACGATAAACATCAGCGCCATCACTCCACGCGCCCGCCAGCGAAGCGGCAATGAAGGCTGTTTTCCCAGCCAGCCTTTACGCACCACCAGACCTTTATGAATACGCTTATTTGTACGTCCGGCATTCAGCGCCTTGTACAGCGGCTCTACCGCTGCGATCTCGTCATCCGTCGCCCGTGTACGAATCGACATATAACCACTGATTTTGCCCTCACGCACCATCGGCACCACATTCGCCCGCACCCAATAATGATCGCCATTTTTGTGCCGATTTTTCACAATACCACTCCAGGGTTCCCCCTGCTTCAGGGTGTACCACATATCAGCAAAGGCCGCTTTCGGCATATCCGGATGGCGCACCATGTTATGCGGCTGTCCCTGTAACTCTTGCAAGGTATAGCCGCTAACCTGCACAAAAGTGTCATTAGCATGTGTGATATAGCTTTGTAGATTGGTAGTAGACATCAGAGTGGTATCGTCAGCCAGCGGGATATTTTGCTGGGTGACATACGAATGAGAAGACATAATCGCGTCCTGTGCAGGTTATATTGTTGTTAACTTCTTGTCAGAAGTTATGTCGGCTCCGGTGCGGTTATCTTTAGTGGTTTAATTTGATTTAGATCGCAATTTTCGATTAAAGCACAAAACCTAATTCCTTGATTTAAAATACTTTCACTTGGGTACTATCCCGGCACGTTTATTATATTGCCCAACAATCAGGCAATTATTGCCCTGACATAGTGCATTTCCTCCTGGATAGCAGGAGGTGCGCCCGATAAAAATCGTTCAAAACAACAGCAAGTGTTAACAAATAGCATTAAATATTGCATGAATGATAACCGCATTTATGTTTATCCCGATTTTCGCGATCGCAGCCGGAGTGGCGCAATCCCTGCAATACTTAAATCGGTATCATGTGATACGCGAGCCTCTGGAGCATATTTTGAACAGGTTACCTTCGAGCGCATCGGCTTTAGCGTGCAGCGCCCACGCCCTGAATCTCATTGAAAAGCGAACGCTGGATCATGAGGAGATGAAAGCACTTAACCGGGAGGTGATTGAATACTTCAAAGAGCATGTCAATCCGGGGTTTTTAGAGTATCGCAAATCTGTTACCGCCGGCGGGGATTACGGAGCCGTAGAGTGGCAAGCGGGAGGTTTAAATACGCTTGTCGACACCCAAGGACAGGAGTTTATCGACTGCCTGGGAGGTTTTGGCATTTTCAACGTGGGGCACCGTAATCCAGTTGTGGTTTCCGCCGTACAGAATCAACTTGCGAAACAGCCGCTGCACAGCCAGGAGTTGCTAGACCCATTACGGGCGATGCTGGCGAAAACCCTTGCCGCGCTAACGCCCGGTAAACTGAAATACAGCTTCTTCTGTAATAGCGGCACTGAGTCCGTTGAAGCGGCGCTGAAGCTGGCGAAGGCTTATCAGTCACCGCGCGGCAAGTTTACTTTTATTGCCACCAGCGGCGCGTTCCACGGTAAATCGCTTGGCGCACTGTCAGCCACGGCAAAATCGACCTTCCGCAAACCGTTTATGCCGCTGCTACCGGGCTTCCGTCATGTGCCGTTTGGCAATATCGAAGCCATGCGCACGGCTCTTAGCGAGTGCAAAAAAACCGGTGATGATGTGGCTGCGGTGATCCTTGAGCCGATTCAGGGCGAAGGTGGCGTCATTCTGCCGCCGCCGGGCTACCTCACCGCCGTGCGTAAGCTGTGCGATGAGTTCGGCGCACTGATGATCCTCGATGAAGTACAAACGGGCATGGGGCGCACGGGCAAGATGTTCGCCTGTGAGCATGAGAACGTTCAGCCGGATATTCTGTGTCTGGCAAAAGCCCTCGGCGGCGGCGTGATGCCGATTGGCGCAACCATCGCCACTGAAGAGGTGTTCTCAGTCCTGTTCGACAACCCGTTCCTGCATACCACCACCTTTGGCGGCAACCCGCTGGCCTGTGCGGCGGCGCTGGCGACCATCAATGTGTTGCTGGAGCAGAACTTACCGGCTCAGGCTGAACAAAAAGGCGATATGTTGCTGGACGGTTTCCGCCAACTGGCGCGGGAATATCCCGATCTGGTGCAGGAAGCGCGAGGTAAAGGGATGTTGATGGCGATTGAGTTTGTTGATAACGAAATCGGCTACAACTTTGCCAGCGAGATGTTCCGCCAGCGTGTGCTGGTCGCCGGCACGCTCAACAACGCCAAAACGATCCGCATTGAACCGCCACTGACGCTGACCATTGAACAGTGTGAACTGGTGATCAAAGCGGCGCGTAAGGCGCTGGCGGCCATGCGAGTAAGTGTCGAAGAAGCGTAATATCAAATCGGATGGCGATGCAACGTCGCCATCCGATCTCTTTATACGATTCGCACGCCCGCAGGCATCATCCGTTCCGGCGTTAACAGTACGCTTTCACTGCCGTCATCGGTTTCCGCACACAACAGCATGCATTCCGACGTTTCACCGCGCATTTTCGCTTTTTGCAGATTGCACAACACCACCACCGTTTTCCCCATCAGCTCTTCTTCGCTGTAGTACGGCACCAGGCTGGTCACGGTTTGCAGCGTTTTTTCCCCCACATCAACCTGTACAATGTACAGCTTGTCGGCGTTTTCATGGCGTTTCACTTCCACAATTTTCCCGACGCGCATTTCCAGTCGCGCAAAATCAGCGTTAGCAACGGTTTCCATTGTTTCCCCCCCTCAAGTAAAATTTTACTAAACTATAGCAAAAGTTTTTCTCAATCCTGTAGGCTAAAAATGGAGAATGCAGGCGTGATCACATTCGTAAGCCGCTGTGTTACCGTTACAGCGTCAAAGAAACGCGCTTTATTTACTGAAAACAGGTGACCCGATAAGCACTTCCTCTACAATGGAGACGCACATCAGGGAAAGTAAAAAAGGTAAACATGGCAACACTAAAAGACATCGCAATCGAAGCTGGCGTATCCCTGGCGACAGTATCCAGGGTCTTAAATGACGATCCGACGTTGAATGTGAAAGAAGAGACGAAACATCGCATTCTCGAGATCGCCGAAAAGCTGGAGTACAAGACCAGTAGCGCCCGTAAACTACAGACAGGCGCAGTCAACCAACACCATATTCTGGCTATCTACAGCTACCAACAGGAGCTGGAGATCAACGATCCTTATTATCTGGCGATCCGCCACGGCATTGAAACCCAGTGCGAAAAGCTGGCGATCGAACTGACCAACTGTTATGAGCACAACGGCTTACCGGACATTAAAAACGTCACCGGCATTTTGATTGTCGGCAAACCCACGCCCGCACTGCGCGCCGCCGCCAGCGCATTGACCGACAATATCTGTTTTATCGACTTTCACGAACCCGGCAGCGGTTACGATGCTGTGGATATCGATCTGGCACGCATCAGTAAAGAAATCATCGACTTCTATATCGATCAGGGCGTTAATCGTATTGGTTTTATTGGCGGTGAAGACTTGCCTGGCAAGGCGGATATTCGTGAAGTCGCCTTTGTGGAATATGGCCGACTGAAACAAGTGGTACGCGAAGAGGACATCTGGCGCGGCGGTTTTTCCAGTTCGTCGGGCTATGAACTGGCAAAGCAAATGCTGGCGCGGGAAGACTATCCGAAGGCGTTGTTTGTCGCTTCTGATTCCATTGCTATCGGCGTACTGCGGGCAATTCATGAACGCGGCCTGAACATCCCGCAGGATATTTCGCTTATCAGCGTGAACGACATCCCCACCGCGCGATTTACCTTTCCGCCGCTCTCAACCGTGCGCATCCATTCCGAAATGATGGGAAGCCAGGGCGTTAACCTGTTGTATGAAAAGGCTCGCGATGGTCGCGCGCTGCCGCTGTTAGTCTTCGTTCCCAGCAAATTAAAACTGCGCGGCACGACCCGCTAAATCTCCTTACACACTGTCCGGCAATCGTTTTTGCCGGGCAGTGCTGCCGTTTATTTTCGTGATCCAGTTAAAGTAAATGCATTTACCTGCTACTTTTTAGTAAAAATTTTACTAAACTCCCCAGCAATTACACAAACTACCATCACCATGAATGGTTCCGATTTCTCTCTACCGGGAGGCCCTATGAATCGCTGGGAAAACATTCAACTCACCCACGAAAACCGACTTGCGCCGCGTGCGTACTTTTTTTCATATGATTCTGTTGAGCAGGCGCGTACCTTTGCCCGCGAAACCAGCAGCTTGTTTCAGCCCTTAAGCGGTCAGTGGAATTTCCATTTTTTTGACCATCCGCTACAAGTGCCAGAAGCCTTCACTTCCGAGTTAATGGCTGACTGGGGGGACATTACCGTCCCCGCCATGTGGCAAATGGAAGGCCACGGCAAACTGCAATATACCGACGAAGGTTTTCCGTTCCCCATCGATGTGCCTTTTGTCCCCAGCGATAACCCAACCGGTGCCTATCAACGTATTTTCACCCTCAGCGACGGCTGGCAGGGCAAGCAGACGCTGATTAAATTTGACGGCGTCGAAACCTATTTTGAAGTCTACGTTAACGGTCAGTATGTGGGTTTCAGCAAGGGCAGTCGCCTGACCGCAGAGTTTGACATCAGCGCGATGGTTAAAACCGGCGATAACCTGTTGTGTGTGCGCGTGATGCAGTGGGCGGACTCCACCTACGTGGAAGACCAGGATATGTGGTGGTCAGCGGGGATCTTCCGCGATGTTTATCTGATCGGTAAACAACCGACGCATATTAACGATTTCACCGTGCGCACCGACTTTGACGAAGCCTATTGCGATGCCACGCTCTCCTGCGAAGTGGTGCTGGAAAACCTCGCCGCCTCCCCTGTCGTAACGACGCTGGAATATACCCTGTTCGACGGCGAACGCGTGGTGCACAGCAGCGCCATTCCTCATCTGGCAATTGAAAAACTGACCAGCGCCAGCTTTGCTTTTACTGTCGAACAGCCGCAGCAATGGTCGGCAGAATCTCCTTATCTTTACCATCTGGTCATGACGCTGAAAGACGCCGACGGCAACATTCTGGAAGTGGTGCCGCAACGCGTCGGCTTCCGTGATATCAAAGTGCGCGACGGTCTGTTCTGGATCAATAACCGTTATGTAATGCTGCACGGCGTCAACCGTCACGACAACGATCATCGCAAAGGCCGCGCCGTTGGAATGGATCGCGTCGAGAAAGATCTCCAGTTGATGAAGCAGCACAACATCAACTCCGTGCGTACCGCTCACTACCCGAACGATCCGCGTTTTTACGAACTGTGTGATATCTACGGCCTGTTTGTGATGGCGGAAACCGACGTCGAATCGCACGGCTTTGCTAATGTCGGCGATATCAGCCGTATTACCGACGATCCGCAGTGGGAAAAGGTCTACGTCGAGCGCATCGTTCGCCATATTCACGCGCAGAAAAACCATCCGTCGATCATCATCTGGTCGCTGGGCAACGAGTCCGGCTATGGCTGTAATATCCGCGCGATGTACCACGCGGCGAAGGCGCTCGATGACACGCGTCTGGTGCACTACGAAGAAGATCGCGATGCTGAAGTGGTCGATATTATTTCCACCATGTACACCCGCGTGCCGCTGATGAATGAGTTTGGTGAATATCCGCATCCGAAGCCGCGTATCATCTGCGAATACGCTCATGCGATGGGGAACGGACCGGGCGGGCTAACGGAATACCAGAACGTCTTCTATAAGCACGATTGCATTCAGGGACATTATGTCTGGGAATGGTGCGACCACGGGATCCAGGCGCAGGATGACAACGGCAATGTCTGGTATAAATTCGGCGGCGATTACGGCGACTATCCCAACAACTATAACTTCTGTCTTGATGGTTTGATCTACTCCGATCAGACGCCGGGACCAGGCCTGAAAGAGTACAAACAGGTTATTGCGCCGGTAAAAATCCACGCGCTGGATCTGACTCGCGGCGAGCTAAAAGTCGAAAATAAACTGTGGTTTACCACGCTTGATGACTACACCCTGCACGCAGAGGTGCGCGCCGAAGGTGAAACGCTCGCGACGCAGCAAATTAAGCTGCACGACGTTGCGCCAAACAGCGAAGCGCCATTGCGCATTACGCTGCCACAACTGGACGCCCGCGAAGCGTTCCTCAACATTACGGTGACCAAAGATTCCCGCACCCGCTACAGCGACGCCGGGCACCCTATCGCTACTTATCAGTTCCCGCTGAAGGAAAACACCGCGCAGCCAGTGCCTTTCGCACCAAATAATGCTCGTCCGCTGACGCTGGAAGACGATCGTTTGAGCTGCACCGTTCGCGGCTACAACTTCGCAATCACCTTCTCAAAAATGAGTGGCAAACCGACGTCATGGCAGGTGAATGGCGAATCAATGCTGACTCGCGAGCCAAAGATCAACTTCTTCAAGCCAATGATCGACAACCACAAGCAGGAGTACGAAGGGCTGTGGCAGCCGAATCATTTGCAGATCATGCAGGAACATCTGCGCGACTTTGCCGTTGAGCAAAGCGATGGCGAAGTGTTGATCATCAGCCGCACGGTTATTGCCCCGCCGGTGTTTGACTTCGGGATGCGCTGCACCTACATCTGGCGTATCGCTGCCGATGGACAGGTTAACGTGGCGCTTTCCGGCGAGCGTTACGGTGACTATCCGCACATCATTCCGTGCATCGGTTTCACCATGGGGATTAACGGCGAATACGACCAGGTGGCGTATTACGGTCGTGGACCGGGCGAAAACTACGCCGACAGCCAGCAGGCTAACATCATCGATATCTGGCGCAGTAACGTCGATGCCATGTTCGAGAACTATCCCTTCCCGCAGAACAACGGCAACCGTCAGCATGTCCGCTGGGCGGCACTGACTAACCGCCACGGCAACGGTCTGCTGGTGGTTCCGCAGCGCCCAATTAACTTCAGCGCCTGGCACTACACCCAGGAAAACATCCACGCAGCCCAACACTGCAACGAACTTCAGCGCAGTGATGACATCACCCTGAATCTTGACCACCAGCTGCTTGGCCTCGGCTCCAACTCCTGGGGCAGCGAAGTGCTGGACTCCTGGCGCGTCTGGTTCCGTGACTTCAGCTACGGCTTTACGTTGCTGCCGGTTTCTGGCGGAGAAGCTACCGCGCAAAGCCTGGCGTCGTATGAGTTCGGCGCAGGGTTCTTTTCCACGAATTTGCACAGCGAGAATAAGCAATGAGGATCATCGATAACTTAGAACAGTTCCGCCAGATTTACGCCTCTGGCAAGAAGTGGCAACGCTGCGTTGAAGCGATTGAAAATATCGACAACATTCAGCCCGGCGTCGCCCACTCCATCGGTGACTCATTGACCTACCGTGTGGAAAATGACTCCGCGACCGATGCGTTATTTACCGGGCATCGTCGTTATTTTGAAGTGCATTACTACCTGCAAGGGCAGCAAAAGATTGAATATGCGCCGAAAGAGACATTACAGGTAGTGGAATATTATCGCGATGAAACTGACCGTGAATATTTAAAAGGCTGCGGAGAAACCGTCGAGGTTCACGAAGGGCAAATCGTTATTTGCGATATCCATGAAGCGTATCGGTTTATCTGCAATAACGCGGTCAAAAAAGTGGTTCTCAAAGTCACCATCGAAGATGGTTATTTCCATAACAAATAACAACTACGGCGGCAAAAGGAGTTTGCCGCCACCGCTACCCTACTCATTTTCGGAGATGTGTTATGTCTGATACCAAACGTAATACAATCGGCAAATTCGGCTTGCTCTCGCTGACTTTTGCCGCCGTTTACAGCTTTAACAACGTTATCAATAATAATATTGAGCTTGGACTGGCCTCGGCACCGATGTTTTTCCTCGCAACGATTTTTTATTTTATTCCCTTCTGTCTGATCATCGCAGAATTTGTCTCGTTAAATAAAAACTCGGAAGCCGGTGTCTACGCGTGGGTAAAAAGTTCGCTGGGCGGACGTTGGGCATTTATTACTGCCTATACCTACTGGTTCGTAAACCTGTTCTTTTTCACCTCGCTGTTGCCGCGCGTTATTGCTTACGCTTCATATGCCTTCCTCGGCTACGAATATATTATGACGCCAGTTGCCACCACCATTATCAGTATGGTGCTGTTCGCCTTCTCCACCTGGGTTTCTACCAACGGGGCGAAAATGCTGGGGCCAATTACCTCCGTCACTTCAACGCTGATGCTGCTGTTAACGCTCTCCTACATTTTACTGGCAGGTACGGCGCTGGTTGGCGGCGTACAGCCTGCCGATCCGATCACTGTTGACGCGATGATCCCGAACTTCAACTGGGCGTTCCTCGGCGTTACCACCTGGATCTTTATGGCCGCAGGCGGCGCGGAGTCCGTCGCGGTGTACGTTAACGACGTCAAAGGCGGTTCGAAATCGTTCGTTAAAGTGATCATCCTCGCCGGGATTTTCATTGGCGTACTGTATTCCGTCTCCTCGGTGCTGATTAACGTCTTCGTCAGCAGCAAAGAGTTGAAATTTACCGGCGGATCGGTACAGGTATTCCACGGCATGGCGGCGTATTTTGGTCTACCTGAAGCGTTGATGAATCGCTTTGTCGGTCTGGTATCCTTTACTGCGATGTTCGGTTCCCTGCTGATGTGGACCGCAACGCCGGTGAAAATTTTCTTCTCCGAAATCCCGGAAGGCATCTTTGGTAAGAAAACCGTTGAACTGAACGAAAACGGCGTTCCGGCGCGTGCAGCGTGGATCCAGTTCCTGATCGTCATCCCGCTGATGATTATCCCGATGCTCGGTTCCAATACCGTGCAGGATCTGATGAATACCATTATTAATATGACCGCCGCAGCGTCCATGCTTCCGCCGTTATTCATCATGCTGGCTTACCTGAATTTACGCGCCAAATTAGATCACCTGCCACGTGATTTCCGTATGGGTTCCCGCCGCACCGGTATTATCGTTGTTTCAATGCTGATTGCGATATTTGCCGTAGGGTTTGTCGCTTCGACATTCCCGACTGGCGCGAATATTCTGACCATCATTTTTTATAACGTCGGCGGTATTGTTATCTTCCTCGGCTTTGCGTGGTGGAAATACAGTAAATATATAAAGGGATTAACGGCTGAAGAACGTCATATTGAAGCAACGCCAGCCAATAATGTTGATTAAGCAGACTAATAAAAAATGAGCAGGCATTTTCCCTCTTCCTGGATGGGGTGAGGGAAAATAGTTTCTGCCTTAATATTTTTATAATTACAACGATAAAAGGCTGTATTTTTTCTTTAGCTCATGGATTAACACAATGAAATTAATCACTGCACCATGCAGAGCATTACTTGCTCTGCCGTTTTGCTACGCCTTTTCTGCGGCCGCTGATGAAGTACGTCCGGCAGAACATGACGACACAAAAACACCCGCCATTACCTCGACGTCTTCTCCTTCATTTCGTTTTTACGGCGAATTAGGGGTTGGTGGATATATGGATTTAGAAGGTGAGAATAAACATAAATACAGCGACGGAACTTATATCGAAGGCGGTCTGGAGATGAAATATGGCTCCTGGTTCGGCCTGATTTACGGCGAAGGCTGGACCGTGCAGGCCGACCACGACGGCAATGCCTGGGTGCCTGACCATAGCTGGGGTGGTTTTGAAGGTGGGATTAACCGTTTTTATGGCGGTTATCGTACTAACGATGGCACCGAAATCATGCTCAGTCTGCGCCAGGATTCCTCGCTGGATGACCTGCAATGGTGGGGCGATTTCACGCCCGATCTGGGCTACGTCATTCCCAATACCCGCGACATTATGACCGCGCTGAAGGTGCAGAACTTAAGCGGCAACTTTCGTTATAGCGTCACCGCCACACCTGCCGGACATCATGACGAAAGCAAAGCCTGGCTACATTTTGGCAAGTACGATCGCTACGACGACAAATATACCTATCCGGCAATGATGAACGGTTACATCCAGTATGACCTTGCCGAAGGCATCACCTGGATGAACGGTCTGGAAATCACCGACGGCACTGGACAACTCTATCTCACGGGCCTGCTTACCCCTAACTTTGCCGCTCGCGCCTGGCACCATACCGGACGCGCCGACGGGCTGGACGTACCGGGAAGTGAAAGCGGGATAATGGTGAGCGCCATGTATGAAGCGTTAAAAGGCGTTTATCTCTCCACCGCTTACACCTACGCCAAACATCGCCCTGACCACGCTGACGATGAAACCACCTCTTTCATGCAGTTTGGTATCTGGTACGAATACGGCGGCGGACGTTTCGCAACGGCTTTTGATAGCCGCTTCTACATGAAAAATGCCTCTAACGATCCCAGCGACCAAATCTTCCTGATGCAATATTTTTACTGGTAATAAGGACTGTAATTTCATGAAAATCAAAACTATTTTAACGCCAGTAGCCTGTGCTCTGCTGATGAGCTTTTCCGCCCATGCCGCTAACGCCGACAATTATAAAAATGTGATTAACCGTACCGGCGCGCCGCAGTACATGAAGGATTACGACTACGACGATCACCAGCGTTTTAACCCGTTTTTTGATCTCGGTGCCTGGCATGGTCACTTGTTGCCAGACGGCCCGAACACCATGGGCGGTTTTCCGGGCGTTGCGCTGCTGACAGAAGAGTACATCAACTTTATGGCGACCAATTTCGACCGCCTGACCGTCTGGCAGGACGGCAAGAAAGTCGACTTCACGCTGGAGGCATACAGTATTCCCGGCGCGCTGGTGCAAAAACTGATAGCAAAAGATGTGCAGGTTGAAATGACCCTGCGCTTCGCCACGCCGCGCACCTCACTACTGGAAACTAAAATCATCAGCGATAAACCGCTGGATCTGGTGTGGGATGGCGAGCTGCTGGAAAAACTGGAAGCAAAAGAAGGGAAACCACTTTCCGATAAAACCATTGCTGGCGAGTACCCTGATTATCAACGCAAAATCAGCGCCACCCGTGATGGCCTGAAAGTCACCTTTGGCAAAGTGCGCGCCACCTGGGATCTACTGACCTCCGGCGAATCGGAATATCAGGTGCATAAATCCCTGCCAGTGCAGACTGAAATCAACGGCAATCGCTTTACCAGTAAGGCGCATATCAACGGGTCAACGACGCTCTATACCACCTATTCCCATCTGCTGACCGCCCAGGAAGTTAGCAAAGAGCAGATGCAGATCCACGATATTCTGGCGCGTCCGGCGTTTTATCTCACCGCCTCGCAGCAACGCTGGGAAGAGTATCTGAAGAAAGGGTTAACCAATCCGGATGCGACGCCGGAACAGACGCGCGTCGCGGTGAAAGCAATCGAAACGCTTAACGGTAACTGGCGCTCGCCTGGCGGTGCGGTGAAATATAACACCGTTACGCCGTCGGTAACCGGGCGCTGGTTCTCCGGCAATCAGACCTGGCCGTGGGATACCTGGAAGCAGGCGTTTGCGATGGCGCATTTCAATCCGGACATCGCCAAAGAGAATATCCGCGCGGTCTTCTCCTGGCAGATCCAGCCTGGCGATAGCGTGCGTCCGCAGGATGTGGGCTTTGTCCCCGACCTGATTGCGTGGAACCTTAGCCCCGAGCGTGGCGGTGATGGCGGCAACTGGAACGAACGTAACACCAAACCCAGCCTTGCCGCCTGGTCGGTGATGGAAGTGTATAACGTCACCCAGGATAAAGCCTGGCTGACAGAGATGTACCCGAAACTGGTGGCCTATCACGACTGGTGGTTACGTAACCGCGATCATAACGGCAACGGCGTGCCGGAATATGGCGCGACCCGCGATAAAGCCCACAACACCGAGAGCGGTGAGATGCTGTTTACGGTGAAAAAAGGCGACAAAGAAGAGACGCAGTCTGGCCTGAACAACTACGCCCGCGTGGTGGAGAAAGGCCAGTATGACAGTCTGGAAATTCCGGCACAGGTCGCTGCGTCGTGGGAATCGGGGCGTGATGACGCCGCCGTCTTTGGGTTTATCGACAAAGAACAGCTGGATAAATATGTCGCTAACGGCGGCAAACGTAGCGACTGGACGGTGAAATTCGCCGAAAACCGCAGTCAGGACGGAACGTTGCTGGGCTACTCGCTATTGCAGGAGTCGGTGGATCAGGCCAGCTATATGTACAGCGATAACCATTATCTGGCGGAGATGGCAACCATCCTCGGTAAGCCGGAAGAGGCCAAACGCTATCGCCAGTTGGCACAGCAGCTCGCGGACTACATCAACACCTGTATGTTCGACCCGACTACACAGTTCTACTATGACGTGCGCATTGAAGATAAACCGCTGGCAAACGGCTGCGCGGGCAAACCGATAGTCGAGCGCGGTAAAGGGCCGGAAGGCTGGTCGCCGCTGTTTAACGGTGCGGCAACGCAGGCCAATGCCGACGCGGTGGTGAAGGTGATGCTGGACACTAAAGAGTTCAACACCTTTGTACCGCTGGGAACGGCAGCGTTAACCAACCCGGCCTTTGGCGCGGATATCTACTGGCGTGGGCGCGTATGGGTGGATCAGTTCTGGTTTGGTCTGAAAGGGATGGAGCGTTACGGTTATCGTGATGATGCCCTGAAGCTGGCGGATACGTTCTTCCGGCACGCCAAAGGATTAACCGCCGATGGTCCGATTCAGGAGAATTACAATCCGCTGACCGGCGCGCAGCAAGGGGCACCCAATTTCTCCTGGAGTGCCGCGCATTTGTATATGTTGTATAACGATTTTTTCCGTAAGCAGTAATTTTCAACGGCTGGCGGATGCGGCGTAAACGCCTTATCCGCCCTACATGTGCAATCCCCCAGGTCGGATAAGACGCGGCAAGCGTCGCATCCGGCATTACCCCCGGGCGCATTCTTTTTGAATCCCATCACAAACCCCGCATTCCCCTTTTCCCTTTTCCCCGGCGACGGCTAAATTAGAACTCATCCGACCACATAACAATTATTTTACATACTGGACAATTTTATGAGCTACCTGTCGCTGTTCGCCCCGCTGGATTTAGGTTTTACCACGTTAAAAAACCGCGTGTTGATGGGCTCAATGCACACCGGGCTGGAGGAATACCCGGACGGCGCTGAACGGCTGGCGGCGTTTTATGCTGAACGCGCCCGTCACGGCGTGGCGCTGATTGTCAGCGGCGGCATTGCACCAGATTTCACAGGCGTTGGCATGGAAGGCGGCGCAATGCTCAATGACGTCAGCCAGATCCCGCACCATCGCACCATTACTGAAGCGGTGCATCAGGAAGGCGGCAAAATTGCCCTACAAATTTTGCATACCGGGCGCTACAGCTACCAGCCGCATCTGGTGGCACCTTCCGCATTGCAGGCTCCCATCAACCGTTTCGTTCCTCATGAACTCACCCATGAAGAGATTCTGCAACTGATCGACAATTTCGCCCGCTGCGCGCAACTGGCGCGGGAGGCCGGATACGATGGCGTAGAGGTAATGGGTTCCGAAGGATATTTGATCAACGAATTTCTGACCTTGCGCACCAACCAGCGTAGCGACCAATGGGGCGGCGATTACCCTAACCGGATGCGGTTTGCCGTTGAAGTGGTGCGAGCAGTGCGCGAACGCGTCGGCAACGACTTCATTATTATCTACCGACTGTCGATGCTCGACCTGGTCGAAGGCGGCGGTACTTTTGCCGAAACGGTAGATCTGGCGCAGGCCATTGAAGCGGCTGGCGCAACCATTATTAATACTGGCATTGGCTGGCATGAAGCGCGTATTCCGACCATCGCCACGCCCGTGCCGCGCGGCGCATTTAGCTGGGTCACGCGCAAACTGAAAGGTCACGTCTCGCTGCCGCTGGTGACCACCAACCGGATTAACGATCCGCAGGTTGCCGACGACATTCTCTCGCGCGGTGATGCCGATATGGTATCGATGGCGCGACCGTTTCTTGCTGATGCGGAGCTGCTGTCAAAAGCGCAATCAGGGCGAGCCGATGAGATCAACACCTGCATTGGCTGCAATCAGGCCTGTCTCGATCAGATCTTCGTTGGCAAAGTCACCTCGTGCCTGGTGAATCCTCGCGCCTGCCATGAAACCAAAATGCCGATCCTTCCTGCCGTGCAGAAAAAAAATCTGGCGGTGGTCGGTGCCGGTCCGGCGGGGCTGGCGTTTGCCATTAACGCGGCGGCGCGTGGTCATCAGGTAACGTTGTTTGATGCGCACAGTGAGATCGGCGGTCAGTTTAATATCGCCAAACAGATCCCCGGCAAAGAGGAGTTTTACGAAACGCTACGTTACTACCGGCGGATGATCGAAGTAACAGGCGTGACGCTGAAACTCAATCACACCGTGACGGCGGATCAGTTAGAGTCGTTCGATGAAACGATCCTCGCTAGCGGGATCGTGCCGCGCGTTCCGCCTATCGACGGGATCGATCATCCGAAGGTATTGAGTTATCTCGATGTACTGCGCGACAAAGCGCCGGTGGGCAACAAAGTTGCCATCATCGGTTGTGGCGGGATTGGCTTTGACACGGCGATGTATTTAAGTCAGCCGGGCGAATCCACCAGCCAGAATATCGCCGAGTTCTGTAATGAGTGGGGGATCGACAGCAGCCTACAACAGGCTGGTGGCTTAAGTTCGCAAGGGATGCTGATCCCCCGTAGCCCACGGCAGATTGTGATGCTCCAACGCAAAGCCAGCAAACCAGGTCAGGGGCTGGGTAAAACCACAGGCTGGATCCATCGCACCACCCTGCTCTCGCGAGGCGTGAAAATGATCCCAGGCGTAAGTTATCAGAAGATCGACGATGACGGGCTGCATGTGGTGATCAACGGCGAAACGCAGGTATTAGCCGTGGACAATGTGGTGATCTGCGCAGGGCAAGAGCCAAACCGCGCGCTGGCGCAACCGCTGATTGATAGCGGGAAAACCGTGCATTTGATTGGCGGCTGCGACGTGGCTATGGAGCTGGACGCACGCCGAGCGATTGCCCAGGGAACACGGCTTGCACTGGAGATTTAAATCGTTATTTGACGTGCCGGATGCTGCGTTCATGCCGCATCCGGCAGTTGCATTAATCAATAAACAAGGCGGGAGAAATACCGAATCGCGCTGCCAGTTTTTTAGCGTGTTCCAGCGTTAATTTCCTCTTCCCGTTCAAAACGCGTGACACCATCGACTTGCTACCAATTTCCGGCAGATCGGAAAGGGTTAAACCGTATTGATCCATCAGGGTACGAATCACAGCAACACCACCTGGCATGGCTTGAGCCATGGCATTAAATTCAGCAAATTCGGGCGCTGATTCTTCCCACGCGGTTATTTTGGCACACACCAGATCCAGCAAGGGATTTTCAGGATCGTTAAGCAGCAGATGATCGACCAGTTCCAGCGCCTGGGCGTATTGTTCTTCGTTCTGGATACCCGCCAGAAAAGGTGCCACAGCAGTTAGCTTTTCTCCCGCCTGCAAGATGTCGGCAATCGCAATCATTTTTTCCCCTTAGTACGATGAATGGCGGTAAAGAAATCGTATTCTTTGTGCGTCATAACTTCGCGTATGTAGCACTTTTGCGATTCAAAAAAGACCATTGCGACAACACGTAATTCATTGCCCCCGACATTGAAAACATAATGCTTATCCAGATATTTGAAGTTATCCAGAGATGGGAACACTGCTTTTAATGACTCAGGTTTTTTGAAATATCCCTTAGCAATCGTGTTCCCCAAAGCCACCAGCTCCGTTTTGTGTTGCGGGTATTTTTCCGCAGCATCTTTCAGTGCTTTTTGAGTGATCAGGTGCATTCTTCATCATGTCCGTTGACAAATTGGCAATATGATAACATTCGTTGACAGATTGGCAACGAATGAATTTATCTGTATGACGGAAGAATAAACGTTGAGAAATGCCAAACAAGAGAATGCAGGGGGCGGTGACAGGGATTTTTTGTTTTATGGAAGCGAGATTCCAGAAATGAGCAGCATTGCCGGATGCGCCGCATCCGGCAGGTAGTTGCCAATCTTACCGACGACGCCCCAGCTTCACCGCTTTCAGCACCACAAATTTATTATTCGTAGCAATAGTGGTGCAGTTGCCGAAAATTTTCTTCAGTTTATGGAAGTAATCCAGATGGCGGTTGGCAACGATATACAGCTCACCGTTGATTTTCAGGCAGCGGCGGGCGTGGTGGAACATCTCCCAGGCGACGTTATCGGTCAGCGCATGTTGCTGATGAAACGGCGGGTTGCAGAGCACAGCATTAAAGCGGAAAGGCTCCACGCCGGAGAGCGCGTTGTTGATCATAAACTCGCAGCGATCCAACGCCTCTGGCATGTTGGTTTCAACGTTCAAACGGCTGGAAGAAACCGCCATCGGTGATTCATCGACAAACACCACTTTCGCCTGCGGGTTTTTATCGAGCAATGTCAGGCCAATAACGCCGTTACCACAGCCGAGATCGACAATCTCACCTTCGAGGTTCTCCGGCAGATGCTGCATAAAGAAGCGCGCGCCAATATCCAGCCCGGTGCGGGAGAAGACATTCGCGTGATTGTGGATAGTCCAGTCAGTACCTTCCAGCTTCCAGCTTAAGGTCTCCGGCGCATCGGCCAGCGTCGGCTCGTTGAAAGTGCAATTAATCAGGCGCGCTTTTTTCCATGCCAGCGTGGTGGTGGTCGGGCCGAGCACTTTTTCGAACAGTTCCAGCGTGGAAGTGTGAATGTCACGGGCTTTGGCACCGGCAATAATACGCGTATCCGACGTGACCACTTTGCGCAGCGCACGCAGTTGCTGTTCCAGCAATGCCAGTGTTTTCGGTACTTTGATCAGCACCACACCCGGCTGTTGCGGGTAGTCGGCAGTGCTGTCGAGAAACTTCACACTCGACTCATCAATCCCGTTGAGACGTAAATTCTCGCGCGTTGCCAGTTCGCTGATATACGAGTCGCCAATGCTGTACGGCTTATGTTCTGCCAGCGCACAGCTTAACGCGCCAAAGGCATCATTCAGGATCAACACCGGGCCGCAGATTTCTGTGTCGTCCAACTGTTGCAGCAGATATTCATCCGCCGCTTCCCACGCCTGTAGCGGGTTAACGTCATCCGTCGCCGGAAAACGTTGTAGTGTCAGTGAACGGAAACCGTTGTCTAAGTGGCTCATCGGCCCTCCTGAATGATAAAATTTCGACGTTGCCCCTGAAAAGGGTGCGTGAGTATACCCTTTTTCTCTTTTTCGTGGGCGGTTATGAGCAATCTTACTTATCTTCAGGGTTATCCCGAGCAGCTACTTTCCCAAGTGCGCACGCTGATTAATGAACAACGTCTGAGCGATGTGCTGGCAAAACGCTATCCGGGAACGCACGACTACGCCACCGATAAAGCCCTCTGGCAATATACCCAGGATCTGAAAAATCAGTTTCTGCGCAATGCCCCGCCGATCAATAAAGTGATGTATGACAACAAGATCCATGTGCTAAAAAACGCGCTCGGGTTACATACCGCTGTTTCTCGTGTGCAGGGCGGCAAGCTGAAAGCAAAAGCAGAGATCCGCGTCGCTACCGTGTTTCGCAACGCGCCGGAACCGTTTTTGCGCATGATCGTGGTGCACGAGCTGGCGCACCTGAAGGAAAAAGAGCATAACAAAGCGTTCTATCAATTGTGCTGCCATATGGAGCCGCAGTACCACCAGCTTGAGTTCGACACCCGGCTGTGGCTAACGCAGTTGTCGCTTGGGCAGGACAAAATCTGAAAATGATGCCAGGCGTTATATTTTCAACCATTAACGCCTAAAATCGACGCCCCTCTTTTCGTTAAGGATAACGACCATGCTGCGCGCATTTGCTCGCCTTCTTCGCCGCGTTTGTTTTTCTCGCCGGACTCTTAAAATTGCCTGTTTATTGTTGCTTGTGGCAGGAGCGACCATTTTTATCGCCGATCGCGCAATGGTCACCGCCAGCAAGCAGCTGACCTGGAGCGATATCAACGCCGTTCCGGCGCGTAACGTGGGTTTATTGCTGGGGGCGAGACCGGGTAATCGCTACTTTACCCGACGCATTGATACCGCAGCAGCGTTGTACCATGCCGGAAAAGTGAAATGGCTGCTGGTAAGTGGCGATAACGGACGTAAAAATTACGATGAAGCATCAGGCATGCAGCAGGCCTTGATCGCTAAAGGCGTACCGGCGAAAGTGATCTTCTGCGACTATGCCGGATTCTCAACGCTGGATTCGGTAGTGCGTGCCAAAAAGGTGTTTGGGGAAAACCATATCACCATTATTTCGCAAGAATTTCATAACCAACGCGCCATCTGGCTGGCAAAGCAATACGGCATTGATGCCATCGGGTTTAACGCGCCAGACCTGAATATGAAGCACGGCTTTTATACTCAGCTACGGGAAAAACTCGCCAGAGTCAGTGCGGTGATTGACGCGAAAATCCTCCATCGCCAGCCGAAATATCTTGGGTCATCGGTCATGATTGGTCCGTTTAGTGAGCATGGCTGCCCGGCGAAAGAATAATGCGTATCTGCGCACGTCGAAGATGAAAAAGGCGTGCTACATTGACGACAGAATCCCTTTATGGAGTATCCACGCGTTATGATACGTTTCGCTGTGATTGGCACGAACTGGATCACTCGTCAGTTCGTCGAGGCCGCCCATGAGAGCGGTAAATACAAGTTAACCGCCGTTTATTCCCGCAGCCTTGAACAGGCTCAGCACTTCGCCAATGATTTTTCTGTCGAGCATCTGTTTACATCGCTAGAAGCGATGACGGAAAGCGATGCCATTGACGCGGTGTATATTGCCAGCCCGAATGCCCTGCACTTTTCCCAGACACAACTTTTCCTTAGCCATAAAATTCATGTGATTTGCGAGAAGCCGCTGGCGTCGAATCTGGCGGAAGTGGATGCCGCCATTGCCTGCGCACGAGAAAATCAGGTGGTGCTGTTTGAGGCATTTAAAACCGCCAGCCTGCCGAACTTTCATCTGTTACGCCAGGTGCTGCCGAAAGTCGGCAAATTGCGTAAAGTCTTTTTCAACTACTGCCAGTATTCCTCGCGGTATCAGCGTTATCTGGACGGAGAGAATCCCAACACCTTTAACCCGGCGTTCTCTAACGGTTCAATCATGGATATCGGCTTTTACTGCCTGGCGTCGGCGGTGGCGTTATTTGGTGAACCGAAAAGCGTGCAGGCAACCGCCAGTTTGCTGGCAAGCGGCGTGGATGCCCACGGCGTGGTAGTGATGGATTACGGTGATTTCAGCGTTACGTTGCAGCACTCAAAGGTCAGCGATTCTGTGCTGGCAAGCGAGATTCAAGGCGAAGCGGGATCGCTGGTGATTGAAAAACTTTCTGAATGCCAGAAAGTCTGCTTTGTGCCACGCGGCAGCCAGATGCAGGATCTCACCCAACCGCAGCATATTAATACCATGCTCTACGAAGCAGAGCTGTTCGCTACCCTGGTGGATGAGCATCTGGTGGATCATCCAGGGCTGGCGGTCAGTCGCATCACCGCCAAACTGCTGACCGAGATTCGCCGCCAGACTGGGGTGATTTTTCCGGCAGATAGCGTAAAACTATAATTGCCAAAGTAAAACAGTGTAAAAGGTATGTAACAGACCATTGACTGGTTGAATGGTCTGTCATACTTTGTTACCTGCAAAGGGGAGTAACTTCATTGCCGGTCGATCGTCATTACGATGTGTGAAAAACCACATCCGGTCACCGGGCAACCCGAAAGGAATACGCAGACGTATTCCTTTTTTGTTGTAAGTGAGACCTTGCCGGAAGGCGAGGTCTATGCATAAAAAGCAGCGGCTGACGTCTTCCGACGTTGGCCGTTTTTTTTATGTGTAAGGAACTTCTATGAATACTGTCGGCACGCCGTTGCTATGGGGCGGATTCGCTGTTGTTGTCGCCATTATGCTGGCTATCGACCTGTTGTTGCAGGGGCGTCGTGGGGCACATGCCATGACCATGAAACAGGCTGCGGCCTGGTCGCTGGTCTGGGTGACGCTGTCGTTACTCTTTAACGCCGCTTTCTGGTGGTATCTGGTGCAGACACAGGGGCGCGAAGTCGCTGACCCGCAGGCGCTGGCCTTCCTCACGGGTTATCTGATTGAGAAATCGCTGGCGGTCGATAACGTCTTCGTCTGGTTAATGTTGTTCAGCTATTTCTCTGTTCCGGCGGCATTACAGCGCCGCGTGCTGGTGTATGGCGTGCTCGGGGCGATTGTTCTGCGTACCGTCATGATCTTCACCGGTAGCTGGCTGATTTCGCAGTTCGACTGGATCCTGTATATCTTCGGTGCATTCCTGCTGTTTACCGGCGTGAAGATGGCGCTGGCTCATGAAGATGAATCAGGAATCGGCGACAAGCCGCTGGTGCGCTGGCTGCGCGGTCATTTGCGCATGACCGACACCATCGACAACGAGCATTTCTTTGTGCGTAAGAATGGCTTGTTGTACGCCACCCCGCTGATGCTGGTGCTGATTCTGGTGGAGTTGAGCGACGTGATTTTCGCCGTGGATAGCATTCCGGCTATCTTCGCTGTTACCACCGATCCGTTTATTGTGCTGACCTCAAACCTGTTTGCGATCCTCGGCCTGCGTGCGATGTATTTCCTGCTGGCAGGCGTAGCAGAACGTTTCTCGATGCTCAAATATGGTCTGGCGGTGATTCTGGTGTTTATCGGTATCAAGATGCTGATTGTCGACTTCTACCATATTCCGATCGCCGTCTCGCTGGGCGTGGTGTTTGGCATTCTGGTGATGACGTTTATTATCAACGCCTGGGTGAATTATCGGCATGATAAGCAGCGGGTAGAATGATTTTTAATCTGCCTAAGCCGTGTACCCTGTCATCAACATGAGCACCGTTTTCTCCCTCTCCCTTCCAGGGAGAGGGTCGGGGTGAGGGTAATTTTTCGCACCAATGCTGGCCTGTTCCCCTCACCCTAACCCTCTCCCCAAAAGGGGCGAGGGGACTGACCGGGTACTTTTTTGACGTTGTCATCAGTCTGGAAGCCGCACGTTGGGCTTTATTTTTATGTCAAACAAATGTAACCATTAAGTTGCAAAACATGACCTCTCTTTAAAATCCAGCATTTTTCGCTTCCCGAAGCTGTAACTTTCCTTATACTCGACCTTGCAAACACTTTGTTACATCCTGAAAGATGCGTCGAAAGAACGTACCAGGGATGTACGACAACACAATGAAAGGATCGAAAAATGACTACGCAACATTCACCGGGGCTATTCCGGCGTCTGGCTCATGGCAGCCTGGTAAAACAAATCCTGGTCGGCCTTGTTCTGGGGATTATTCTGGCATGGTTCTCAAAACCGGCGGCTGAAGCTGTTGGTCTGTTAGGCACTTTATTTGTTGGCGCCCTGAAAGCCGTAGCACCCATCCTGGTGCTGATGTTGGTGATGGCTTCCATCGCTAACCACCAACACGGGCAGAAAACCAATATCCGCCCTATTCTGTTCCTCTATCTGCTGGGTACTTTCTCCGCCGCACTGGCCGCAGTCGTTTTCAGCTTCGCCTTCCCTTCTACCCTGCATTTGTCCAGTAGCGCAGGCGATATTTCGCCGCCGTCAGGTATTGTGGAAGTGATGCGCGGACTGGTAATGAGCATGGTTTCCAACCCCATCGACGCGCTGTTGAAAGGTAACTACATCGGGATTCTGGTGTGGGCGATTGGCCTCGGTTTCGCGCTGCGTCACGGTAACGAAACCACCAAAAACCTGGTCAATGATATGTCGAATGCCGTCACCTTTATGGTGAAACTGGTGATTCGCTTCGCACCAATCGGTATTTTTGGTCTGGTTTCTTCTACCCTGGCAACTACCGGTTTCTCCACACTGTGGGGCTACGCGCAACTGCTGGTCGTGCTGGTTGGCTGTATGTTGCTGGTGGCGCTGGTGGTTAACCCACTGCTGGTGTGGTGGAAAATTCGTCGTAACCCGTTCCCGCTGGTACTGCTGTGCCTGCGCGAAAGCGGCGTGTACGCCTTCTTCACCCGCAGCTCTGCGGCGAACATTCCGGTGAATATGGCGCTGTGCGAAAAGCTGAATCTGGATCGCGATACCTATTCCGTTTCTATTCCGCTGGGAGCCACCATTAATATGGCGGGCGCAGCAATCACCATTACGGTGTTGACGCTTGCTGCGGTTAATACGCTGGGTATTCCGGTCGATCTGCCTACGGCGCTGCTGCTGAGCGTGGTTGCTTCCCTGTGTGCCTGTGGCGCCTCCGGCGTGGCGGGGGGTTCTCTGCTGCTGATCCCACTGGCCTGTAATATGTTCGGTATTTCGAACGATATCGCCATGCAGGTGGTTGCCGTCGGCTTTATCATCGGCGTGTTGCAGGACTCTTGCGAAACCGCACTGAACTCTTCAACTGACGTGCTGTTCACTGCGGCTGTTTGCCAGGCAGAAGACGAGCGTCTGGCAAATAGCGCCCTGCGTAATTAATGTTTAACCCCTTTCGTCAACGGCGGAAGGGGTTTTCTCTACTTTAAATGGATCAATTCCCCTTTTCTGCATCCGCCAGAAACGAATAATATTCAGGCCATTCATCAGTAGAAAACTGCCCTCAATCATCGTGCCGCCAATCGACCCCGCCCAGAAGTTGTGAATCACCCAGCAACACGTTGAAAACCACATCACGCAGCGCATGGTCAGCCCTTTACAGCGGAACAGCGCCCAGGTACTGACAATCGTGCCAATAACCGGCAATAGTTCAACAGGATGATGGAACTTCGCCAGGCCGATTCCGCCAGTCAGCACAATAAATATCGCCATTACCCATAAGCTGCGCGTGCGTAAGGTAATCAACGTACGAATAGCATTAAGGATGGCACTGGCACCGGCAGGATAAGTGCCCAGGAGGAAAAAATGCACGCCAATAACGGCGCTATAGACCGAAAGCTGCTTTTTGAAGCGACGTTCGTCACGGTTAAAAAATGTAGTGATACCAATCAGAAAGGCGATGACACCCACGCCCTGGGCCAGCCAATACGCGGTCATGATAAATCCTTAACAGGTATGGAAAAGCAAACGGCGCTTCACATTATGAAACGCCGTTTTTTATTAACAACTCATTTCGACTTTATAGCGTTACGCCGCTTTTGAAGATCGCCAGTTCGCGGAAGTCGTTACGCTCGTTGCAAGTTTGCTTACCGTTGGCAAACTCAACGATGGTATCGATAAATTCTTCCAGCAACTGCGGCATCGCTTTTCCGTGAATCAACTGACCCGCGTCAAAGTCGATCCAGTGTTTTTTCTTCGCCGCCAGTTCACTGTTGGTGGCAATTTTCACCGTCGGCACAAAACCACCATACGGCGTACCGCGACCGGTACTGAACAGCACCATGTGACAGCCTGCGCCCGCCAGGGCACTGGTCGCTACGGCATCGTTACCCGGCGCGCTCAACAGGTTCAGTCCCGGCGTTTTCAGACGCTCGCCGTAACGCAGCACGTCAACCACTTCGCTGGAACCCGCTTTCTGAGTACAACCAAGTGATTTATCTTCCAGCGTGGTGATACCGCCCGCTTTGTTCCCCGGTGATGGGTTTTCGTAAATGGGCTGGTCATGAGCAATAAAGTACTGTTTGAAATCGTTGACCATGGTGACCAATTTTTCAAACGTTGCTTCGTCGCGGCAATGATCCATCAGCAACTGCTCTGCGCCAAACATCTCCGGCACTTCGGTCAGTACGGTAGTACCGCCGTTAGCAATCACGTAGTCAGAAAAACGCCCCAGCATCGGGTTAGCGGTAATACCAGAAAGACCATCAGAACCGCCGCACTCCAGACCAAACTTCAGTTCGCTGAGTTTGCCTGGCTCGCGTTTATCGTTGCGCATCACGTTATACAGTTGATGCAAATGCTCGATCCCGGCTTCGATCTCATCATCCTGCTGTTGGCAGATCATGAAATGAACGCGTTCAGGATCGATGTCCCCCAGCGTTTCACGGAAGACATCGACCTGATTGTTTTCACAGCCCAGACCAATCACCAGCACTGCGCCCGCGTTCGGGTGGCGCACCATGTTTTGCAGCATAGTGCGGGTATTGATGTGATCGTCACCCAGTTGTGAGCAGCCGTAGGTGTGGCTGAAGAGGAACACGCCGTCAGTACCTTCAGCGTTGTTGGTCTCTTTCAGGAAACGGTTCTGGATCTGCCGCGCGATGCCGTTGACACAGCCCACGGTTGGCAGGATCCACAGCTCATTACGCACCCCGACATCGCCGTTAGCGCGACGATAGATCTGCACTTCACGATCTGCCGCTTGTGCTGGCAGTTCGTGAAAATCAGGTTGATAGCGATACTGATCCAGATCGCTCAGATTCGTGCGCGTATTGTGGGCGTGAACGTGTTCCCCCGCCGCAATATCCGCCAGTGCATAACCAATCGGCAGGCCATATTTGATGACGTTGGCCCCTTTTGCGATATCCGTTAACGCAAATTTATGTCCTCGAGCGACATCCTGGCGCAGCGTAACGGTTTGGTTATCGACACTGACTTCTGTGCCTTCCGCCAAATCTGCTAAAGCAACCGCGACGTTATCCAGTGCATGGATCTTGATGTATTGCATATCAACCCCAGACCTTAGTTCAGTTCAATGGCGAAATAGTCACGCGCATTGTTAAAGCAAATGTTTTTCACCATCTCGCCCAGCAGGTTGATGTCCGCCGGTGCTTCGCCCGCTTCCACCCAGCGACCGATCATCTGGCACAGAATGCGGCGGAAGTATTCGTGACGGGTGTATGACAGGAAGCTACGGCTGTCAGTCAGCATACCGACAAAGCGGCTCAGCAGACCGAGCTGCGCCAGTTGGGTCATCTGACGTTCCATACCGTCTTTCTGGTCGTTAAACCACCAGCCGGAACCGAACTGCATTTTGCCCGGCATACCTTCGCCCTGGAAGTTACCGATCATGGTGCCCAGCACTTCGTTATCGCGCGGGTTCAGGCAGTAGAGAATGGTTTTCGGCAGCAGGTTTTCTTCGTTCTGTTTGCTCAGCAGTTTAGACAGCTCTTCTGCCATCGGACGGTCGTTGATGGAGTCAAAACCAACATCCGGCCCCAGCAGTTTGAACTGACGCAGGTTGTTATTACGCAGAGCGCCGATGTGGTACTGCTGCACCCAACCGCGACGTGCGTATTCGGCACCAAGGAACACCAGCACCGCAGTTTTAAACTGTGCCACTTCGTGCTCACTCAGGGTTTCGCCTGCCAGGCGGCGTGCCAGAATGCTGTCCAGTTCCGCTTCGTTCGCTTCAGCAAACATCACCACATCCAGCGCGTGGTCAGACACTTTACAGCCGTGAGCGGCGAAGTGATCCAGACGTTTGGTCAGGGCGGTTTGCAGGTCTGCAAAGCGGCGAATGTCGGTATCAGAAACTTCACCCAGCTTCGCCATATAGTCGTTAAAGGTCGCCTGTTCGATGTTGAAGGCTTTATCCGGACGCCAGCTCGGAAGCACTTTAATGGTGAAAGAGCCATCTTTGGCGATCTCTGCGTGATGCTCCAGAGAATCGATCGGGTCATCAGTAGTACCGACCATTTTCACGTTCATCTGCTGCATGATGCCGCGCGCGGAGAAGTTATCCTGCGCCAGCAGTTCGTTACATTCGTTCCAGATTTCATCGGCAGTCGACGGAGACAGCAGTTTGCCCGTGATACCGAACGGACGACGCAGTTCGAGGTGCGTCCAGTGGTATAACGGGTTGCCGATAGTGTGCGGAACGGTCGCCGCCCAGGCGTCAAACTTTTCACGGTCAGAGGCATCACCGGTACACAGGCGTTCAGCTACACCATTGGTGCGCATTGCACGCCATTTGTAGTGATCGCCTTTCAGCCAGATGTCATACAAATTCTTAAAGCGATAGTCTTCTGCAATCTGCTGCGGCGGCAAATGGCAGTGGTAGTCGAAAATCGGCTGGTCTTTTGCGTAGTCGTGATACAGACGGCGGGCAAATTCAGTATCTAACAGGAAATCTTCAGTCATAAACGGAGTCATTATCGTCTTCCTCTTAACGAGTGAGCTAGCTTGCTTATGGTGCGATGCTGACAAAGTTATCACACCAATTTCCAGAGCCAGAAGATATTTTCGTGAGTTAGATCAATAAACGTAGTTAAAAAAATTACTCTCAAAGTGGTAAATATCGCTGCAAGCCGCGCCGTTACTGGCCTCGCTATCATCGTGTAATGTCCCTACAAATATTCGCACATTTGTGATGGCTCTCACCTTTTAAAGTTGTATGACAAGTTATCTTTTTGCCGTCGCAAATAATAAGTCGACGGAATGCAAATTGCCGATTCATTCTCTGGATGGATTGGATTGACCGGTACGGAAGCCGAATTAGCACGAAACTTTCATGGCAACGTTCGGGGCGTGCCGGTTTTTTTTTCGGTTACCCGGTCGTAAGTAACATCTTCAGCCTCTGGCGGGATGATGGCCGCGATTACTGCGGATATAACAAAACGATGAGGTTTTACATGCGTAAAATTAAAGGGTTACGTTGGTATATGATCGCACTGGTGACGCTCGGCACCGTGCTCGGTTACCTGACGCGTAACACTGTGGCGGCAGCTGCGCCAACTCTGATGGAAGAGTTAAACATCTCCACCCAACAGTATTCCTACATCATCGCAGCTTATTCTGCTGCTTATACGGTCATGCAACCGGTAGCGGGTTATGTACTGGATGTTCTGGGTACAAAAATCGGTTACGCGATGTTTGCCGTGTTGTGGGCTGTGTTCTGTGGCGCTACCGCGCTGGCAGGTAGCTGGGGCGGCCTGGCGATTGCTCGTGGTGCGGTAGGTGCTGCTGAAGCAGCAATGATCCCAGCGGGTCTGAAAGCCAGTTCCGAATGGTTCCCGGCGAAAGAGCGTTCCATCGCAGTAGGTTACTTTAACGTTGGTTCTTCAATTGGTGCGATGATTGCACCGCCGCTGGTGGTATGGGCAATTGTGATGCACAGCTGGCAGATGGCATTTATCATCTCCGGTGCGCTGAGCTTTATCTGGGCGATGGCATGGCTGATTTTCTATAAACACCCGCGCGACCAGAAACATCTGACTGATGAAGAACGCGAATACATTATTAACGGTCAGGAAGCCCAGCACCAGGTTGGCACGGCGAAGAAAATGTCCGTTGGTCAGATCCTGCGTAACCGTCAGTTCTGGGGTATCGCGCTGCCGCGTTTCCTGGCTGAACCGGCGTGGGGGACTTTCAACGCGTGGATCCCACTGTTCATGTTTAAAGTTTACGGCTTTAACCTGAAAGAGATCGCGATGTTCGCCTGGATGCCGATGCTGTTTGCTGACCTCGGTTGTATCCTCGGTGGTTACCTGCCGCCGCTGTTCCAGCGTTGGTTTGGCGTGAACCTGATCGTCTCCCGTAAGATGGTAGTCACGCTGGGTGCGGTGCTGATGATTGGCCCAGGTATGATCGGTCTGTTCACCAATCCATATGTGGCGATTATGCTGCTGTGTATCGGTGGTTTTGCTCACCAGGCACTGTCTGGCGCACTGATTACGCTCTCTTCTGACGTGTTCGGTCGTAACGAAGTGGCAACGGCAAACGGTCTGACCGGGATGTCCGCATGGCTGGCAAGTACGCTGTTTGCCTTGGTTGTTGGTGCTCTGGCTGACACCATCGGCTTCAGCCCGCTGTTCGCAGTGCTGGCAGTGTTCGACCTGTTAGGCGCGCTGGTTATCTGGACGGTATTGCAGAACAAACCGGCGATTGAGGTGGCGCAGGAAACACATAACGATCCCGCCCCGCAACATTAACGCTTAGCGTGAGTTTTAATGTCGAAGCCGCCTGTTCAGGCGGCTTCGTTGTTTATGCGTTTGTCCGGCCTGGAGGGTTAATTGATGGTTGGTAGAGATGGAGTAAAAATTACCGATAGTTTCCCCATGTAATACCCTGCCTGTTTATCCATCACGCTAAATTTATCGACCGCCAGGGTTAATGGCGTCGGCACACACATGACAGCGTAACGAATTCCTGGCAGCACAACCGGACGAACGCGCTTCAGGTTGATGCTGTTCCAGACCATATTTTCATTGTTGCGAACATCAATTTGCCCGCCCGTTTCCGGGTTATACATTTTTACCCGGTAATCAATGCGTTCTGAGGCATCTGTCGATATTCCTCCCTGACGATAAATCGAGAAGTCGCCATCTCTTCGCCCGGCAGCCGGGCGACCTTCATCTTTAAGCTGGATTTCATAACTGATGGCGTTGCCGTTAAAACCATCGTACAGGCACATATCCAGCGTGGTCAGATCCTGAGCATAGTTACTGCCATTGACGCTCCCCGTCGGGTGTAGATCCAACTGTACCCGTGGCGTGGCGTGGGCAAACTCCGGAAAGAAGATATCGATATGGTTGGGATCGAGCGTATTAAGCGTGATATCCGCAAAATAATCTGCTCCAGGGTAGGTAAAATGCATTTTAACGGAACCTTCCCAGACGCCACCAATCGGTAATTTTTTCATTTCTGCTTGCTCAAGATAGAGCGTTAACAGTTTTACATTGGCATTATAAGCACCGCTATTAGCTATACATCGACGAGTAGTTGTACTATCTAAAGGGAATTGCGCCGACCAGCCATCACAGTCCCCTCCTGGATTGCGGACCACAAAATTCGTATATCCTTTAAGGTTAACTGGCCAACGCATACCACTGCGCTTTTCTGTCATATAAATTTTCACGTTTGAATAATTACCAGATGGTGTACAAATCTGCTGTCGATCAGGAAAATTGCACTGATAACTTGACCATGCGGTGTCGTAGTTTATAGCAGGGGGTTCTTCCTTGTTCCAGATGTAATAATCTGCCCTGCCGACTGCCAAATCATAAGTAATTTCAGCCGTAACGTTGGGCGATGCCTGAACACCTGCAACCGAGCCCAAAAAGCAAAATAGTATGGCAATCAATCGCTTTCTCATGGTGCAACCTCCCTTTGCGCCGTTTGTACGCTCTCACGTAATTTAGGCTGTTTTAACTGCGCCTGAACCTGAATCGACTCTGGCAATTGCGAATAACTCACGACGCTACAAGTCACATCGCCGCTGTAACGAATGCTGGCGCGTTTCTTCACAACAGTCAGCGGACATTTAAGGAATTCGTGTCCGGAAAGCAGATACAATTCTTTATCATTGCCGCTAATTTCCAGCGTAAATCCGCCATCTTCAGCCACCAATAACATGGTGCTGTTCAGACCAATCAGCGGGAATTTCTCTACTGATGCTGGTAATAACAAGCGACCAATATAGTTGTAGTTAAAGCTGGCAGTGACTTCGCGATAACGTAACTTACCGGGCAGCAACATTAATTCCCGGTTTCCCGCGCCATTGATAATATTGGTTGTTCCCTGCTGGTTGCCCTGGTTGCTGTCCCTGACGTCAACAAAGCCCGACTGGAATCCAGCATAGGGGAACAACACACTGTCACTTTGACCAAGTTGCAGAGTTCTGCTGCCCGCAACCCGAGCTTCGAATTGCAGATCCTGGCTCTCTTCATCCTGTTCAGTAAATCCTTTTACATCGACTAATACAGCGCCGAGCAGATCATCTGTTCCACTGGCTCCCAGATTAATTCCGTAACGACTCACCGCCAGTGTGGAACTGTAAGACCCTGTAAAGGCAGAGAGATGATCATGATTCTTGCGATCGTAACTGTCTGATACGGTGCCGTAGAGATTACCGTATTGACCATCCCAGCGACCGTTAACCGCGCTGTTTATGGTATCGGTGTTCAGACCACCGACGGTCACGCCAAGTTCTTTATGGCTGAATGAATCGTTATAAAAGGTATGCGATAACTGCCATGAAGTTTGGTCGCCATCCTGATCGCTATAGCGATAGTCAGTCGAAACATTGGTTGAGTGACTGTTATTATTGCTGTCCATCGTTGGTGTATCAGATAACGAAAACGATAAGTACAATCCGTTGTCGTCGTTATCTCCGCCGTTGTCGTTACGATGGAAAACCCCGACAGAAGTGCTCAAAATCCAGTCACGCATTACAAAAGCGCGAGACGCGCTAAGCTGTACGGTTTCAGAAATACTTTGCGCAGAAGTCTGGCGAAGATAGTTATTTTCAAAACTCTGCTGTTTGTCCCAGCGTAAGCTGTCGTCGGTGTTATTTTGCGTGCGGGTATAACCCAGCATCATGTTCCAGCCGATAAGATTCTGTGAAATCGTAGCGGATATGCTTTCATAACAGCTTAAGGCGTTGTAGCTATCTCTGCTGTCGGTTGTACAAGCATCTCCGTCGGAGTTGGTACGATAAAAGCCCAGCGTCGGCCATCCCGAATTACTCCAGTTAACCTGCTGCATATCACCTTTGCCGCCATCGTCATTGCGGAACAGACTGGCACCTATGGCAAGATTCCCCACCCCGCCTAAATCCGCCGTCCAGTTATTACCTAACTCGAAAGCATTCACATCATCGGCATTCGCCAGCCCTGCGTAGAGCTCATATTGTGGATGTAACGGCAGGCGAAAACCCAGTTGATAAGCTGAACTTTCGTCATCGGCAGCCTGGGAGGTGGTTTTACCGGCCTGTAAGAACCACTGCGCATTTCCGTCCGTCAGCCCCCCTGTTTTGGTAAAAGGGACAAGTTCAGTGCGGGTGAGTTGGTTGTTCTCATAAACTTTTAACGCTACGCTGTAGCTGCCTGGCGGAAAGGAACCAGTATCAATAAATTGCGAACCACTATTGAGATAAAACGATCCCAGAAGTTGTTCATTACGATAAGCGTCAACACGAGAATTGCGCGAAAGCAGGACCATTACTGGCGTTCCTTGCTGACTCTGCGCCTGGTTTAAATAACTGAGTGTTGACCCGATACGCATTCCATCGATTGCACCGAGTGGCAGAAAGTTAAAAGTAAAATTCCCGCCTTGTGCATTAAATAGCGTGCGGTTGTCCATTCGCCCCGCCTGCAAATAATAACGACGTAAAAAATCATAACGATAATAGAGATCGCTGACATCAGCATTATTATCGCTGACATCTTCTGCCTCATAGCCATTGAAATTCCAGTGCCCGCCAATATAACTATTCTCTGTGACACCCAGCGCACCATTGCCCTGAATGGAGAACGATTGGTAATCATCCTGCACCAGCACGTTAATATCCTGCTGATGAATAAATGCATTAATCGCGTTTCTGTCTGGATTTAAATATAGCGATTTTGAATTTAACGAGGAACTCCATTGGGGATTCAGAAAGAGGGTGGCGGAACTCTCTTCATCATTAAAAATAATGTCAACAGAATCGGTATTGAGAAAGCCACATCCTGAATCGGTCTGCGCAAAACCACAAGCCAGTTCACCATGACGCGCCAGTGGTTGTGCCAGTCTCGCTTTTACGGCTTGAGTGATTTTTTGGTCTTTGGTATCCAGCTCCAGCTTATTATATAAACTTGCTGAATCCAGAAATGTTACCGCATCAAGATTAACCATTGCATAATATTTACCGAGACTTTTCCCGGCATAATAGACTTCAATATACTCCTGCTGTCCCTGCGCAATAACCTCAAACCCAGCGGGAATTTTAGTTAATGCTGCCTTTGCCGGGCTGAGACTCGCCAGGATCAAAAGAGCCAGTAATTTTTTATCCATGGCAACCCTGTAATCCATAACAACGACTAAAATAGTTAAAATAAGGGAGGACAAGCCCCCCTTTATTACGTATTAATTCTGTTATCCGGATTAGATATCCTGGGACAGATAGATGCTTACCACGCCACGGTAAATACCGGTTTCCAGTACACCTTTGGTGGTCTGAGCAAACATCAGGTTTTTAGCCAAAGAACCGTTGGTTAAAGCATCGGAAGCAAAAATTTTGGTTGCTTCAAAAGTGGTAGCGGCATCGGACTTGATTTCAGTACCACCCCAGGTCACAGTCAGCGGAACAGTTTTGCTGCCGTCCAGGTTATGAACCAGTTGCGCAGGGGAAACCAACTGCATTTTAATGTCTTTAGTCACATCGTTAGACCAAATTTTAGTCATCAACTGATAAGATTGCAGACCCTGACCCGGCAGATATTGCATTTCAACTGCTTTCGGCAGTGCGCTGTTATCGGTTTGCGTCATATCCAGAGCGGCATCAACGTTAGCTGTTACAGTAATATCTTTTTGTACTGCTAACGCGGAGCCTGCTACAGAGAATAACGCTGCTACCAGAAGAGATTTTGCAAATGCCTTTTTCATTACTATTCCTTCGTTTATGACAATGATAATTAATGGATCGCTAGCTCAAACTCGCCATTATCCTTAGTGATCCAGTTATTATATTTGACAACGATCTTGTCGTAGCCAGATATGCTTTCAAGATTTATTTCCTGACCAGGGAAGATATTTTTATTTACGGTCTGCATCTTACAATTATCTTTGCTATTATTTTTGCAATAAGCGATCGTTAAAAGTTTTAAACGTTGATTCCCTGCATTAAATAATTTTTTGGCAGGATTTACTTCTAACTTAGCAATAGGTTGTTGGGGTGGAACACTAACAACAATCCCCCAAATCAAGTTAACTGTTAACTGCATAGAGAGATCTTTTTTATCTGTGGCAACGTCATCAATACTGGGAACTGCTTCAAATTTAACGCGGTAATTTTTCTCTTTTTGCTCTGGTTCCATTGCGACAAAGCGCACGGTTTTGCTGCTACCGGCTGGTAAGGCGAATTTGGGTGGCATAACGACCAGATGATTTGCATCACCGGATTTAATCTCAACTTCATTTTCCTGAGGCGTCGATGGATTATCGATACGGAATACTGTCGCCTTGATATACTGAACTTCATTACTTTTAGATATTACACGAACGTTGCCTTCACCCTGACTATTAATAGAAACAGCCATAGGATAAACAGTCATATTTGACTGTGCAAAAAAAGGAGCGAACACGAATAAAAGCGGCGTAAGCCGTGATAAGAGTTTAATTTTCGCCACCATATAGAATTAATCTTACAAAATTGTTTCAAAAAAGTTAGTGCATTAGAAATGTAGATTTATTGTAAGTCAATATAAAAAAGCATTTTTAGTTAATATTAATTTAAAAAGCGAAAAATTAAGTTACTGAAACATAGTAATTTTCACAATATCGACGCTTAATTTTTAGGAATTTATAAATATTCACAATGTTAATTAAATACATTATTTCAATCACCATATCTATATATGAACAATGGCATACCCATAAATAAAGTGGTATGATAACTTTGTCCGCATTCCATTCCGGGAGACGCATATGGAAATCTCTGAACCACGCCGTTTGTACCAACAACTTGCTGCTGACCTGAAAGAGCGCATTGAGCAGGGCGTCTATCTGGTGGGTGATAAACTGCCCGCCGAACGTTTTATTGCCGATGAAAAAAACGTCAGCCGAACGGTAGTTCGTGAAGCCATCATCATGCTGGAAGTTGAAGGCTATGTGGAGGTGCGTAAAGGTTCAGGTATTCACGTGGTTTCCAACCAGCCGCGCCATCAGCAGGCGGCTGACGATAATATGGAATTTGCCAATTACGGCCCGTTTGAACTGCTACAAGCTCGCCAGCTTATCGAGAGCAATATTGCCGAGTTTGCCGCAACCCAGGTGACCAAGCAGGACATCATGAAATTGATGGCCATCCAGGAGCAGGCTCGCGGCGAACAATGCTTCCGCGATTCCGAGTGGGATTTGCAGTTCCATATTCAGGTTGCCCTGGCGACGCAGAACTCAGCCCTGGCAGCCATCGTTGAGAAGATGTGGACCCAGCGTAGCCATAACCCGTACTGGAAAAAACTCCACGAACACATTGATTCCCGTACCGTCGATAACTGGTGTGATGACCACGATCAGATCCTTAAGGCGTTAATTCGCAAAGATCCCCATGCCGCTAAGCTGGCAATGTGGCAGCATCTGGAAAACACCAAGATAATGTTATTTAACGAAACCAGCGACGATTTCGAGTTCAACGCCGACCGTTACCTGTTCGCAGAAAACCCGGTTGTGCATCTGGATACGGCCGCCAGCGGCAGCAAATGAAATTCCCATCGGGCAGGCGCTACAACGCGCCTGTACGCTTTGTCAGTAAGCAAAAAGTATAAAGTGTCAGCCTGTGTAAATCCTCTCGCCACCCTCCCCTGCAATCAGCAAAATCAGACTCCACGGACATGTAATTTTGATAACGAACAACGTTGACCTTTGTTACAATTAGATTCAATTTGAATTTATGCTATTAAATGTTTTCTTATCTCACGTTTTAACAGGGAATAGTTCAGGCCGTGTTGGTGCTCCGACCCGCAATCCATACAAAAACAGCAATAATCTGGCGGGAGTGCATCATTTAAAACCGGCGTGGCGTTAACCGATTCACCAGGAATAATGAATGGAACTTTTGACCCAATTACTGCAGGCCCTGTGGGCGCAGGATTTTGAAACGCTGGCCAATCCGTCGATGATTGGCATGTTGTATTTTGTCTTGTTTGTAATTTTGTTCCTTGAAAACGGCTTGCTTCCGGCAGCCTTTTTACCGGGCGACAGCTTACTGGTGTTGGTCGGCGTATTGATTGCTAAAGGCGCGATGGGTTATCCACAAACGATTTTGCTATTGACCGTAGCCGCCAGCCTTGGCTGCTGGGTCAGTTACATACAGGGGCGATGGCTGGGCAATACCCGCACTGTGCAAAACTGGCTTTCCCATTTACCCGCGCACTATCACCAACGCGCACACCATCTTTTTCACAAACACGGTTTATCGGCGCTATTAATTGGTCGCTTTATTGCGTTTGTCAGAACACTGCTGCCGACCATTGCCGGGTTATCAGGGCTGAATAACGCACGCTTTCAGTTCTTCAACTGGATGAGCGGTTTGTTGTGGGTGTTGATCCTGACAACCCTGGGTTACATGCTCGGCAAAACGCCGGTATTTTTGAAGTACGAGGATCAGCTAATGTCATGCCTGATGCTGCTCCCGGTGGTACTGCTGGTATTTGGCCTGGCAGGTTCTCTGGTCGTGTTATGGAAAAAGAAATATGGAAATCGGGGGTAAAGGATGCAAATACCTCGCATGTCGCTTCGCCAGCTAGTCTGGTTCGGCGCTGCTTTATTGCTGGTCGGCACGCTGTTGCTGGCCTGGTCTGCGGTTCGTCAGCAAGATTCAACGCTGGCGATCCGTGCCGTTCATCAAGGCATGACGATGCCAGACGGTTTTTCCATCTGGCATCACCTTGACGCTCACGGCATTCCTTTCAAAAGCATTACCCCCAAGAACGACACTCTGTTAATTACGTTTGACTCCAGCGACCAGAGTGCCGCCGCAAAAGCAGTCCTCGACAGAACATTGCCCCATGGCTACATCATTGCGCAGCAGGACGATAACAGTCAGGCCATGCAGTGGCTGACCCGGCTGCGGGATAATTCTCATCGCTTCGGATAACTTCCTGTTATCCGAAACATATCACTCACTTTGGTGATTTCACCGTTACTGTCTATGATTAATGAGGCGGTGGTTAACACTACCGCTTCGTTGTCTGGACAATCGTTCCTTTGTAATAGGTTCGAGTCACAATGGAAGGTTCAAGAATGAAATACCGCATTGCTTTAGCTGTTTCTCTTTTTGCTCTTAGTGCCGGTAGTTATGCCACTACCCTGTGTCAGGAAAAGGAGCAAAATATCCTTAAGGAGATCAGCTATGCCGAAAAACACCAAAACCAGAATCGTATTGACGGTCTGAATAAAGCCCTGAGTGAAGTCCGGGCCAACTGTTCAGATAGCCAGCTTCGCGCCGATCATCAGAAAAAAATCGCTAAGCAGAAAGATGAGGTGGCGGAACGCAAGCAAGATTTAGCTGAGGCGAAGCAAAAAGGCGATGCGGACAAGATTGCCAAACGCGAACGGAAACTGGCAGAAGCGCAGGAAGAGCTGAAAAAGCTGGAAGCGCGCGACTACTAATTCACAATAGTCATTACTTACTCACCTGGAGAAAACTATGTCGAAAGAACACACTACGGAACATTTGCGTGCAGAGTTGAAATCCCTGTCTGATACGCTGGAAGAAGTACTAAGCGCCTCAGGAGATAAGTCGAAAGAAGAGTTGAGTAAGATTCGTAGTAAAGCAGAGCAGGCGCTAAAACAGAGCCGCTATCGCCTGGGTGAAACTGGCGAGGCAATTGCCAAACAGACTCGTGAAGCGGCGGCGCGTGCCGATGAGTACGTGCGTGAAAATCCGTGGACGGGTGTGGGCATTGGCGCTGCAATCGGTGTAGTGCTCGGCGTTCTGCTGTCGCGTCGTTAATTATGGCGGACACTCATCACGCGCAAGGGCCCGGTAAAAGCGTTCTGGGCATCGGGCAGCGAATAGTCACCATCATGGTCGAAATGGTGGAGACACGTCTGCGGCTGGCGGTGGTGGAGCTGGAAGAGGAAAAAGCCAATCTCTTTCAACTGTTACTGATGCTGGGCCTGACGATGCTTTTCGCTGCATTTGGTCTTATGAGCCTGATGGTGCTGATTATCTGGGCGGTTGATCCGCAATATCGCCTGAATGCGATGATTGCCACCACCGTGGTGTTGCTGCTACTGGCACTGATTGGCGGTATCTGGACGTTACGCAAGTCACGGAAATCGACACTGTTGCGCCACACGCGCCATGAACTGGCGAACGATCGGCAACTGCTCGAGGAGGAGTCCCGTGAGCGGTAAAGTCGAACGTGAACGCCGCAAGGCACAACTACTTAGCCAGATCCAGCAACAACGGCTGGATCTTTCCGCCAGTCGTCGAGACTGGCTGGAAGCAACAGGCGCTTACGATCGTCGCTGGAATATACTGTTGAGTCTGCGCTCCTGGGCGCTGGTTGGCAGTAGCGTGATGGCTATCTGGACAATTCGCCATCCGAATATGCTGGTTCGCTGGGCCAGGCGCGGTTTTGGCGTATGGAGTGCCTGGCGTCTGGTTAAAACCACCCTCAAACAGCAACAGCTGCGCGGTTAACGTCTTTCTGGCCGGAGCCATTCCGGCCTTATCCCTCAAAATTTTTGAAAAAATTTGACAGTTTTCCTTGCTAACAATCACCATTCACTACGTTTATGCTTCTCTCCATCGACAGCAACGACGCTAATACCGCGTCAATGCACAAAAAAACAATCAGCAGCCTGAGCGGCGCAGTGGAGAGTAAGATGAAAAAATTAGAAGATATTGGTGTACTGGTAGCGCGTATTTTAATGCCGATTCTGTTTATTACGGCAGGCTGGGGAAAAATTACAGGCTACGCGGGTACGCAACAATATATGGAAGCAATGGGCGTCCCCGGCTTTATGCTGCCGCTGGTGATTTTGCTTGAGTTTGGCGGTGGTCTGGCAATTCTGTTTGGTTTCCTGACTCGTACCACGGCGCTGTTTACCGCTGGCTTTACACTGCTGACTGCGTTTTTATTTCACAGCAATTTTGCAGAGGGCATGAACTCGCTGATGTTTATGAAAAACCTGACCATTTCTGGCGGATTCCTGCTGCTGGCAATTACGGGGCCGGGCGCATTCAGCATCGACCGCCTGCTGAATAAAAAGTGGTAAGCAGAGACTATACTTAACGATATTTGTTGGTCGGATAAGATGCGTAAGCATCGCATCCGACAATCAAAAATGTGCACTTTGCCAGCAATCTGAAACGAGGAGAAACACTCCTCGTTTTTGCTATTGGAGGAGAGAAAAATGGGTCAACTGATTGACGGCGTCTGGCATGACACCTGGTACGACACCAAATCCACCGGCGGTAAATTTCAACGTTCAGCTTCCGCATTTCGTAACTGGCTCACCGCTGACGGCGCACCAGGACCTACCGGCAAAGGCGGTTTTGCCGCAGAAAAAGATCGCTACCATCTCTATGTTTCACTCGCCTGCCCGTGGGCACACCGCACGCTGATTATGCGTAAACTCAAAGGTCTGGAACCGTTTATCTCCGTTTCCGTGGTGAATCCGCTGATGCTGGAAAATGGCTGGACCTTTGATGACAGTTTTCCGGGAGCAACCGGTGATACGCTCTATCAACATGAGTTTCTGTATCAGCTTTATCTCCACGCCGATCCACACTATAGCGGACGTGTCACTGTTCCCGTGCTATGGGACAAAAAGAACCACACCATTGTCAGCAACGAATCGGCGGAAATCATCCGCATGTTCAATACCGCGTTTGATGCACTGGGCGCGAAAGCGGGAGATTATTATCCTCCTGCGCTGCAAACTAAAATTGACGAACTTAACGGCTGGATTTACGACACCGTCAACAATGGCGTGTATAAAGCCGGTTTTGCTACCAGCCAGGAAGCCTACGACGAGGCGGTGGTGAAAGTGTTTGAATCGCTGGCGCGACTGGAGCAGATCTTAGGTCAGCATCGCTATCTGACCGGTAACCAGTTAACCGAAGCTGATATTCGCCTGTGGACCACGCTGGTGCGTTTTGATCCGGTGTATGTCACCCACTTCAAATGTGATAAGCACCGCATCAGCGATTACCTGAATCTGTATGGCTTCCTGCGCGATATCTACCAGATGCCGGGAATTGCCGAAACTGTCAATTTTGATCACATCCGTAATCACTACTTCCGCAGCCATAAGACCATCAACCCTACGGGGATTATTTCGATTGGTCCGTGGCAGGATCTTGATGAACCGCACGGGCGGGACGTTCGATTCGGCTAGACAAAGGCACCCTTCGTGGTGCCTCTGATTGTTGGCTAAGTGCGTGTTGTTCATGTCGGATGCGGCTTGAACGGCTTATTTGACCTAAAAATATTGTATATTCAATATATTGCAGAGAACTCACAGGCCAGATAAGCGTAGCGCATCTGGCGATTTTGCGCTTGCCATCAGTCTGAAGTTCCGTTCATTGCGCCTTATTAATTCATCATAGTGATATTTACTGCCATTTCATTCATGTCTATTCTTAATTTGCTGCTTTAAAAACAAGTGATTGAGCAAAATTGAGGCAAAAATGGACTGGTATCTGAAAGTACTAAAAAATTATGTCGGATTTCGGGGTCGTGCGCGGCGCAAAGAGTACTGGATGTTTATTCTGGTCAACATCATCTTTACGTTCGTGCTGGGACTACTGGATAAAATGTTAGGCTGGCAACGCGCCGGTGGCGAAGGCATCCTGACGACAATCTATGGCATTCTGGTGTTTTTACCGTGGTGGGCAGTTCAGTTCCGCCGCCTGCACGACACCGACCGCTCGGCGTGGTGGGTACTGCTGTTCTTAATCCCGTTTATCGGCTGGCTGATTATCATCGTCTTTAACTGCCAGGCGGGTACACCGGGTGAAAACCGCTTTGGGCCAGACCCGAAACTGGAACAGGAATAATAATTAAGCACCTTGTGAAAGGTGCTTAATCGTTTATTTTCCGGCGAACAACTTTGGAATTTCCCGCAAACACCAGGATTTTGCTTCTCCCATACTGTCGCGACGCCAGGCCATAATAATATCGATCTCGCTGGTCGATTCCGGGCTAACGACACGTAGCCGTCCTTCCGCAATATCTTTTTCCACCATCGGATACGGCATAGTTGCGACACCCAGCCCCGCCAGTAACGCCTGGCGTTTATCTTCAATGGTGCTGACCGTTAAGCGCGGCTGTTTGTCCAGCAACTGCACCGTCAATACCGGACGCTCACGAGCGGTATCCGCAACCGCAATTCCGCGATATTTCACGCGCGTCACCTCAGAAAGCGGTTCCGGCTCCTGGTGAATCGGGTGATCCGGCGCGGCAACGTAGACGTTCATTAAGGTATAGAGCTTGCGCGAGTTGATCTCCGACGAGGAACGAAAATGCATATCCGGCGCGATAACTATATCCGCTCGCCCCTGCTCCAGCCGCTCCCACGCGCCCGCCAGCACTTCGGTGATAATTGCCAGTTGGGTATTGGCTTTCACCGCCAGTTTGTCGATCAAAGGGAAAAAGGCAGCCGTCGGCACCAGCGCCTCGGTCACAATGGTGAGATGCGTTTCCCAACCGCGCGCGAGGGCTTCCGCATCGGTAGTCAGTTTATCTGCGGCTTCCAGCAGAACGCGTCCTCGCTCCAGCAACATACGCCCGACATTGGTGAATTTGGTGCGATGGCCAGAGCGGTCAAACAGTACCACATCCAGCTCTTCTTCCAGTTTTTGCATGGTGTAGCTAAGCGCAGAAGGCACGCGTCCCAGCTCATCTGCTGCTGCCGCAAAACTGCCACGGCGATCGATCGCGTCCATAACACGCAGTGCTTCCAGCGTTAATGCCCTTTCTTTGGCCATGTCGTTCTCATTCAGGAAATTTGAACATACCGGGCAGAATATCTGGCTAACAATGTAGCGTCTAGCCCCTTACCATAAAAGGAAGTAAAGAGAGGTCAATAATTATGATTACTACCCGAACTGCCAGGCAGTGTGGACAAGCAGACTACGGATGGTTACAGGCCCGGTATACTTTTTCCTTTGGACACTACTTCGACCCTAAATTGTTAGGCTACGCCTCCCTGCGCGTGCTCAATCAGGAAGTGCTGGCTCCAGGAGCCGCCTTTCAGCCACGAACCTATCCAAAAGTCGATATTTTGAATGTGATTCTGGATGGAGAAGCAGAATACCGCGACAGTGAAGGCAATCATGTTCAGGCCAGCGCCGGTGAAGCCTTATTGCTTTCTACTCAGCCGGGCGTGAGTTATAGCGAACATAACATTAGCAAAGACAAACCGTTAACGCGGATGCAGCTTTGGCTGGATGCCTGCCCGCAGCGAGAGAATCCGCTGATTCAAAAACTGGCGCTTAATATGGGCAAGCAGCAATTAATCGCCTCGCCCGATGGCACAGAGGGTAGCCTGCAACTGCGCCAGCAAGTGTGGTTGCATCATATTGTGCTCGCTAAGGGCGAAAGTGCGAACTTTCAACTTCACGGCCCGCGCGCCTATTTACAATCGATTCACGGCCAATTTCATGCAATTACGCATCATGAAGAGAAAGCGGCACTGACCTGCGGTGATGGTGCATTTATTCGTGACGAGGCTAACATTACGCTGGTTGCTGATTCCCCGCTGCGCGCTTTACTGATAGATTTACCTGTCTAGTTGTTTTTACAGGGAGAAGATGATGAGTAAAAAATCGGCGAAGAAACGCCAGTCAGTGAAGCCCGTTGTGGCGAAAGAAACCACTCGCGCAACTAAAAACTTTGGCTATGAAGAGATGTTGAGCGAGCTGGAAGCGATAGTAGCCGACGCCGAAACGCGGTTAGCCGAGGATGAAGCCGCCGCATAAAGACAGGTTGCCGGATGCGGCGTAAACGCCTTATCCGGCCTACAAAACCCAGCAATATCAATAAATTGCACCACTCGTAGGCCGGATAAGATGCGCCAGCATCGCATCCGGCTTCAGGTACGATACCCAAGACTCGCCGCTTATCTGGCCTTGCTCGCCATAATCTCGATAATCTGCCGATCCGTTTGCTGCATCGAATGGCTTGCCAGCGCACACAGATTGGCAATCGACTGCTCAACATCATGCGCCACAATCCCTTCATTGCCGGTCACGGCGGTATCATCCAGCGCCATTAACACCGCTTTCCACGCTGCCGAAGCACTGGTCGAAACCTTCATCGCACAACTGTTCGACGCACCATCGCAAATCATGCCGCTGACATCGCCGATCATACTGCTGATCGCCATAGAGATCGTTTCATAACGCCCATCCACCAGCCACGCCATCCCAGCGGCAGCCCCCATTGCTGCCGTCGTCGCCGCGCACAGCGCGGATAAACGCGGCAACTGGTTATGGATGTAAATCGCGCTCAAATGCGAAAGCATCAGCGCGCGTGCCAGCCGTTCATCATCCACCCCGAAGTGTTCCGCGACCACCACTACGGGCATTGTCGCGGTGATCCCCTGGTTACCAGAACCGGAGTTACTCATCGCCGGAAGCGTTGCGCCGCCCATACGCGCATCAGATGCCGCGCTGGTACGAATCACAATCGACGAGGAGAGATCCTTCGCCAACAAACCGCGCGCACACTGTTTTTCCAGCGTTGCGCCAATATGCAGCCCCCAGTTGCCACTCAAACCTTCCTGCGATAATGCACAGTTTAACTTCGCAGAATCGAGAATAAAGCGGATCGCCTCAAACGGGACTTCATTGACGAACTTCAGGATCTCGGCGAGCGTCGTTCTGGAGAGCACCGCCAGCGGCGACTCTTGCTCCCCCTCTGTCACACATGCCTGCTGGGCAAATACCACGCCATTGTGCGTCTCAATATGCACAATGTTGGTATGTCCACCGACGATGGTGACACACGCCCACTTCTCGCCGTTCCAGACTTTGGCGCGTGAGAAGAGGATCTCGTCGCAAGGTTCCTGGATCTTAACCGAGACTTTCCCCGCCGCCAGCAATGCTTTGGCATCAGCAATCGCCTGCGCAGTTGCGTCTTTCAGCACTTCCAGCCCGGCTTTGGCATTTCCACCTAACGCTCCCAGCGCCGCCGCAATCGGCAGTCCCACCATTCCCGTGCCGGGAACAGTAACGCCCAGACCGTTCTTCATCAGATTTGGCGAAACCCAGGCTTCTACACGTTCAACCGGACCTTCCAGTTCTGCCGCAGCAACCGCCGCTGCCAGCGCCAGTGAAATAGGTTCAGTACATCCCAGCGCCGGTTTTACTTCCTCCTGAACGGCGAGGATGTAACGCTGCCATAACGGATTTAAAGTCGAATCAAACATAATAAAAACCTTAAAATTTCAGGTAAATCAAGAAAATGCCAGGAACGGAGAAACGCAAAGCAACAAACCGGTGACGATAATCAGGTACAGAGACATCCCTTTGTATTTGTGTAATGCCGGTACTTTGTAAACCAGCCACGCCGGGATCAGGCACCCTACCATGCCGAAAATCGGGCTACAGATAGAGGTGAAGCTCAACACCGGCGCGTTCAGTACGATGGCGCTCCAGGCCAGTAAAATGGCGAAAATCATGATGCCGCGCTGAACGAGAGTTTCGTTAATCTTCTCGGCCGGTATCTTGCGGCGCAGGATGTTCATTACGATCCCTTGCGTTGCTTCACGGAAGCCTAAATAGACGCCAAAAAACGCGGTCATTACGGCAAAGATATTGAGAATGACACTAACCACTTTTACCCACGCTGCACCGTCACCGCTAATAAACTGTGCGGCAATCGCCAGCGCGGAAATATTCTGCTCGTAGGCTTTTACCGCTTCGTCATGTCCCATCGCCAGCGTGAACGACACGGCGTAGAAAAAGACGGTAACAAACAGAATGCCGAACGCGATGTTCATTGCCCGCAACGCTTTATGCCGCGCTACTTCAATCGATTTTTCCCGCGAGCGATAGGAAATCACCATCGGGCTTAATGTCTGGATAAACAGAATCGACGTCAGGGTAAACGGCAGCGTAATAATGGCGTTTTTCACCAGCAGCCCCAGCGGCGGCAGCGAACCCACGTTATACAGATGCCACATTCCCACCATCGACACGCCCAGCGCCGCGACCACCAGTAGCTTGGTCAGAACCATGCCAGTCGAAATCTTGAATAACAGTTTCTCGCCGCGTGAGGAGATGGCTACCAGAATGCAAATCAGTACCAGTCCATAAAACGGATTGTCTGATAGCACGCTTTCCGTCACGCCAAAAGTATGTAAATAGGAGGCGCTATCGTTGGTGATGGCGGTGGAATAGACGAACATCCAGATCACCAACATCACGAAATAGAGTGCACCTAACAGGATGCCCCAGTTTTTACCTAAATAACCGCTGATGACGCTGGGGTAATCTTTACACTCCGGTGATTCTGCCAGCGTATTAATAAACAACCGCTGAAACAGATACATTGCCGGGTAACCAATCACTGATGAGAGCAAAAATACCCACAATCCCATCAAACCGACCTGTACCGGGAGAAAAACAATCCCCGCGCCAATCGCCATCCCGATACTCATAATCACCCAGCCGGTGTCGGTACTGTCGAATTTGATTGCTTCACGCCATTCACTTTCACTCATTCCAGCACGACCCGCCGGGGTCGAAGCGTCTGCAATAACGCCTTTATTCGTTGCAATTTCCATAATTTCTCGCTCAATATTTTGTAGGGCTTTTTATTTTTTTCGAGCCGCATCAAGGCGATACGCGGTCTACGTTTTTTTGCAGGCGAGTTATTAGAATGAAGAAATGATACGCGTGAGGTTAGAGAAAATCTTCACAATCAAGACTTTGAAATAGCAGTTATGGATAATAATTTTCTATAAAATAAACAGAAAAGAAACAATTATTCTCTATTTGCGGCAGATCACAATAAAAAAGGGTGCACATTTTGTGCACCCAAAGATAAATGCGGATGAAATATCAGCCGCAGACCACTTTTATCGCCAGTCCTCCGCGTGAAGTTTCGCGGTATTTATCGTTCATATCTTTGCCAGTTTCATACATCGTCTCGATCACTTTATCGAGCGAAACACGCGGTGCAGAGGTACGCCGCATTGCCATCCGCGCGGCGTTTACCGCTTTCACAGCGTTGATAGCGTTACGTTCAATACACGGAATTTGCACTTGTCCGGCAACCGGATCGCAGGTCAGCCCAAGGTTATGCTCCATAGCGATTTCCGCCGCATTGCATACCTGCGCCGGGCTGCCGCCCAGCAGTTCGGTTAACCCTGCCGCCGCCATCGAACAGGCCACGCCAATTTCGCCCTGACACCCCACTTCCGCACCAGAGATGGAGGCATTCATTTTATACAGCGCGCCAATAGCGCCAGCCGCCAGTAGAAAACGGGCGATGGATCGCTCATTGAGCGGACGGCGGAATTTATCGTAATAGGCCAGCACTGCCGGAATAATACCGCAAGCGCCGTTAGTTGGTGCTGTCACTACACGCCCGCCAGCGGCGTTTTCTTCGCTGACCGCCAGAGCAAACATATTGATCCAGTCGATGACGTTCATTGGATCGTTAGAGATATTGTCACTAGAGACCAGCAAACGGCGCAGCGCCACCGCCCGGCGTGGGACATTGAGCGGGCCAGGCAATACGCCTTCGGTATTCATGCCGCGTTCAATACCGTCGTGCATCACCTGCCAGATACGAGCAAACCCTGCATCAATTTCCGCTTTGCTGCGCAGCGCCAGCTCGTTATGCATCATCAGGCCAGAAATAGACAGGCCGTTGTAATCACACATTTTCAGCAGTTCGCCTGCCGAGTGGAAGTCATAAGGTACGGGTGTTTCGACATCGTGCGACAGGCCGAAGTGTTCTTCTTCAACGATAAACCCGCCGCCGACAGAGTAATAGGTTTTGCTTAATAGCTCTTCCTGCCCGTTCCAGGCAGTAATCCGCATCCCGTTCTCATGACGAGACAACATTTCGGGATGGAAGATAATGTTCTTTGCTACAGGAAAATCAACAATATGCGCACCAGAAGCCACCGGCAGTCGCCCACTGCGCGTCACAAGTTCAATAAATGCAGGGATCTCATCAATAACAACATCCTGCGGGCTGTTTCCTGCCAGTCCCATAATGATGGCGATATCCGTGGCATGGCCTTTGCCCGTCAGTGACAACGACCCGTAAAGATCGACCACAATATGACTTGTTGCAGTTAATAAGCCACTACTCACCAGTCGGTCGATAAAACTTTTTCCAGCATTCATTGGCCCCACGGTATGCGAACTGGAGGGGCCAATACCAATTTTGAAAATATCGAATGCACTAATCATAACCACACTCTCGGATTGCCATTCTGTGAAGAGGGCGGGACGACTCTGCAATCGCCCCGCTCCGGGCTTTACACGCTACGTACTGCGATAGCTTCAATTTCCAGCTTCACATCTTTCGGCAAACGCGCGACCTGCACGCAGCTACGGGTCGGGTACGTCGCCTGATGCTCATCGAAGAACTGCTTATAGACTTCATTGATGGTGGCAAAGTCGTTCAGATCGGTGATGAATACCGTCATCTTGATGATATCGCCAACGGTGAGGCCAGCAGCAACCACGATCGCTTTGACGTTTTCAAGGCTTAAACGCGCCTGATCTTTCACATCAGCCGGGATCTCGCCAGTCTGCGGGCAAACCGGAATTTGCCCGGAGGTGAAGACCATGCTGCCTAAATCAACACCCTGAACATAAGGGCCGATTGCGCCTGGGGCACGTTGCGTTTCGATAATCTTTTTCATACATCCTCCGGCGTCAGAGCGCCTGGGTAAAGGTACGTGAAATCACATCCTGTTGCTGTTCGCGAGTCAGCGCGTTAAAGCGCACAGCGTAGCCAGAGACACGGATTGTCAGGTTCGGGTATTTTTCCGGGTGCTCAATGGCATCCAACAACATTTCCCGATTCATAACGTTAACGTTGAGATGTTGACCGCCTTCGATGTCCGCTTCGTGATGGAAATATCCATCCAGCAGACCAACAAGGTTGGTTTTGCGTACCGGATCTTCTTTACCCAGCGCCGCTGGGACGATCGAGAAGGTGTACGAAATACCGTCTTTGGCGTAAGTGAACGGCAGTTTCGCCACGGAAGTCAGCGAGGCTACCGCGCCTTTGCGGTCACGACCGTGCATCGGGTTAGCGCCCGGCGCAAACGGCGTACCCGCGCGGCGACCGTCCGGTGTGTTACCGGTTTTCTGTCCGTACACCACGTTAGAAGTGATAGTCAGGATCGACTGGGTCGGCACGGCGTTGCGATAGGTTGGCAGTGCTTTAATTTTCTTCATAAAGCGTTCAACCAGGTCACAAGCAATACTGTCTACACGCTCGTCGTTGTTGCCGTACTGTGGATATTCGCCGTCGATTTCAAAGTCCACCGCCAGACCGTTTTCGTCACGGATGGGTTTCACTCGGGCATATTTAATAGCGGAAAGTGAATCCGTCGCCACCGACAGACCCGCGATGCCGCAAGCCATGGTGCGATAGACATCACGATCGTGCAGCGCCATCAGCGAGGCTTCATAGCTGTACTTGTCGTGCATGTAGTGGATGATGTTCAGCGCGCTGATGTACTGCACCGCCAGCCAGTCCATGAAATGGTCGAGGCTGTCCATGACTTTGTTGTAATCCAGCACGTCGTCCATCAATGGTGCCGTTTTCGGGCCGACCTGAATCTTCAGCTTCTCGTCCATCCCGCCGTTGATTGCGTACAGCAGTGTTTTCGCCAGGTTAGCGCGTGCACCGAAGAACTGCATCTGCTTACCAATCACCATTGGGCTGACGCAGCAGGCAATCGCGTAATCGTCGCTGTTGAAGTCAGTACGCATCAGATCGTCGTTTTCATACTGCAAAGAAGAGGTGACGATAGATACTTGCGCCGCATATTTTTTGAAGGCAATCGGCAATGCTTCCGACCACAGAATAGTCAGGTTTGGTTCCGGCGCTGGTCCCATGGTGTGTAGGGTATGCAGATAGCGGAAGGAGTTTTTAGTCACCAGAGTGCGGCCATCCAGCCCCATCCCGCCGATCACTTCCGTCGCCCAGATGGGATCGCCGGAGAACAACGAATCAAATTCCGGTGTACGCAGGAAGCGCACCATGCGGATCTTCATGATGAAGTGGTCGATCAGTTCCTGCGCCTGCTGCTCATTAAGCACGCCGGCTTTAAAGTCGCGCTCGATGTAGATATCGAGGAACGATGCGGTACGACCCAGAGACATTGCGCCGCCGTTTTGCGATTTCACCGCCGCCAGGTAAGCGAAGTAGAGCCACTGCACCGCTTCCTGCGCATTCTGCGCCGGACGGGAGATGTCGAAGCCGTATTTCGCCGCCATTTCCTGAATCTGCAACAGCGCATGACGATGTTCCGCCAGCTCTTCACGCAGACGGATGGTGGCTTCAAGATCCTCACCTTTTTCCAGACGAGACTGGAGATCGGCAAATTGCAGTTCGCGTTCACGTACCAGATAACTGATGCCGTACAGCGCCACGCGGCGATAGTCTCCGATGATACGACCACGACCATAACCGTCCGGCAAACCGGTCAGTACGCCAGATTTACGGCAGCGCAGCATATCAGGTGAGTAAACATCAAATACGCCCTGATTATGGGTTTTACGCAGATCGGTAAAGATGTACTCAAATTCGCTGTCCATTTCACGGCCATATGCGTGGAATGAACTTTTAATCATATTAATGCCGCCAAACGGATGCAGCGCGCGCTTTAACGGCGCATCGGTTTGCAGACCAACAATTTTTTCCAGCGGCTGATTAATATAACCAGCATCATGGGCGGTAATGGTAGTGGCAATATCAGTATCGAAATCAACCGGCGCGTGGGTCGCATTTTCGATACGAATGCCTTCCATTACTTTTTCCCACAATGCCGTGGTCGCTGGCGTTGCTTCAGCAAGGAAAGATTCATCACCTTCATAAGGCGTATAGTTGTGTTGAATAAAATCGCGGACATTAATTTCGTTTTTCCAGTCCGTACCTTTAAAGCCAAGCCATGCGTCGGCGTACAGCTTATCGCTGGTATCAATATCTACCTTCATGAAAAATAATCTCTCTACAAGACTTCAACTAAATTATGCAAATTCTGCGGGAGCGTTAACTTTGCCTAAATGAATTGCATCTAAGGCAATCATTTTTTCTTCATTAGTCGGAATAACGGCGCAAATTACGCGCGCATTTTCACTGGAAATAATACGTTCACCGTAGGAATTAGATTGATTATTCATTTCCACATCAATCTCAACGCCTAATACGGCTAAATGTTCCATGACCAGACGACGAATTAAACTTGAGTTTTCGCCTATTCCGCCGGTAAATATAATGCCATCCAGACGATGTAATGAGGCAGCGTGTCCGGCAATATGACGGGCAATTCGATGAACAAAAGTTTTAATTGCCAGTTGTGCGCGCTCGTGTCCTTCATGCCAGGCTTTTTCCAGTACGCGCAGGTCGGAAGAAAGACCGGAAATACCTAATAATCCCGACTCTTTATTCACTATGCGTTCCAGATCGCCCAGGCTCTGATTGGTTTGACTGGCAACCCAGGACATCGCGCCGAAGTCGACATCACCACTGCGCGTCCCCATCATCAAGCCTTCCAGCGGCGTCATTCCCATTGAAGTATCTACGCTCTGACCGTTACGAACCGCGCAGATTGACGCGCCATTGCCAAGATGCGCCACAACCAGCCCGGAGTCATCTTCCACAAGGTCCAGCAGCGAATGGGCGCGCTGGGAAACATAGCGGTGCGAGGTTCCGTGGAAACCATAACGGCGCACACCTAACTCTTCATAATATTTCCACGGCAGGCCGTATAAATAAGCTTCCGGAGCCATAGTCTGGTGGAAACTGGTATCAAATACCGCCACCTGAGTTACGCCAGGAAATAATTGCTGCGCCGATTCAATGCCACTTAAATTGGCGTAATTATGCAGCGGAGCCAGTGGAGAAACGCGGCGGATATTATCAATGACCTCATCGGTAATAATAGCGGACTCGGTAAAAATACTGCCGCCGTGGGCGATGCGGTGGCCAATTAAGGCCACACTGTCATTTAAATTCCGTTTTTCCAGTTCAAATGCGATTGCCTTCAATGCACCTTCGTAGCTGTGGTGAGCCAGCGGTGCTGGCTCTCCCCCATTTACGGATAAGAATGCATTTTCCGAGTTAATACCATCGGCAATACCTGACATTAATACTTCACAGTCACAGGTATCGAGCACGGAAAACTTAATCGAAGACGAACCACAGTTAATAACCAAAACAACCGGAAATTCATTCATCTCTTTTCTCATCCTGAGTTATGGATTAAAACAGTTTGTATACGATGTTCAGGATGGTCAGCAGACCAATCACAGTAACAAACACGTTATCCAGACGACCACGGTATTTCGCCAGAGACGGCGCCTTACGGATGGCGTACATCGGCAACAGGCACAGCAGGGATGCGATAATCGGTGCGCCCATGGCTTCAATCAGATCCAGGATGTTCGGGTTGGCGTAGGCAACAACCCAGGTTGAACCCATGATGAAGATCATGCTGAGAGTATTCAGTTTACCCAGCGACACTTTGGTTTTGTCGCCTTTATAACCGAACTTCAGAATCAGACCGTTCAGACCTTCCAGCGTCCCCAGATAGTGACCGAAGAAAGATTTGAAGATAGCAACCAGCGCGATGATGGACGCCGCATATTCCAGAATAATAGCGAACGTCGTTTTGGTGCCGGTCATGGATGCAAAGTGGTTAGCCAGGTAAGAAAGCACCGGAATATTCTGCGCTTTTGCTTCCGCCATGTTCGCCGGAGACAGCGTAAACAGGCAGCTGAAGGCAAAGAACATGACCACTGCAACCATCAGCATACTGGCGCGAGAGATGATTTGTGAACATTTCTGCTCAGTGAAGTCGCGACCAAAGTCTTTCTCATACTCTTCACGCTTAGAAACGACGAAAGAAGAGACGATTGGTGAGAAGTTAAAGGAGAAAACCATGATGGAAATCCCCAGCCAGACGGTGATCAGGATACCGTCATGACCTGTTAACGACAGCGCACCAAGGTCAACTTGATCGATAACCGCAGAGTTCCAGTAAGGGATCAGCGACAGAGAAATCAGCACCAGGCTGGCGATAAAAGGCCATACCAAGTAGCTCATCACTTTAACCATCAGATCTTTACCAAACCAAATGACGAACGCCATCAGCAGCAGCAGGAACAGCGCCACGAAGCCACGGTTCAGCGGCGCAAAACCGAGCTGGTTTTCCCAGAAGGTCATAAAGGTGTTGGTGATGGTAACGCCATAAATCCACAACAGTGGGCAAATCGCGAAGAAATACAGGAACGTGATGACCACACCGCCGGTTTTACCAAAATGCTCTTCTACCGTTTCCGTAATGTTGCCGGAAGGGTTAGAGCCAGAGAGACACAGACGCGCCAGCGCCCGGTGGCAATAAAACGCAATCGGGTATGCCAATACCAACATCAGAAGAATCGGGATCAGTCCGCCAAAACCTGCGCGGATAGGGAAGAACAGCACCCCGGCGCCGATTGCCGTACCAAACAAGCCTAACGTCCATGTGGTATCTGATTTACGCCAGGACGATTGTTTTGTCTGGCTGGATACAATGCTATCTGAAGTACTCATATCCTATCCTCAACGAATTAATTAAGCGTCAACGAAACCGGTGATTTGAGAGACGCGAGAAAGATCGATATTACCGCCAGAAATAATACTGACGGTTTTTCTGTTTTGAATATATTGGTCTAATTTACCGCTTAATAATGCAGCACATGCCAAAGCGCCTGCACCTTCGGTAACGACTTTATTACGCTGAATTAAGGCAATCATACTGTTTCTGATTTCGTCTTCACTAACCAGCACGATGTCATCGACTAATTCACGAACGATTTCGTAAGTTAAATTACCCGGGCGGGCGACATCACAACCATCCGCCAGGGTGCCGGTAGTTCGGTGCGTGGTTATTTCTCCGGAGTGGAAAGAAGCCGCCATGCCGTGAACGTTTTCTGACTGCACACCAATAACACGAATGGTCGGGTTAATAGATTTAATTGCCACCGCAATACCGGCAATTAAACCGCCACCGCCAATTGGCACAATGACGTTATCGACATCATAAAGATCTTCCATAATTTCCAGCCCAATGGTTCCCTGACCGGCAATCACTTTCGGATCATCATAAGGTGGAATAAAGATGCGACCTTCCGTTTCGACAATTTCGCTCACTTTGGCGATAGTGTCGTTGAAGTTGTCGCCGTGCAGTACCACTTCAGCAGAGTAGTCACACGTTGCCGCAACTTTGGATTTTGGCGCGCCTTTCGGCATTACAACTTTACCATCAATCCCCAACATCGCACAGGAGAGCGAAACCCCTTGCGCGTGGTTCCCTGCTGAACAGGCCACTACACCTTTACGTTTCTCAGCATCAGTTAAGGAGCTTAATTTATTAAATGCGCCACGAATTTTAAATGACCCGGTACGCTGCATGTTTTCGAACTTAAGGAATATTTCACCTTTGCAACGTTCGCTAAAATAGTTAGATCGAGGCATGCCTGTTTTATAAATTCGCCCAGCCAGACGTTGTTTTGCTTCAATAATGTCATCAATAGCAACCGGCAGATCGTATGTAATATGCATTATAAAACCTCTTAGCCTGAATTAAATATGTAGGTAACCGTAACCAGCACCTGCAAAAAGGCAGGTGGATTATTTATGTTTAAATAAAAAAACAAATAACTAACAAGATTCTATTAATTGCTTTCGTCTACACCCATTATAAGATGAATATTCTTTGGCTAATTCCACCAAAACCGATGCTGCTTTTTTAATACGATAATTTTTCGACCATACTGCGGCATATTGCGCTACCGGTAATGTTTCCTCAACCGGAATGGTAATAAATTGATTAGAACCAAAAGGTGAAGTCATATCGCAGGGAATCACGGTTAAGAAATCAGCATTGAGAACAAGATTATAAATTGTCACGACTGAGTCGGTTTTAACAATGTTTTCAATACTGATGCCATTTCTTTGTAACGTGGTGAGTAGTTCGCTGTAGTATCCCATATTCGTTTGCGGCAACACCCACTGTTCGTTTTTCAAACACTCCAGCGTGGTGGTGCCGGTGGATGTTCGGGACTTACTGGCAACCAGTACGAACTCTGACTCGAACAGCGGCTCGACATGCAAATCCTGAAGCTTCATTTCTGCACTTAACGTACCTATCGCAAAATCCAGACGCCCGTCGCGGATAGCCGGTAAGAACGAGGACAATTGCGCTTCATACATTGAGACCTGCGCTTTCGGGAACACCTCTTTGAATTTGTTGATCATCCCGGACATAAAGGTAAAGCCGATCAGCGATGGAAAACCAAATGAGACCTCCACGACTGCATCAGAGGACATACCGCTAATCTCATTAACCATATTTTTCATTTCGCGGGTAATGGATTCGGAGCGTGAGAGCAACAATTGACCAGCTGGCGTCAGCGTTACGCCGGTATTTTTCCGCACCACTAATTCCACGCCAAAATAATCTTCGATATCGTTAATGATTTTACTGACCGCTGGTTGAGTTAACCCTAATTCTTTTGCAGCCGAGCCAATAGAGCCACTTCTAATGACTTCCTGAAAGACTACCAGGTGTTGCGTTTTAGGAAGAAGAATAGTGCTCATAACAACCCGCGTTAATTACCTCATTGACGGTATGAAGTGTATCAAAATGCAATGAATAGGATATGTGCGACCACTCACAAATTAACTTTCATTAGTTTTCCAGGTATATCCTTAAAGGCATATAATCATTTAATATCAATGAGTTATATAAATAAAATCAACACAAAGGCTGACTTTTATCAAAAAAACAAGGGGGGATAACCATATTTTATGGCGATAACGACACACTTAATTTTTGTTATTAAAAAATGCTCTTAGACGATATTTCAAGCAATTATCGTGTATTTCGCAGACGACTTTTAAGTTAAATTTAATTAGCAAGTTATCAAATTTTATTATAAATAAATCATTTCCACAGATAAATAATGCGGTACATCACATTTTTTTGCGCTATTTGTTGGAGATAGAACATTTATTTTATCAATATTTTAAAATCTCGAATACAGATATTGATCATCTCGAACAATTGATTAACGTCATTCATTGTCTCTTTTGCAGAACGTCATTTTGTGAATGCAATCGTTTTCCATGATTTATTCTTGCATTCCAGTTGCGGAACAGCATTTTGTGTTGAGGATCACAAAACTAATAATTGCCATTCGAAGTAAGCTATCAGAAGAGAGCACAGGGTGACTAAAAAGAGTGTTTATATTGGGCTTCCTTTTGGGTATAGCGTCGTGGACAGTCATTCATCTTACTGCTCGCTCCAAAAGCAAAAACCCGCCAGTTTGCACTGCCGGGTTTTCGTTAAAACAGGTGAAACTGACCGATAAGCCGCTTTCTTTTGGGTATAGCGTCGTGGACAGTCATTCATCTTACTGCCTGCTTCAAAAGCAAAAACCCGCCAGTTTTGCACTGGCGGGTTTCTGTTGAAGAGGTGAAACTGACCGATAAGCCGCTTTCTTTTGGGTATAGCGTCGTGGACAGTCATTCATCTTACCGCCCGCTCCAAAAGCAAAAACCCGCCAGTTTTGCACTGGCGGGTTTCTGTTGAAGAGGTGAAACTGACCGATAAGCCGGGTTCTGTCGTGGACAGTCATTCATCTAGGCCAGCAATCGCTCACTGGCTCAAGCAGCCTACCCGGGTTCAGTACGGGCCGTACCTTATGAACCCCTATTTGGCCTTGCTCCGGGTGGAGTTTACCGTGCCACGGACTGTTACCAGCCGCGCGGTGCGCTCTTACCGCACCCTTTCACCCTTACCTGATCCCACTTGCGTGAGCCATCGGCGGTTTGCTCTCTGTTGCACTGGTCGTGGGTTTCCCCCCCAGGCGTTACCTGGCACCCTGCCCTATGGAGCCCGGACTTTCCTCCCCTCCGCCCGTCTCCCCCGAAGAGGACGACGACGAAGCGGCGACTGTCTGGTCAGCTTCGGCGCGAAGTATAGAGGGTTTGCGCGCCCTTGTCACCCCGCGTTACGCATTCCAATCGCCAGCGTCGCGGCGATATTGCGTGAAGCACGGTAAATATTGTCATAAGCCCCACTGAAAGCTTCATTCAGCGTAACAATACTGTTCAACACGCTGAATACAGCATCGATGCCATGCTGATGCACAACGCCGACATCCTTCGTCAGACTACCCGCAATACCAATTACCGGTTTATTGTATTTCTTCGCGACGTTCGCTACGCCAATCGGCACTTTACCGTGAATGCTCTGGCTATCAATGCGGCCTTCTCCGGTGATCACCAACGAGCAATCATGAATATGTTCTTCCAGATTGAGCGCCGTCGTCACAATCTCAATGCCGCTCTTTAGCTCTGCGCCAAGAAACGCCATTAGCGCCGCCCCCATACCGCCTGCAGCCCCTGCACCGGGGACGTATTTCACATCAACATGCAGCGATTTTTTGATGACATCAGCATAGTGAGAGAGATTCTTGTCCAGTTCGATAATCGTGGCTTCATTAGCCCCTTTTTGCGGGCCAAAAATACGCGAAGCACCGTTATCGCCCACCAGTGGATTAGTGACATCGCAGGCGACGCGAATAGCGCAATCTTTTAAACGCGGATCGAGGCCGGATATATCAATATCATTCAGGGTATTAAGACTGCCGCCGCCAAAACCGATTTCATTACCGTTGACATCGCTTAACTTCACCCCCAGCGCCTGCATCATCCCCGCACCGCCGTCGTTGGTGGCACTGCCGCCGATGCCAATAATAATACTGGTCGCGCCACTCTCCAGCGCCTGCAAAATTAACTCTCCCGTGCCGCGAGAAGTCGTCACCAACGGATCACGCTTTTCCGACGGTACTAACGCCAGCCCACTGGCCGCCGCCATTTCAATAAACGCGGTTTTACCATCGCCAGAGATCCCCCAACTGGCATTCACCTTCTCGCCCAGTGGCCCTGTAACCCAGGCGTGACGTTCGGAACCCTGGGTAGCTGCAATCATCGCTTCCACCGTTCCTTCGCCGCCATCAGCAACCGGAACAGAAACGTACTGTGCATCAGGAAAAATTTCCCGAAATCCTTTTTCTATCGCCTGCGCAACCTCGCTGGCAGATAAACTTTCTTTATAAGAGTCTGGGGCGATTACGATTTTCATACCTGTGCCTGTTACCACATGACGCCGGAGGGCGTTTCTCTTATTCGGCCTGGATTCCAGGCCCGGATTGCAATACGCCATCCGGGCGCGACGTCATTAACGAGTAACTTCGACTTTCGCCAGTTTTTCGTAGTAGCACGCCAGGGCGCTATGATCCGCCGTTCCCAAACCATCGGCACGTAGTGCCTGCATCATCTCCATAACCGCAGCAGTTAGCGGCAATTGCGCACCAACGCCGTGGGAGGTATCCAGCGCATTTGCCAGATCCTTAATATGCAGATCAATACGGAAGCCTGGCTTGAAGTTTCTGTCCATGACCATAGGCGCTTTGGCGTCAAGAACGGTACTGCCCGCCAGTCCACCGCGAATTGCCTGATAAACCAGATCCGGGTTAACGCCCGCCTTGGTTGCCAGCGTTAACGCTTCTGACATCGCGGCAATATTCAGCGCCACAATGACCTGGTTTGCCAGTTTGGTGACGTTACCTGCACCGATTTCCCCGGTATGCACCACGGAACCCGCCATCGCTTTCATCAAATCATAGTATTTGTCGAAAATAGCCTTGTCGCCGCCCACCATCACTGACAGCGTACCGTCGATGGCTTTCGGTTCACCGCCGCTCACCGGGGCGTCCAGCATATCAATACCTTTCGCTTTCAGTGCTTCGCTGATTTCACGGCTTGCCAGCGGAGCGATTGAACTCATATCGATCAATACCGTACCTGGCTTCGCGCCTTCAATGATGCCATTTTCACCCAGCGCCACCTCTTTCACATGAGGGGAGTTTGGCAGCATGGTTATGATGACGTCGCACTGTTCAGCGATAGTTTTAGCCGTAGACGCTGTTTCTGCGCCTGCGGCAATCACTTCAGCAATGGCTTCAGGGTTACGGTCAGCAACCACCAGCGAGTAACCTGCTTTCAGGAGGTTTTTACTCATTGGTTTACCCATAATACCCAGGCCAATAAAACCAACTTTCATAGTCATATCAATCATCTCTCTTGTTGCGGTGGTGGTTATTTTTTAAAGGTATCTGCCAGTTTCTGCGTGGCGGAACGGAATACGCCGAGATCGCTGCCAACGGCCACAAACGTAGCGCCCCATTCCAGATAACGACGCGCATCGGCTTCGACAGGGGCGAGGATGCCGCAGGGTTTGCCGTGGGCTCTGGCGCGATTAAAAATATGTTGAATCGCTTTTTGCACATCCGGATGCGACGCATTGCCGAGATGACCTAATGCCGCTGCCAGATCGCTGGGGCCAACGAAGATACCGTCCACGCCTTCGGTTGCGGCGATAGCATCAACGTTATCAACGCCTTGCTGGCTTTCAATTTGCACCAGAATGGTGATGTTCTTATTCGACTGAGCGAAGTAATCCGCCACGGTGCCAAACATATTGGCGCGGTGAGAAACGGAGACGCCGCGAATACCTTCTGGTGGATAACGGGTAGATGCCACCGCCTGCACCGCTTCTTCTTTCGTTTCCACAAAGGGGATCAGGAAGTTATAAAAACCGATATCCAGCAGACGCTTGATGATCACCGGTTCGTTGGTCGGTACACGCACCACTGGCGCGCTGACGCTCCCCTTCAGAGCCATCAACTGAGGAATGAACGTGGAGATATCGTTTGGCGCATGTTCGCCATCCAGCACCAGCCAGTCAAAGCCAGCTAAACCAAGAACTTCCGTGCTAATTGGGTTAGAAAGTGCTGACCAGCAGCCAATCTGTACCTGTTTCGCTGCCAACGCGGCTTTGAACTTATTTGGGAAAATATCGTTATTCATCGCTTATACCTTTGCTTATTTCTGCAATTCCATACGTTTAATGTCGCCAATCAGGCTTCCTGGTGCAGTATTGAAAGAGGGCAATCTCTTCGATGACAATAAAAATAGGCAGTAAGATTAAAAAGGCACATGCGTTCCTTATTCATCAATCCCACTAATCATGTTTATATTCAGTCGATAGCAAAAAGGTCAGTGCTATTTATTAAATATTCTATTAACGAATATTGGCCACTGCACAATAATAAATCCGTTTTCGACAATGAGTATAATCAGCACAGAAACAATAGGCATTGTGCAAATGCTCATTATGTTTGTCTGATATAAATATTATTTTGAGCATATGCCTATCACGCTGCGTGCCAATGCACATATTTACGCTTTGCCTGCCCCGGTTGCCCTGCTATCACGATAATTAGTGATGTTGATCACATACTGACTTTTCATCTCCTGACACTCTTATTCCATCTCGCAGATAAAATTATTTCTGTCATCAGAATCAATCAACATAAATTTATTATTACCAGCGACCGGAGAAAACGGGATAATGGCCAACATCGAAATCAGACAAGAAACGCCGACTGCGTTTTATATAAAAGTTCACAACACAGATAATGTGGCAATTATTGTTAATGATAATGGCCTGAAAGCAGGAACGCGTTTTCCGGATGGGCTGGAATTAATTGAACATATTCCCCAGGGGCATAAAGTCGCATTGCTGGACATTCCGGCTAGTGGTGAAATTATTCGTTATGGCGAAGTGATTGGTTACGCCGTGCGCGCGATCCCACGCGGAAGTTGGATCGACGAATCAATGGTAGTACTGCCGGAAGCGCCGCCATTACACACGCTGCCACTGGCAACTAAAGTGCCGGAACCCTTACCGGCGCTTGAAGGTTATACCTTTGAAGGCTATCGCAATGCCGATGGCAGCGTGGGAACCAAAAACCTGCTCGGCATCACCACCAGCGTCCACTGTGTGGCGGGCGTGGTGGATTACGTGGTGAAAATCATTGAGCGTGACCTGCTGCCGAAATACCCGAACGTCGATGGCGTGGTGGGGCTGAATCATCTGTACGGTTGTGGCGTGGCGATTAACGCTCCGGCGGCGGTGGTGCCTATTCGTACTATTCACAACATTTCGCTTAACCCAAACTTTGGCGGTGAGGTGATGGTGATTGGTCTGGGTTGCGAGAAATTGCAACCTGAGCGCCTGCTGATCGGCACGGATGATGTACCGGCTATTCCAGTGGAAAGTGCCAGTATTGTCAGCTTGCAGGATGAAAAACATGTCGGTTTTCAGTCAATGGTCGAGGATATTTTGCAAGTTGCCGATCGCCATCTGCACAAATTAAATCAACGGCAGCGAGAAACCTGTCCAGCTTCAGAACTGGTTGTCGGTATGCAGTGCGGCGGCAGCGATGCGTTTTCTGGTGTAACGGCAAACCCGGCAGTGGGTTATGCATCTGATTTACTGGTGCGCTGCGGCGCAACGGTGATGTTCTCAGAAGTCACGGAAGTGCGTGACGCCATTCATCTGCTGACGCCGCGCGCTGTTAACGAAGAGGTTGGCAAGCGCCTGCTGGAAGAGATGGAGTGGTACGACAACTATCTCAATATGGGGAAAACCGACCGCAGCGCCAACCCTTCGCCGGGTAACAAAAAAGGCGGTCTGGCAAACGTGGTGGAAAAGGCACTCGGCTCCATTGCTAAATCAGGTAAAAGCGCGATTGTAGAAGTGCTGTCACCCGGTCAGCGTCCGACCAAACGCGGATTAATTTACGCCGCGACGCCAGCCAGCGATTTCGTCTGTGGCACCCAACAGGTGGCTTCAGGGATTACCGTGCAAGTATTTACGACCGGTCGCGGCACACCGTACGGTCTGATGGCGGTGCCGGTCATTAAAATGGCGACCCGCACCGAACTGGCGAACCGCTGGTTTGATTTGATGGATATTAATGCGGGCACTATCGCCACCGGCGAAGAGACCATTGAAGAGGTGGGCTGGAAGCTGTTCCACTTTATTCTCGATGTCGCCAGCGGGAAGAAGAAAACCTTCTCGGATCAATGGGGACTGCATAACCAACTGGCGGTGTTTAACCCGGCGCCGGTGACCTGATTTCTTTTGGAACGCGCCTCGCAAAACATGGCCTTAGTGCCATGTTTTTATTGTTTCAAGTCCCGTCATCCATTAATAATGCATTTGCATTACCTTAGTTGAAGATTATAATTTGAGCAGAAAAAAGGCTGTAAAAGGACAGTGAACAATGCCCGCTAATGCTCGCTCTAACGCTGTACTGACCACTGAATCAAAGGTCACGATACGCGGACAAACAACTATCCCCGCGCCAGTGCGTGAGGCCTTAAAACTGAAGCCAGGCCTGGACAGCATTCATTACGAAATCCTGCCTGGTGGGCAAGTATTTATGTGCCGTGTGGGAGATGAACAGGAGGATCATACTATGAATGCATTTTTGCGTTTTCTGGATGCAGATATCCAGAACAACCCGCAAAAAACTCGTCCATTCGAAATTCAACAAGGAAAGAGACTTGTCGCTGGCATGGACGTCAACATTGATGATGAGATTGGCGACGACGAATAATGGATTTTCCACAAAGGGTTAATGGTTGGGCGCTATATGCTCATCCCTGCTTTCAGGAAACCTACGACGCTTTAGTTGCCGAAGTTGAGACATTAAAGGGGAAAGATCCTGAAAATTATCAGAAAAAAGCCGCCACAAAGTTATTGGCAGTAGTACATAAAGTTATTGAGGAGCATATCACGGTCAATCCATCATCACCGGCATTCCGTCATGGCAAGTCGTTAGGCTCAGGGAAAAATAAAGACTGGTCACGGGTAAAATTTGGCGCTGGTCGTTATCGTCTCTTCTTTCGTTACAGCGAAAAAGAGAAAGTCATCATTCTGGGATGGATGAACGATGAAAACACGCTGCGCACCTACAGTAAAAAAACAGATGCCTATACCGTATTCAGCAAAATGTTAAAAAGAGGACATCCTCCTGCCGACTGGGAAACCCTCACCAGAGAGACTGAAGAAACCCATTGATGGTGTTCACAATGCCCGCCGAACGCATCCGTTTTGACCAGCGGGCGCCATTTCTCACTCCCCGACCAGAATCACCTCAACCCCAGCCTTTCGCAGTCCTTCCAGACTATCCGCAGGAATGCCTTCATCGACAATGATCATATCGATCCGCTGAGTATCGATGATCTTATGTAAACTGGAGCGGTTGAACTTACTGGAATCGGTGACCACGATGATCCGTTCCGCAACTTCGCACATCCGGCGGTTTAAACGAGCTTCATCTTCATTGTGCGTGCTGACGCCGCGCTCCAGATCGATAGCGTCTACGCCGAGAAACAGCATATCGAAGTGGTAATTTTGCAGCGATTGTTCAGCCTGATCGCCGTAAAAAGATTGCGACTGACGGCGCAAATGCCCGCCGGTCATCAGCAGTTCCACCCCTTCAGCTTCCAGCAACGCATTGGCCACGTTCATACCGTTGGTCATCGCAATTACGTCGGTGTGCTTGCGCATCAGACGGGCAATCTCAAAGGTGGTGGTTCCGGAATCGAGGATCACCCGATGACCAGGCTTAATTAACTCAACGGCAGCTTTCGCAACGCTGCGTTTCATCGCCGTGTTCAGCGCGCTTTTATCTTCTACCGAAGGCTCGACTGACAGCGTCGTGCCATCGCAGATCAACGCGCCACCATACGCACGCACGGCGATCCCCTGTTTTTCCAGAAACGCCAGATCATTGCGGATCGTCACGGTAGAAACGCCAAATAATGCTGACAGATCGTTAACCTGCACACTCCCTTGCTGACGCAGGCGCTGAATGATCTGCTCTCGTCGTTCGCTGGTGCCAGTCACTCGTTTCTCACCTGATGCGTCGGTATTACTCATAGAAAATCCTTTCGTAAAGCTTTCGTTTCATTTCGTTTTTATTATTAATACCGTTCTATTAAGCAAATGCAAGCCCACCTTGCCCGTTGACGCAAGCGACTCCTGTTTCAGAAGCTTTCATTATGTTTCTTTTGTGAATCAGATCAGAAAACAATTACCTTTCGTTTTATTTTTACCTCACCATGACGCAGTATCAACTGAAACAAAACGAAAGATCAGCAATGGCAGTTATCTGGCCTGGAGAGGAAAGTGAAATATCTGATAGAAATGGTGAGACAGCACAAAGAGGGCAAAACAAATGGGATTTATGCCGTTTGCTCCGCGCATCCGCTGGTACTGGAAGCCGCCATCCACTACGCCTTCGCAAACCAAACGCCGTTACTGATTGAAGCAACCTCCAATCAGGTGGATCAGTTCGGCGGATATACCGGAATGACGCCCGCCGATTTTCGCGGCTTTGTTTGCCAGCTTGCCGACTCGCTGAATTTCCCGCAAGACGCGTTGATTCTCGGCGGTGACCATCTGGGGCCAAACCGCTGGCAGAATCTGCCTGCCGCTCAGGCGATGGCCAATGCCGATGATTTGATTAAAAGCTACGTCGCGGCGGGGTTCAAAAAAATCCATCTTGATTGCAGTATGTCCTGTCAGGGCGATCCGGTTCCCTTAACCGATGATATCGTGGCTGAACGCGCTGCCCGTCTGGCGAAAGTGGCGGAAGAAACCTGCCGCGAACACTTTGGCGAAGCCGATCTGGTGTATGTCATTGGTACTGAAGTGCCGGTGCCTGGCGGCGCTCATGAAACCTTAAGCGAACTGGCGGTCACCACGCCGGATGCCGCCCGCGCCACGCTGGAAGCTCATCGTCACGCTTTTGAAAAGCAGGGTCTGAATGCCATCTGGCCACGCATCATTGCCCTGGTAGTACAACCCGGCGTCGAATTCGATCACACCAACGTTATTGATTATCAGCCAGCCAAAGCGACCGCCTTAAGCCAGATGGTTGAACACTATGAAACGCTGATTTTCGAAGCTCACTCTACCGATTATCAAACGCCGCAATCGCTGCGCCAGTTGGTAATCGACCACTTTGCCATTCTGAAAGTTGGCCCGGCGCTGACCTTCGCCCTGCGTGAAGCCCTGTTTTCTCTGGCGGCGATTGAAGAAGAGCTGGTGCCAGCGAAAGCCTGTTCCGGTCTGCGTCAGATACTGGAAAACGTGATGCTCGATCGCCCGGAATACTGGCAAAGCCACTACCACGGTGACGGCAACGCACGTCGTCTGGCACGCGGTTACAGCTACTCAGATCGCGTGCGCTACTACTGGCCGGACAGCCAGATTGATAACGCTTTCGCCCATCTGATTCGTAACCTGGCGGATGCCCCAATTCCGCTGCCGCTCATCAGCCAGTATCTGCCGCTGCAATACGTCAAAGTTCGCTCCGGCGAGCTACAACCAACGCCGAGGGCGCTCATTATCAACCATATTCAGGACATCCTGGCGCAGTACCACACAGCCTGTGGAGGCCAATAACCAAAACAAGAGGAACACGCTATGCCAAATATTGTTTTAAGCCGGATTGATGAACGCTTGATTCACGGTCAGGTCGGCGTTCAGTGGGTCGGATTTGCGGGGGCAAATCTGGTTCTGGTAGCCAATGATGAGGTTGCTGAAGATCCGGTACAACAAAACCTGATGGAAATGGTACTGGCAGAAGGGATCGCCGTGCGTTTCTGGTCGTTGCAAAAAGTGATCGACAATATCCATCGCGCCGCTGACCGGCAGAAAATCCTGCTGGTTTGCAAAACACCAGCCGATTTCCTGACGCTGGTAAAAGGTGGTGTCCCGGTGAGTCGCATTAACGTTGGCAATATGCATTACACCAATGGCAAGCAGCAAATCACCAAAACGGTTTCTGTAGATGCGGGTGATATCGCGGCGTTTAACGATCTGAAAACCGCCAGAGTGGAATGCTTCGTTCAGGGCGTCCCGACAGAACCTGCTGTGGAGCTCTTTAAATTACTTTGAGGGATTCATTATGGAAATCAGTCTGTTGCAGGCGTTCGTGTTGGGCATTCTCGCCTTTATCGCTGGCCTGGATATGTTTAACGGCTTAACCCATATACATCGCCCGGTGGTTCTTGGACCGTTGGTTGGGCTGGTACTTGGCGATCTACATACCGGTATTTTAACCGGCGGTACGCTGGAACTGGTATGGATGGGGCTGGCTCCGCTGGCGGGCGCACAGCCGCCTAACGTAATTATCGGTACTATAGTCGGTACGGCATTTGCTATTACCACCGGCGTGAAACCCGATGTCGCGGTCGGTATCGCCGTACCTTTCGCCGTCGCGGTACAGATGGGGATTACCTTCCTGTTCTCGGTGATGTCTGGCGTGATGTCCCGTTGCGACCGGATGGCGGAAAATGCCGATACACGCGGCATTGAGCGCGTGAACTATCTGGCGCTGCTGGCGCTCGGCATCTTCTATTTTCTCTGCGCTTTCCTGCCGATTTACTTCGGTGCGGAACATGCCAAAACCATCATTGATGTCCTGCCGCAACGCTTAATCGACGGCCTCGGTGTCGCAGGCGGCATCATGCCAGCAATCGGTTTTGCCGTGCTGCTGAAAATCATGATGAAAAACGTCTACATCCCCTACTTCATCCTGGGCTTTGTTGCCGCCGCCTGGCTCAAGTTACCGGTGCTGGCTATTGCTGCTGCCGCGCTGGCGATGGCGCTGATCGACCTGCTGCGTAAATCTCCTGAACCGATTCAACCTGCGGCACAGAAAGAGGAATTTGAAGATGGCATCTAATCAAACGACCCTGCCGAACGTCAGTGAAAACGAAGAAGCACTGCTGACTGGCGTCAATGAAAACGTATATGAAGATCAAAGCATTGGCGCGGAGTTAACGAAAAAAGATATCAATCGCGTCGCATGGCGTTCCATGCTGTTACAGGCTTCTTTCAACTACGAACGTATGCAGGCTTCCGGCTGGTTGTACGGTCTGCTGCCTGCACTGAAAAAGATCCATACCAATAAACGCGACCTGGCGCGCGCCATGAAAGGCCATATGGGCTTTTTCAATACTCACCCGTTTCTGGTGACGTTTGTGATCGGCATTATCCTTGCGATGGAGCGTTCTAAGCAGGACGTTAACAGTATTCAGAGCACCAAAATTGCTGTCGGTGCGCCGCTCGGCGGGATTGGCGACGCGATGTTCTGGCTGACGCTGCTGCCAATTTGCGGCGGGATTGGTGCCAGTCTGGCGTTGCAAGGCTCTATTCTCGGCGCCGTGGTATTTATCGTGTTATTCAACGTGGTGCATCTCGGCCTGCGTTTTGGTCTTGCGCATTACGCTTATCGAATGGGCGTGGCGGCGATCCCGCTAATTAAAGCGAATACCAAAAAAGTCGGTCATGCGGCGTCTATCGTCGGGATGACGGTGATCGGCGCGCTGGTAGCAACCTATGTCCGATTAAGCACCACGCTGGAAATCACGGCAGGCGACGCAGTGGTTAAGCTACAGACTGACGTTATCGACAAACTGATGCCTGCCTTCTTACCGCTGGTCTATACCCTGACCATGTTCTGGCTGGTACGTCGCGGCTGGAGTCCGCTGCGCCTGATTGCAATCACTGTGGTTCTCGGCATCGTCGGTAAATTCTGTCATTTCCTTTAAATACAATGAGGTATTAGATGTTAAGTATTATTTTGACAGGGCATGGCGGATTTGCCAGCGGCATGGAAAAAGCAATGAAGCAAATCCTCGGTGAGCAATCGCAGTTTATCGCCATCGATTTTCCGGAAACCTCAAGCACCGCGCTGCTTACATCGCAGCTTGAAGAAGCCATCGCCCAACTGGATTGTGAAGACGGCATTGTTTTTCTGACGGATTTGCTGGGCGGCACACCGTTTCGCGTAGCTTCAACGCTGGCGATGCAAAAACCGGGCTGTGAAGTGATCACCGGCACCAATTTGCAACTATTACTGGAAATGGTGCTGGAGCGCGAAGGGTTAAGCGGAGAAGAATTCCGTGTGCAGGCGCTGGAGTGCGGACACCGTGGGCTGACCAGTCTGGTGGACGAGTTAGGCCGCTGCCATAAAGAATGTCCGGTCGAGGAAGGAATATGAGGTAAGCGCCCCGCCGCTATTGGTAAAAGACTGTGAGTGGCGTTTTACACTTTCGTTTCTTTATCTGGCTTTCACTTCCCTCACAAGGCCTTTTTTCTTTTGTTTTGACTTTTGCACCGGTGTCGGATGCGACGCTGACGCGTCTTATCCGACCTGCGGCTGGTGGCTGCCAGGCGGATAAGGCGTTTACGCCGCATCCGGCAATCGGTGCAAATATCCCCCCATCAAACAATCCCTTTATCTTCCCTTGTCTTTTCTTTCAACGATCACAAATTTCGTTTTATTTCCTTTCTCTTCATTGAACTTTCAGTTTCTTTTCTATAAATTTTAATCAACGAAAGATATCACCAAGTGAAATGAAACGAAAGGTAAGCGAAAGCTATAACGCCCGACGTCAAGTTCATCAAACTAAGGATTGAGTTATGCCAGAAAATTACCCCCCTGCCACCACCGGTACATGGACTGAAGAAGAGATCCGCCATCAGCCTCGCGCGTGGCTTCGTTCGCTCGCCAACATTGACGCGCTACGTTCCGCGCTCAATAACTTTCTTGAACCGTTACTGCGCAAAGAGAACCTGCGGGTAATCCTGACCGGTGCCGGAACCTCGGCATTTATCGGTGACATCATCGCGCCGTGGCTCGCCAGCCATACCGGCAAAAACTTCAGCGCCGTACCGACCACCGATCTGGTTACCAATCCGATGGACTACCTGAATCCAGCGCATCCGCTGCTGCTGATCTCCTTCGGTCGATCCGGCAATAGCCCGGAAAGCGTCGCTGCCGTGGAACTGGCAAATCAATTTGTACCGGAGTGCTATCACCTGCCGATCACCTGCAATGAAGCGGGCGATCTCTATCAAAACGCGCTCAACAGCGATAACGCGTTTGCCCTGCTGATGCCCGCAGAAACGCACGATCGCGGCTTTGCGATGACCAGCAGTATTACCACCATGATGGCCAGCTGCCTCGCGGTTTTCGCGCCTGAGACAATCAACAGCCAGACCTTCCGCGACGTGGCGGATCGTTGCCAGGCGATCCTGACCTCGCTCGGCGATTTCAGCGAAGGCGTGTTTGGTTACGCGCCGTGGAAACGGATCGTTTATCTCGGCAGCGGTGGCTTACAGGGCGCGGCACGTGAGTCGGCGCTGAAAGTGCTGGAACTGACGGCGGGTAAACTGGCGGCTTTTTATGATTCCCCGACCGGATTCCGTCATGGCCCGAAATCGCTGGTCGATGATGAAACGCTGGTCGTGGTGTTTGTCTCCAGCCACCCCTACACCCGTCAGTATGATCTTGATCTGCTGGCAGAACTCCGCCGCGACAACCAGGCAATGCGCGTGATCGCCATCGCCGCTGAAAGCAACGACATTGTTGCCGCCGGCCCGCATATCATCCTGCCGCCATCCCGTCACTTTATCGACGTTGAGCAGGCATTTTGCTTCCTGATGTACGCCCAGACGTTTGCACTGATGCAGTCGCTGCATATGGGCAATACGCCGGATTCCCCATCAGCCAGTGGCACCGTAAACCGCGTGGTGCAAGGCGTAATTATTCATCCGTGGCAGGAATAAGAGGATCGCATTATGAGCATTATCTCCACCAAATATCTGTTACAAGACGCCCAGGCCAATGGCTACGCGGTGCCTGCGTTTAACATCCATAACGCCGAGACGATCCAGGCGATCCTCGAAGTGTGCAGTGAAATGCGATCGCCGGTGATCCTCGCCGGGACGCCAGGGACTTTTAAACATATCGCGCTGGAAGAGATCTACGCCCTGTGTAGCGCCTATTCCACAACCTACAACATGCCGCTTGTGCTGCATCTCGACCACCACGAATCGCTCGATGATATTCGCCGTAAAGTCCACGCTGGCGTGCGCAGCGCGATGATCGATGGCAGTCACTTCCCGTTTGCTGAAAACGTAAAACTGGTGAAATCGGTCGTCGACTTCTGCCACTCGCAGGATTGCAGCGTGGAAGCGGAACTGGGTCGTCTGGGAGGCGTGGAAGATGATATAAGTGTTGACGCCGAAAGCGCGTTCCTCACCGACCCACAAGAAGCCAGACGTTTTGTCGAACTGACTGGCGTCGACAGCCTGGCTGTGGCGATTGGTACGGCACATGGCCTGTACAGGAAAATACCGAAAATTGATTTTCAGCGGCTGGCGGAAATTCGTGAAATGGTAGACATCCCTCTGGTACTGCATGGCGCCAGCGATGTCCCGGATGAATTTGTTCGCTGGACTATTAAACTGGGTGTGACGAAAGTTAATGTCGCCACGGAATTGAAAATTGCCTTCGCCGGCGCGGTTAAAGCCTGGTTTGCGGAAAACCCGCAGGGTAATGATCCTCGCTATTATATGCGCGTCGGCATGGATGCAATGAAAGACGTTGTCAGGAATAAAATTAATGTCTGTGGTTCGGCGAATCGAATTTCAGCATAACCATTAAATTTATACGATTTATTAATAAGTACTGCTCGACTAATATCGGGTAGTGCCTTAATGGCAAAGGAAATGAGTAAACCTTAATAAATACATCAGTACAATATCGCAACAATAATATATTTAAAAAGATTATATTATTCAAATTTATGGTGAGGATTATACAATGAGCAGTCCAAATATTCTCTTAACCCGTATCGATAACCGTCTGGTTCATGGCCAGGTTGGCGTGACCTGGACATCCACCATCGGTGCGAATCTGCTGGTGGTCGTGGATGATGTTGTCGCTAACGATGATATCCAACAGAAACTGATGGGTATTACTGCGGAAACCTACGGCTTTGGTATCCGTTTCTTTACTGTCGAAAAAACCATTAATGTCATCGGCAAAGCTGCACCACATCAGAAGATTTTTCTGATTTGCCGTACGCCGAAAACGGTACGTAAATTAGTAGAAGGTGGCATTGAGCTGAAAGATGTCAACGTCGGCAATATGCATTTCTCGGAAGGGAAAAAGCAAATAAGTAGTAAAGTTTATGTCGATGATCAGGATCTCACGGACTTACGCTTTATTAAACAACGCGGCGTGAATGTTTTTATTCAGGACGTCCCGGGCGATCAAAAAGAACAAATCCCTGACTAAATCTAACATCGCCTTAATACTGGTTTGAGGTAATAAAAATGCATGAAATAACCCTACTTCAGGGATTATCCCTGGCGGCATTAGTTTTCGTTCTGGGGATTGATTTTTGGCTGGAAGCCTTATTTTTATTCCGCCCGATAATCGTTTGTACCCTTACAGGTGCTATTCTCGGTGATATTCAGACTGGCTTAATTACCGGTGGCTTGACAGAGCTGGCTTTCGCCGGATTAACCCCTGCCGGGGGTGTTCAGCCGCCCAACCCAATTATGGCGGGTCTGATGACCACCGTCATTGCGTGGTCTACGGGCGTCGATGCCAAAACGGCAATTGGTCTTGGCCTGCCGTTTAGTTTGTTAATGCAATACGTCATTCTGTTCTTCTATTCCGCTTTCTCATTATTTATGACCAAAGCCGATAAATGCGCGAAAGAGGCGGATACAGCAGCGTTTTCCCGACTTAACTGGACAACGATGCTGATTGTTGCCTTTTCGTATGCGGTGATTGCTTTCCTCTGTACTTACCTGGCGCAGGGTGCGATGCAGGCGCTGGTAAAAGCAATGCCCGCCTGGTTGACCCACGGCTTTGAAGTGGCTGGCGGCATTCTGCCTGCCGTTGGTTTTGGCCTGCTGCTGCGCGTGATGTTCAAAGCGCAATATATTCCTTACCTGATCGCCGGTTTCCTGTTTGTTTGCTACATCCAGGTCAGCAACCTGTTGCCGGTTGCCGTACTGGGCGCAGGCTTTGCGGTGTATGAGTTTTTCAATGCGAAATCCCGGCAGCAAGCGCAACCGCAGCCCGTTGCCAGTAAAAATGAAGAAGAGGACTACAGCAATGGGATCTGAAATCAGTAAAAAAGATATCACCCGCCTGGGCTTTCGTTCGTCGCTGCTGCAAGCGAGCTTTAACTACGAAAGGATGCAGGCAGGCGGTTTTACCTGGGCAATGTTGCCGATCCTGAAAAAGATTTATAAGGACGACAAACCGGGCTTAAGCGCGGCAATGAAAGATAACCTCGAATTTATTAATACCCACCCAAATCTGGTCGGATTCCTGATGGGGTTATTAATTTCGATGGAAGAGAAAGGGGAAAACCGCGACACCATTAAAGGTCTGAAAGTGGCGCTGTTTGGCCCAATCGCCGGGATTGGCGATGCGATTTTCTGGTTTACCTTGTTGCCGATTATGGCGGGGATTTGCTCATCATTCGCCAGCCAGGGAAACCTGTTGGGGCCGATTCTATTCTTCGCCGTTTACCTGCTTATCTTTTTCCTGCGCGTCGGCTGGACCCACGTCGGTTATTCGGTCGGCGTGAAGGCGATCGATAAAGTGCGAGAGAACTCGCAGATGATCGCCCGTTCGGCAACCATCCTCGGGATCACGGTAATCGGCGGACTGATCGCTTCGTATGTGCATATTAACGTGGTGACGTCGTTTGCTATCGACAGTAGCCACAGCGTCGCACTGCAACAGGATTTCTTCGATAAAGTCTTCCCGAATATTTTACCGATGGCCTATACCCTGCTGATGTATTACTTCCTGCGGGTGAAAAAAGCGCATCCGGTGCTGTTAATCGGCGTGACGTTTGTGCTCTCAATTGTTTGTTCCGCATTCGGCATTTTGTAAATGGAACGAGGCACTGCGTCTGACGCAGCCTCAGATTGTTGACAAAGTGCGCTTTGTCCATGCCGGATGCGGCGTGAACGCCTTATCCGGCCTACAAAATCATGCAAATTCAATATATTGCAGAAACAATGTAGGACTGATAAGCGTAGCGCATCAGGCAATTTGGCGTTTGTCATCGGTCTCCGTATCACACCTGGTGGTGCCTCTCTACACAAGGAATTTCTCCTCATGCAAACCTTACAGCAAGTTGAAAACTATACGGTGTTAAGTGAACGCGCCAGCGAATATTTATTGGACGTGATCCGTAGCAAACCAAATGCCGTGATTTGCCTGGCGACCGGAGCGACGCCATTACTGACGTATCATTATCTGGTAGAAAAAATCCACCAGCAGCACGTTGATGTCAGCCAACTGACCTTCGTGAAGCTCGACGAATGGGTGGATCTGCCATTAACCGTGCCCGGCACCTGCGAAACTTTCCTTCAGCAGCATATCGTGCAGCCGCTGGGGTTACGTGAAGACCAGCTCATCAGCTTTCGCTCCGAAGAGATAAACGAGACAGAGTGCGAGCGGGTAACGAATCTGATTGCGCGCAAAGGCGGTCTCGATTTGTGCGTTCTCGGACTAGGGAAAAACGGTCATCTTGGGCTGAACGAACCGGGAGAAAGCCTGCAACCGGCCTGCCATATCAGCCAACTTGACGCGAAAACCCAGCAACATGAGATGTTAAAAACCGCTGGTCGTCCCGTGACTCGCGGGATCACCTTAGGTTTGAAGGATATTCTCAATGCCCGCGAAGTTTTATTACTGGTGACTGGCGAAGGAAAGCAGGATGCGACAGAACGTTTTCTCACGGCTAAAGTCTCCACCACGATCCCGGCTTCGTTTTTATGGCTGCATAACTATTTCACATGCGTGATTGATGAGATGTGTCGCCGTTAACTCACCAAGTACAGGCATCGCAGCTCTGTTCCTGCTGCAATGCCTGTAATCACTCCCCTTGCAGCTCCAGCGCATACTTATACAGCGCGTTTTTCTTCACGCCGTGAATTTCTGCTGCCAGCGCCGCCGCTTTTTTCAGCGGCAGTTCTGCCTGTAGCAGCGCCAGCGTGCGCAGTGCATCGGCGGGTAAGTCTTCTTCCTGCGCTTTATGTCCTTCGACAATCAGTACCATCTCACCTTTGCGACGGTTTTCATCTTCTTTTACCCACGCCAACAGCTCGCCAACGGGCGCGCCGTGAATGGTTTCCCAGGTTTTGGTCAGTTCTCGCGCCAGCACCACGTAGCGGGACTCTCCCAGCACCGCGACGATATCTTCCAGGCTATCTAACAGACGGTGGGTCGATTCATAAAAAATCAGCGTGCGCGGTTCCGCTTCAATCGCTTTTAGTGCATCACGGCGACCTTTCGATTTGGCGGGCAGAAAGCCTTCATAACAAAAGCGATCGGATGGTAAACCAGCGGCGCTTAATGCAGTGATAGCAGCACACGGTCCAGGTAGCGGCACCACGCGAATCCCCGCTTCACGGCAGGTACGCACCAGATGGTAGCCAGGGTCGTTAATCAGCGGCGTTCCGGCATCAGAAACCAGCGCAATGTTTTGTCCCTCTTGCAGCTTCGCCAGCAGCGTTTCGGCTTTCTGTTGTTCGTTATGGTCGTGCAGGGCGAACAGTCGGGCGTTTATCCCAAAATGTTGCAGCAGTAAACCGGTATGACGCGTATCCTCGGCGGCAATCAGATCAACGGCCTGTAATACCTCCAGCGCACGCTGGGTGATATCCGCCAGATTGCCGATTGGCGTCGGTACAATGTAGAGCTGACCTTGAGAATTATCCGCCGATTGGTGTTGTTTCATTGTGTCGTCCGTATTGCCGATTTAATATTGAGAATTGCGTAAAAAAAATATCACTGGATACATTATGGTACCCTCAACATTTTCTCGTTTGAAAGCCGCGCGTTGTCTGCCTGTTGTTCTGGCAGCCCTGATTTTCGCCGGTTGTGGCACCCATACCCCCGATCAGTCCACTGCCTATATGCAGGGCACGGCGCAGGCCGATTCTGCCTTTTATCTTCAGCAGATGCAGCAAAGCTCTGATGATACCAGGATCAACTGGCAATTACTCGCCATTCGTGCACTGGTGAAAGAAGGTAAAACCGGGCAGGCGGTTGAACTATTTAACCAGCTGCCGCAAGAACTGAACGATATCCAGCGTCGCGAAAAATCTCTGCTGGCGGTAGAGATTAAGCTGACACAAAAAGATTTTGCTGGCGCGCAGACCTTGCTGGCTAAAATTACTCCGGCAGATTTAGAGCAGAACCAGCAGGCGCGTTACTGGCAGGCAAAAATCGATGCCAGTCAGGGACGTCCTTCCATTGATTTACTGCGCGCATTAATTGCTCAGGAACCATTACTCGGTGCGCAAGAAAAACAGCAGAATATCGATGCCACCTGGCAGGCGCTCTCTTCCATGACCCAGCAGCAGGCGAATACGCTGGTGATCAACGCCGACGAAAACATCCTACAAGGATGGCTGGATCTGCAACGCGTCTGGTTTGATAACCGCAATGAACCCGACATGATGAAAGCCGGGATCGCCGACTGGCAGAAACGTTACCCGAACAATCCGGGCGCGAAAATGCTGCCAACGCAGTTGGTAAATGTAAAAGCGTTTAAACCTGCGTCAACCAACAAAATCGCCCTGCTGTTGCCGTTGAATGGTCAGGCCGCAGTGTTTGGCCGCACTATTCAGCAAGGCTTTGAAGCGGCGAAAAATATCGGCACTCAGCCAGTAGCGGCTCAGGTAGCAGCCGCGCCTGCCGCTGACGTAGCAGAACAACCCCAGCCGCAAACCGTAGACGGAGTTGCCAGCCCGGCACAAGCGTCTGTTAGCGATCTGACAGGTGAAGAAACCGCCGCACAGCCGGTGCCTGTAAGCGCCCCTCCGGCAAGCACCGCAGCGGTAAGCTCTCCGGCGAATCCATCCGCAGAACTGAAAATCTACGATACCTCATCACAACCACTTAGCCAGATCCTCAACCAGGTTCAGCAGGATGGCGCGAGTATTGTAGTCGGTCCACTGCTAAAAAATAACGTTGAGGAGTTGCTCAAGAGCAACACCCCGCTGAACGTGCTGGCACTCAATCAGCCGGAAAATATCGAAAACCGCGCCAATATCTGTTACTTCGCGCTATCGCCAGAAGATGAAGCGCGCGATGCAGCGCGTCATATTCGTGACCAGGGTAAACAAGCACCGCTGGTACTGATCCCACGCAGTTCGTTGGGCGATCGCGTAGCCAATGCGTTTGCGCAAGAGTGGCAGAAACTCGGCGGCGGCACCGTTTTGCAACAAAAATTTGGTTCCACCAGCGAATTACACGCGGGTGTTAACGGCCGTTCAGGTATCGCTTTAACAGGTAGCCCGATTACACCCAGAGCGACAACTGACTCCGGCATGACGACCAACAATCCAACCCTGCAAACCACGCCGACCGGAGACCAGTTCATCGATAATGGCGGTCGTGTCGATGCGGTGTACATTGTGGCAACGCCAGCCGAAATCGCCTTCATCAAACCGATGATCGCCATGCGTAACGGCAGTCACAGCGGTGCAACGTTGTACGCCAGCTCCCGCAGCGCAGGAGGCTCTGCTGGCCCGGATTTCCGACTGGAGATGGAAGGCTTGCAGTACAGCGAAATCCCGATGCTGGCAGGCGGTAATCTGCCGTTAATGCAGCAGGCGCTCAGTGCGGTAAATAATGATTATTCGCTGGCGCGCATGTATGCGATGGGCGTCGATGCCTGGTCACTGGCGAATCATTTCTCGCAAATGCGCCAGGTTCAGGGTTTTGAAATCAACGGTAATACCGGAAGTCTGACGGCTAACCCGGATTGCGTGATTAACAGGAAGTTATCATGGCTACAGTACCAACAAGGTCAGGTAGTCCCCGCCAGTTAACCACTAAACAGACCGGCGATGCGTGGGAAGCACAAGCGCGTCGCTGGCTGGAAGGCAAAGGACTGCGCTTTGTCGCCGCTAACGTGAACGAGCGTGGCGGCGAGATTGATCTGATAATGCATGAAGGCCAGACCACCGTTTTTGTCGAGGTGCGTTACCGCCGTTCTGCACTTTATGGCGGCGCGGCAGCCAGTGTGACCCGCAGCAAACAACACAAATTATTACAGACTGTCCGCTTGTGGCTCGCGCGTCATAATGGGAGTTTTGATACTGTGGATTGCCGGTTCGATGTGGTAGCCTTCACCGGGAATGAGGTTGAGTGGATTAAGGACGCCTTTAATGACCACTCATAATTAAGGTTTAAGGATTAGCGTGCAAGAAAGAATCAAAGCTTGCTTCACTGAAAGCATTCAAACTCAAATTGCAGCGGCAGAGGCGCTTCCGGATGCCATCTCCCGTGCAGCCATGACGCTGGTTCAGTCTCTGCTCAATGGCAACAAAATCCTCTGTTGTGGTAATGGAACTTCCGCTGCCAATGCACAGCATTTTGCTGCCAGCATGATCAACCGTTTCGAAACGGAACGACCCAGCCTACCTGCCATTGCACTAAATACTGATAATGTTGTCTTAACGGCGATTGCCAACGATCGCTTACATGATGAAGTGTATGCAAAACAGGTGCGGGCGCTGGGACATGCGGGAGATGTGTTATTAGCCATTTCTACCCGTGGCAACAGCCGCGATATCGTAAAAGCAGTTGAAGCCGCCGTGACACGTGATATGACCATTGTGGCATTGACCGGCTATGACGGCGGCGAACTTGCCGGTTTGTTAGGGCCACAGGACGTGGAGATCCGCATTCCTTCGCATCGTAGTGCTCGCATTCAGGAAATGCATATGCTGACGGTAAATTGCCTGTGCGATCTGATCGATAACACGCTTTTCCCTCACCAGGATGATTAAGGAGAATACATGAAGGCATTATCGCCAATCGCAGTCCTTATTTCCGCGCTGCTGTTGCAAGGTTGTGTTGCCGCTGCCGTAGTAGGTACTGCCGCTGTGGGTACTAAAGCGGCGACCGACCCCCGCAGTGTCGGCACCCAGGTGGACGATGGTACTCTGGAAGTGCGCGTGAACAGCGCATTGTCAAAAGACGAACAGATTAAGAAAGAAGCACGCATTAATGTAACGGCCTATCAGGGCAAAGTGCTGCTGGTTGGGCAGTCACCAAACTCTGAGCTTTCGGCTCGCGCCAAACAGATTGCTATGGGCGTAGATGGCGCGAATGAAGTGTATAACGAGATTCGTCAGGGCCAGCCAATTGGTCTGGGCGAAGCATCTAACGATACGTGGATCACCACCAAAGTGCGTTCGCAGCTCTTAACCAGCGATCTGGTGAAATCGTCCAACGTGAAAGTGACCACCGAAAATGGTGAAGTGTTCCTGATGGGGCTGGTGACTGAACGTGAAGCGAAAGCAGCGGCAGATATTGCCAGCCGGGTGAGCGGCGTGAAGCGTGTAACCACAGCGTTTACGTTTATTAAATAGCAGCCCTTGTAATGTCTGATGCGACGCTTGCCGCGTCTTATCAGGCCAACAACGATGCAAACCGTAGGTCGGATAAGGCGTTTACGCCGCATCCGACTGCCGTTGCCTGATGCGACGCTTGCCGCGTCTTATCAGGCCTACAACGATACAAACGTAGGCCGGATAAGGCGCTCGCGCCGCATCAGGCATATTTAGAACAACAGCGCCAGCCCGCCGACAATCACGCCTGACACTGCCACCATCGCCCCCGTCAGCCATAAGGCTTTCGCCGGAAACGCTTTACGCAACATTATCAGCGACGGCAAACTTACCGCCGGGAGCGTCATCAACAATGCCAGCGCCGGAGCAGTTCCCATACCTGCCAGCATCATCGTTTGCACAATTGGAATTTCTGCCGCCGTCGGAATGACAAACAAGCATCCTGCTACCGCCATCGCCACTACCCACATCAGGCTGTTATCAACAGCGCCATCGGCATGGGGGAATAACCAGACGCGAGCGGCACCCAACGCCAGTACTGCAAGGATATAAACCGGGATCGTACTCCAGAACAGCGTCCACAGCGCCCTGCCCCAGCGGCTAAAAAATCCGCCCTGCGCTTCCGGCATGTCAATTTCGACCGGTGCCTGCGTTTGCGGTGTCTCACGCACCCATTTTTGCACCAGTGTCGCAATCAACAACACCATCACCAGCCCCGCAACCAGACGAATCGCCGCAAAGCCCCAGCCGAGAACAAACCCCATAAACACCAGCGTCGCCGGGTTTAACAACGGATTCCCCATCCAGAATGCCAGCGCACCGCCCATCGACACTTGCTGGCGACGCATCCCCGCCGCGACCGGAGCCGCACAGCAGGTACACATCATACCTGGTAGCGAAAACAGCGTTCCCAGCAAAGTTCCGCGAAAGCGGGATTGCCCCAGCGTGCGCAGCAGCCAGTCACGTGGAATCAGCACCTGAATCAACGACCCAAGCATCACCCCCAGCACCGCCGCTTTCCATACCGCGAGGAAATAGATCATCGCGTAATCCCACGCTGCCTGCCACGGATTGGCATCCGCCTGCGCGAGTATTGATTTACCGATACTGTGGGTTTCGGCGGCGGTAAACGCTTTGCCGTAGTAGGGTTGCCATTTCACATACCAAAGTCCGGCAATGACAACGAGAAAGAAAAGCGCGGGTTTCCACCACTGAATGGGCGTTGCCGCCTGAGATGAAGACTGACCAGTCATAGCATTCCCCAGGAATAAGTTATGATAATTGAGCGCGTGAATATTACGCTCACTATCAATCCTTGGGAATAATTATTCAGCTCTTTTGCGTAGTTCTGAAGAGCTTAAAATAGTCACCCCTTCATGTTCAGGCCGCATGGCTTCTGCCAGCATGACCCGCGCCACATCCCGTACATCAATGGATTTCCAGTTGCCAGGCAGCAAACGAAACAGCGGCGCAAAAAGCGTTTCGTTCATCCGCTGTTTGCTACGATCGCCCAGCAACATCGACGGACGCGCAATGGTCAGTTTCGGCCAGTTCTGGGCAATTAGCGCTTCTTCCATCTCCCCTTTGACGCGGTTATAGAAAAAGGGCGAATGCGCGTTTGCGCCCATGGCACTAACCACCAGCATATGCTGTGCACCCAGCCGCCGTCCGGTTAACGCGGTGTCCACGACCAGCGTGTAATCGGCATGAATAAACGCTTCTTTGCTACCCGCCTCCCGCCGCGTGGTGCCAAGACAACAAAACACAATATCTATCGGATCGGTGACCTGCGCCAGCGCGTCGGTCAGTTGTGGATCATGGGGATTAAACACGCCTGGCATATCGCCCAACGGGCGTCTCGTCGGCGCAGCAATGGCGTTTACTTTCGGTTCGTTAATCAACATCCGCAGCAGGTGACCGCCCACCAGCCCCGTTGCGCCTGTAATCAGTACCTGACTCATCTTCGCTCCTTTACAGAATTGTCCGCCTTGCACTCCCCGGTACATGCACCAGGCTTAATAGTCTACGTGGTAATTATCCCCGATTGTGGGAAATTCGCCTCATTCAATGCAACAACGCGGAGGAAGCATGAGTAAAAAGATTGCAGTTTTAATCACTGATGAATTTGAGGATTCAGAATTTACTTCACCCGCAGATGCATTTCGTAAAGCCGGACACGAAGTTGTCACCATTGAAAAGCAAGCGGGTAAAACGGTGAAAGGAAAAAAAGGGGAAGCCAGCGTGACTATCGATAAATCCATCGATGAAGTGACGCCAGCAGAGTTTGATGCCCTGCTGCTTCCTGGTGGTCATTCACCGGATTATCTGCGTGGTGATAATCGTTTTGTCACCTTCACGCGAGATTTTGTGAATAGCGGTAAACCGGTCTTCGCTATCTGCCACGGCCCGCAACTGCTGATTAGCGCCGATGTGATTCGCGGTCGTAAGCTGACCGCCGTTAAACCGATTATTATTGATGTTAAAAACGCAGGCGCGGAATTTTACGATCAGGAAGTGGTGGTCGATAAAGATCAGCTGGTTACCAGCCGGACGCCGGACGATCTGCCAGCGTTTAACCGCGAGGCGTTACGCCTGCTCGGTGCCTGAGTCACGTAACCAAATTATTTTTTTACCAAAGCCCAGCGTGTTGTCGGTGAATTTGATTTCATCGAGCCGGATTTCCCAAACCGGTGCCGACAGCATTCTGGCAACCGGAAAGCGGCGATTGTACGCCTGACGCGCAAGGTCGCTTTCCTCACCTTCCAGTTTGCGGATCTCACCTTTAAATTGCACGCCACGAATTAACGCTACTGTTTTCGGCTGACCGTTTACCGTTCCAGCAACAGCCGCCTGCGATCCGCTCATCTGCGCGTGACGCGTTTTTTCTTCCGTCAAAATGTAGAAGGCGACTTTCTGTGCATCAAAAAGATAAAAGGCATTGGCGCACCACAGTTCCCCTTCCTGCTGCACACACCAGGTGACAACATGTTGTTTTGCCAGCCAACGGCTGATGGCGGTGAGTGTTTCCATTGCTGTTCTCTTTTATACTGTTGGCCTGACCTTAACATGCGACGCAGACGATGACACCCTGGTATCTCTATTTGATTCGTACCGCCGATAATAAGCTTTACACCGGGATTACCACGGATGTCGAACGTCGCTATCAGCAGCACCAGAGCGGTAAAGGGGCGAAAGCACTGCGTGGGAAAGGTGAACTGACGCTGGCGTTTTCTGCGCCAGTGGGCGATCGTTCGCTGGCGTTACGGGCGGAATATCGCGTTAAGCAACTGACCAAACGGCAAAAAGAGCGTCTGGTAGCGGAAGGCGCAGGGTTTGCAGAGCTGTTGAGCAGCCTGCAAACCCCAAAGATTAAAAGCGATTGAAATGCTCGTGATACTCAACCAGGCCGGTAACGCCATTCAGCGCGTCATCCGCTAAACGATGTACCTGGAAGGCGCTTTCAGTGCCCGGCCAGCGGCAACGCAGATCGTGATGCGCCGCCAGTTCAAAGCCGAAACGACTGTACAGCGCCGGATCGCCCAGCGTCACCACTGCGGCATAGCCGAACTCATTAAGCGAATCGAGTCCTTCATAGACCAGTTGGCGTGCCAGCCCCTGTCCACGGTATTTTTCATCAACCGCCAACGGTGCCATGCCGACCCATTGCAGGTCTTCGCCCTGCACATCAACAGGACTAAATGCCACATAGCCAATGACCTGACCTTCGTCATCTGTCGCCACCAGCCCCAGCGTCAGAAAGCCATCTTCACGCAGATCGTGAACCAGCTTCGCTTCCGCATCGCTTTCGAATGAACGACGCAGCAGGGCATCAATACCCGGCGCATCAATGGGAATTTCTACTCGAATTAGCATGGTTCACCTACCGATGTCTGTTTGGTTTCAGGCGTGGTTTTCATTCCCGCCTCAACAAAATCCGCCAGTTGCAGCAGCATCATGCGTAAGGCTTTCGGCATTTGCTCCAGTTCAATGGCGTCCATCAGGTTTTTCACATACAGCCCCAGCTCCGTATCGCCTTCAATCACCAGTCGACGCTGGAAGAAGAGCGTATCCGGATCCTGTTTACGCGCCGCAATCATCAGCAGATCGCTGGCGTCGGCACTAAAACTCACATCAGCTTGCGCGTTCTGGCTGACAACCAGTTTGCCATTCACCACCGAGGTAAACCATTGCAGGTCAATATCACGCACATGAATACTTAACCAGCGGCCTTCAAGAAACTCAAGCTCACCGTCGTCCAGCGCCTGACGGAATTGCCAGCTTAAGACCTGCTCAAGAACCTGGCGTTTTAGCGCAAATGGCGTCAGTTTTACCGGTACACTCAACAGAGATGGCCCCAAATGCACAATACGGGAACGCAGTTTATCCAACACGAGTTTTACTCCCTGTTTCAACAATCGTCCTATTTTGCCATATCAGGAAAATAACATAGCGGTATAAATCAACAATTCCATATGAAATTGCTGCTACCACCAATACAACTTTAACTGCCTTAAATCAAAAATTGTCGCAGCAAGGTTAACTAAAATCCCAGTTCGTTAACATTTTTGCGCTTTGATAGCGCAACCTTCAGGAAAAATTATGGAGCTGCTCTGCCCTGCCGGAAATCTCCCGGCGCTTAAGGCGGCCATCGAAAACGGCGCAGATGCTGTTTATATCGGGCTAAAAGATGATACCAATGCCCGCCACTTCGCCGGCCTTAACTTTACCGAGAAAAAATTGCAGGAAGCGGTGAGTTTTGTCCATCAACATCGCCGCAAACTTCACATCGCGATTAACACTTTTGCGCACCCGGACGGTTACGCCCGCTGGCAGCGCGCCGTGGATATGGCGGCGCAGCTGGGTGCCGACGCGCTGATCCTCGCCGACCTCGCCATGCTGGAGTACGCCGCCGAGCGTTACCCGCATATTGAACGTCACGTATCGGTGCAGGCTTCGGCGACCAATGAAGAGGCGATTAACTTTTATCATCGCCATTTTGACGTTGCACGCGTGGTGCTGCCGCGCGTGTTGTCGATTCATCAGGTGAAACAACTGGCGCGGGTCACGCCTGTACCACTGGAAGTGTTCGCTTTCGGCAGCCTGTGCATTATGTCGGAAGGCCGTTGCTATCTGTCGTCGTATCTGACAGGTGAGTCGCCCAACACCGTCGGTGCGTGTTCTCCGGCTCGCTTCGTGCGCTGGCAACAAACGCCGCAGGGGCTGGAATCCCGTCTTAACGAAGTGCTGATCGACCGTTATCAGGACGGCGAAAACGCGGGTTATCCAACGCTGTGTAAAGGGCGTTATCTGGTGGACGGCGAACGCTATCACGCGCTGGAAGAACCAACCAGCCTCAATACCCTGGAACTACTGCCAGAGTTAATGGCGGCAAATATTGCTTCGGTGAAAATTGAAGGCCGCCAGCGTAGCCCGGCGTATGTCAGCCAGGTGGCGAAAGTCTGGCGTCAGGCTATCGACCGTTGTAAAGCCGATCCACAAAACTTCGTACCGCAAAGCGCGTGGATGGAGACGCTCGGGTCGATGTCCGAAGGCACGCAAACCACCCTTGGCGCGTATCACCGTAAATGGCAGTGAGAAAAGCAATGAAATATTCCTTAGGGCCGGTGCTGTGGTACTGGCCAAAAGAGACGCTGGAAGAATTTTATCAGCAGGCCGCCACCAGCAGCGCCGATGTGATTTATCTCGGTGAAGCCGTGTGCAGCAAGCGTCGGGCAACCAAAGTTGGCGACTGGCTGGAGATGGCAAAATCGCTCGCCGGGAGTGGCAAGCAGATTGTGCTCTCCACGCTGGCGCTGGTGCAGGCATCCTCCGAACTGGGCGAACTGAAACGCTATGTTGAGAATGGTGAGTTCCTGATTGAAGCCAGCGATCTCGGCGTGGTGAATATGTGCGCTGAACGTAAACTGCCGTTCGTCGCCGGGCACGCGCTAAACTGCTACAACGCGGTGACGCTGAAAATATTGCTCAAACAGGGCATGATGCGCTGGTGTATGCCAGTGGAGCTTTCCCGCGACTGGCTGGTGAATCTGCTCAATCAGTGCGATGAGCTGGGCATTCGCAACCAGTTTGAAGTGGAAGTCCTGAGCTACGGTCATCTGCCTCTGGCGTACTCTGCCCGCTGCTTTACCGCGCGTTCGGAAGACCGCCCGAAAGATGAGTGCGAAACCTGCTGCATTAAGTATCCGAACGGGCGCAACGTGCTGTCGCAAGAGAATCAGCAAGTGTTTGTGCTCAACGGCATTCAGACCATGAGCGGCTATGTTTACAACCTCGGTAACGAGCTGGCATCCATGCAGGGGCTGGTTGATGTGGTTCGTCTGTCGCCGCAGGGTGCTGACACTTTCGCTATGCTCGACGCCTTCCGCGCCAATGAAAATGGCGCTGCTCCACTGCCATTGACGGCAAACAGCGATTGTAACGGCTACTGGCGACGGCTGGCTGGGCTGGAGCTGCAAGCGTAAGTAAATAGCTCACTTTGTTAACAACTTTAACTACTCTTTAATGCAGTATTAAAGATTAATCGGTAACAAAGTGAGCTGTTATGACTGATAAAACTATTCCTTTTTCGCTACTCGATCTGGCTCCCATCCCCGAAGGTTCTTCAGCACGAGAAGCGTTCTCCCACTCTCTCGATCTCGCCCGTCTGGCTGAAAAGCGCGGCTATCATCGCTACTGGCTGGCGGAACACCACAATATGACCGGCATTGCCAGTGCTGCCACATCGGTGTTAATTGGCTATCTGGCGGCGAACACCACCACGCTGCATCTGGGTTCCGGCGGCGTGATGTTACCTAACCACTCACCGTTGGTGATTGCCGAACAGTTTGGCACGCTCAATACGCTCTATCCGGGGCGAATCGATTTGGGGCTGGGTCGTGCTCCGGGCAGCGATCAACGGACAATGATGGCACTGCGTCGCCATATGAGCGGCGATATTGATAATTTCCCCCGTGATGTTGCAGAGCTGGTGGACTGGTTTGACGCCCGCGATCCCAATCCGCATGTGCGCCCGGTGCCGGGCTATGGCGAGAAAATCCCGGTGTGGTTGTTAGGTTCCAGCCTCTACAGCGCACAACTGGCGGCGCAGCTTGGTCTACCGTTTGCGTTTGCCTCACACTTCGCGCCGGATATGCTGTTCCAGGCGCTGCATCTTTATCGCAGCAATTTCAAACCGTCGGCACGGCTGGAGAAACCATACGCGATGGTGTGCATCAATATTATCGCCGCCGACAGCAACCGCGATGCCGAATTTCTGTTTACCTCAATGCAGCAAGCCTTTGTGAAGCTGCGCCGTGGCGAAACCGGGCAACTGCCGCCGCCGATTCAGAATATGGATCAGTTCTGGTCGCCGTCCGAGCAGTATGGCGTGCAGCAGGCGCTGAGTATGTCGTTGGTAGGTGATAAAGCGAAAGTGCGTCATGGCTTGCAGTCGATCCTGCGCGAAACCGACGCCGATGAGATTATGGTTAACGGGCAGATTTTCGACCACCAGGCGCGCCTGCATTCGTTTGAGCTGGCGATGGATGTGAAGGAGGAGTTGTTGGGGTAAGTGCATTTTCCGCGCCGGGCAGTCCCCTCTCCCTGTGGGAGAGGGTTAGGGTGAGGGCATCAGACCTCACCCTTACTGATACACCGGCAGCAAATTAAAGCTCGATAAAATATGGATCAGAGCATTGCCAATGCCAAACACCAGAATCAGGACAATCATCGGCTTGCCGCCCCAGACGCGGAATTTCGGGCTACCGAAGCGTTTACGCGATGCGCGAGCCAGCAGCGCCGGAACAATTGCCGCCCAGATGGTAGCCGCTAAGCCAGCATAACCAATGGCATACAGGAATCCGTTCGGGAACAGCAGGCCACCCACAACAGGTGGTGCAAAGGTCAACAGAGCCGTTTTAAAGCGACCCAGAGCCGAGTCGTCGAAACCAAACAGATCTGCCAGATAATCGAACAGACCAAGCGTTACGCCGAGGAATGAACTCGCTACCGCAAAGTTAGAGAACACCACCAGCAGCAGATCCAGACTACGGCTGTTCAGCACGCCACTTAATGCCTGTACCAGCACATCTATATTGCCGCCCTTCTCTGCGATGCCGATAAACTCCGGACGTGGGATGTTACCCATCGTCGCCAGCAACCAGATGGTATACAGCGCCAGCGCCATCAGCGTACCGTACACCAGGCATTTCACGATGGTTTTCGGGTCTTTGCCGTAATACTTCATCAGGCTCGGCACGTTACCGTGATAACCAAACGATGCCAGGCAGAACGGCAGGGTCATCAACAGATACGGTGCATAGGACGCATTCCTTTCAGCGACGTTGAACAATGTCGCAGGCTGTACATGCCCCAGCAGGCTGCCGAAAGTGAGGAAAAACGTAATGACTTTCGCCCCCAGCACAATCGCCGTCATGCGGCTGACAGCTTTAGTGCTCAACCACACCACGAACGCTACCAGCAGTGCAAAACCAAATCCCGCCGCCCGTGCAGGCACATTTAGCGACATCTCTGCGAAGGTGTGATGCAGAATCGAACCACTGGCAGAAATATAAGCGTAAGTCAGGATATAGAGCACAAAGGCAATGGAAATGCCGTTGACCACGTTCCAGCCTTTGCCCAGCAAATCTTTGGTGATGGTGTCAAAGCTCGAACCGATTCGATAATTGAGGTTAGCTTCCAGAATCATCAAACCGGAATGCAGCATACAAAACCAGGTGAAGATTAGCGCCGCCATTGACCAGAAGAACCACGCACCGGACATGACCACAGGCAGAGAAAACATTCCTGCGCCAATAATGGTGCCGCCGATAATCACCACGCCGCCAAGCAGCGACGGTGACGTTTGGGTGGTGGTTAGTGTTGCCATAAGGGCTTCTCTCCAGTGAAAAATAGTGCGACTGCGTTGTTATGTGTTGCACTGTACCAGTACGCGAGTACAAAAGACAGAAAAAAAGCCCCGATTGTTAAAATCGGGGCTGTATATATTATTTTACAGATTGTTTTTGCTGTTCAGCGATGATTACGCATCACCACCGAAACGACGACGACCGGTAGAGTCATCACGACGCGGTGCGCGGCCTTCACGACGTTCGCCGCTAAAACGACGACCATCACCACGACCACCTTCACGGCGTTCACCGCTGAAGTTACGACCGCCTTCACGACGTTCGCCACTGAAACCACGACCACCGCCACGACGCTCTCCGCCAGTATGCGGCTGTGCATCGCCCAGCAACTGCATGTTCATCGGTTTGTTGAGAATGCGAGTACGCGTAAAGTGTTGCAGTACTTCACCCGGCATACCTTTCGGCAGTTCGATGGTGGAGTGAGAAGCAAACAGCTTGATGTTACCGATGTAACGGCTGCTGATGTCGCCTTCGTTAGCAATCGCGCCAACGATATGACGAACTTCAACACCATCATCGCGGCCCACTTCAATGCGGTACAGCTGCATGTCGCCAACATCACGACGTTCACGACGGGGACGATCTTCACGGTCGCCACGCGGGCCACGGTCGTTACGATCGCGCGGACCACGGTCATCACGGTCACGGAATTCACGTTTCGGACGCATCGGCGCATCTGGCGGAACAATCAGAGTACGTTCACCCTGTGCCATTTTCAGCAGTGCGGCTGCCAGAGTTTCGAGATCCAGTTCTTCACCTTCTGCAGTCGGCTGAATTTTGCTCAGCAGTGCACGGTATTGATCCAGATCGCTGCTTTCCAGCTGCTGTTGTACTTTAGCGGCAAATTTTTCCAGACGGCGTTTGCCCAGCAGTTCTGCGTTCGGCAGTTCTACTTCTGGAATGGTCAGCTTCATAGTACGTTCAATGTTGCGCAGCAGACGACGCTCGCGGTTCTCAACGAACAGCAGCGCGCGGCCAGCACGACCCGCACGACCGGTACGACCGATACGGTGAACGTAAGACTCAGAATCCATCGGGATATCGTAGTTAACCACCAGGCTGATACGCTCAACGTCCAGGCCACGAGCCGCAACGTCGGTCGCAATCAGGATATCCAGACGACCATCTTTCAGGCGTTCCAGAGTCTGCTCACGCAGCGCCTGGTTCATGTCACCGTTCAGCGCGGCGCTGTTGTAGCCGTTACGCTCAAGGGCTTCAGCCACTTCCAGAGTCGCATTTTTGGTACGAACGAAGATAATCGCCGCATCAAAATCTTCCGCTTCCAGGAAACGTACCAGTGCTTCGTTTTTACGCATACCCCAGACAGTCCAGTAGCTTTGGCTGATGTCAGGACGGGTAGTCACGCTGGACTGAATACGCACTTCCTGCGGCTCTTTCATAAAGCGGCGGGTAATGCGACGAATCGCTTCCGGCATAGTGGCGGAGAACAGAGCGGTCTGATGACCTTCCGGGATCTGCGCCATAATGGTTTCAACGTCTTCAATGAAGCCCATGCGCAGCATTTCGTCAGCTTCATCCAGAACCAGACCGCTCAGTTTAGAGAGATCCAGAGTGCCACGTTTCAGGTGGTCCAGCAGACGGCCCGGAGTACCGACAACGATCTGCGGCCCCTGACGCAGGGCGCGTAATTGCACGTCATAACGCTGGCCGCCGTAAAGGGCAACCACGTTTACGCCGCGCATGTGTTTAGAGAAATCCGTCATTGCTTCAGCAACCTGTACCGCCAGTTCGCGGGTCGGTGCCAGCACCAGAATCTGTGGTGCTTTCAGCTCAGGATCAAGATTCTGCAACAGAGGTAAAGAGAATGCTGCAGTTTTTCCGCTCCCCGTCTGGGCCATACCCAGAACGTCGCGGCCATTCAGCAGATGTGGAATACACTCTGCCTGAATTGGAGATGGTTTTTCGTAACCCAGATCGTTAAGGGCTTCAAGGATAGGAGCCTTCAGGCCCAGATCTGCAAAAGTGGTTTCGAATTCAGCCATGTAGTACGTGTGCCTCAAAATTAATGGCGGCCAGTCTACATAACTCATCATGAAATTGATCAGCAATTTTCATTGAAAAGTGTGAACCGGCTCAAAGTAGGTGTATTAACGAACAACAACGCCCTCACCCGTTAAGGTGATGGCAATCAAATAAGATTACGGGCTGATGTGTACGTCAGCTATTGCTGGTCCGATTCTGCCAGGTCATCTTGGTCCTGGCCCAGGAGCGATAATTCCAACAATGCGTATCGGTGCTCAACAAAGTTATGAACGTTGTTGGCAACCGCCAGTTTGAACAGTGCCGTGGCGCTGTCCAAATCCCCCAGACTTAGGTAGTACTTACCTAAATAGAAGTTGGTTTCACTGAGATGCTCAGCGAGCGAGGTGTTATCCGTTGCGTCCGCCTTGAGCCTTTCCATTAACGTTTGTTCGCTAATGTTGCCCAGGTAGAACTCGACAATGTTCCATCCCCACTGCTCCTTGTCCGATTTTTCGAAGTGCTGTTTCAACACTTCTTTAGCCTGCTTCTCATCGAGCTTCTGCTCGGCGAGATAAAGCCACAGACTACGGAAAGGATCATTGGGATCGTCTTGATAAAACGCCAGCAGATCATCTTGCGCTAACTTGTCACGACCGCCGTAATATAATGCGATCCCGCGATTCAAGTGCGCGTAGTTGTAAGTTGGATCAAGCTCAAGTACAGAATCAAACGCTTCATAGGCAGCATCAAAATTGCCTGCCTGCGTTAAATATATGCCTAAGTAATTGAATACTTCAGGCATATCCGGTCGGATTGCCAGCGCCTGCGAAAAATCGTTACGCGCTAATGCCCTCAGACCGAGACTATCATACAACACTCCGCGCTCATATAAAAGCTGTGCGCGCTCGTCATCGGTTAAAGCCCGACTGGCAAGGATCTGTTCCATACGTGCCAGAATCACTTCCTGCTGTAAAGTCGGTTGCAATGGCACTGCGAGGACTTCACTTTTACGCCAGGAAGTATTACTGCATCCTGCAAGCGTAAGTGCTGTCGCAACGAAACACCAGCGCAAAAAAGGCTTCATTTCCCACTCCCGAAGACCACGGTTGAATGAACGTCCTGTTCCCGGTTGCTAACAAGGCGTCCTGCCCGGTTAAAAGCCCCCCGCCGCAGCGGAGGGCAAATGGCAACCTTACTCGCCCTGTTCAGCAGCCGGAGCTTCCGGTGCTGCAGCAGGTTGAGACTGCTCAGTCGCTTCTTTAATGCTCAGACGGATACGGCCCTGGCGATCAACTTCCAGAACTTTCACCGGCACTTCCTGACCCATCTGCAGGTAATCGGTCACTTTCTCAACGCGTTTGTCAGCGATCTGAGAGATGTGTACCAGACCTTCTTTACCGCCACCGATGGCAACAAATGCGCCAAAGTCAACGATACGGGTCACTTTACCATTGTAGACGCGGCCCACTTCGATTTCTGCAGTGATCTCTTCGATACGACGAATAGCATGTTTCGCTTTCTCGCCGTCGGTCGCTGCGATCTTCACAGTACCGTCATCTTCGATTTCGATGGTTGTGCCGGTTTCTTCGGTCAGGGCACGGATAACAGAACCGCCTTTACCGATAACGTCTTTGATCTTGTCCGGGTTGATCTTGATGGTATGGATACGCGGAGCGAACTCAGAGATATCGCCACGTGGCGCGTTGATCGCCTGTTCCATTACGCCAAGGATATGCAGACGCGCACCTTTAGCCTGGTTCAGCGCAACCTGCATGATCTCTTTGGTGATACCTTCAATTTTGATATCCATCTGCAATGCAGAGATACCGTCGCGGGAACCCGCAACTTTGAAGTCCATATCGCCCAGATGGTCTTCGTCACCCAGAATGTCAGACAGTACAACGTAGTTGTCGCCTTCTTTCACCAGACCCATTGCGATACCCGCAACGGCGGCTTTGATCGGCACACCTGCGTCCATCAGCGCCAGAGAAGCGCCGCACACGGAAGCCATAGAAGAGGAACCGTTGGATTCGGTGATTTCAGACACAACACGTACGGTGTACGGGAATTTGTCCATATCCGGCATTACAGCCAGCACGCCACGCTTCGCCAGACGACCGTGACCAATTTCACGACGCTTCGGAGAACCGACCATGCCAGTTTCGCCTACGGAGTACGGAGGGAAGTTGTAGTGGAACAGGAAGGTATCGGTACGCTCGCCCATCAGTTCATCAAGAACCTGCGCGTCACGTGCAGTACCCAGCGTTGCGGTAACCAGCGCCTGAGTTTCACCACGGGTGAACAGCGCAGAACCGTGAGTACGCGGCAGCACGCCAGTACGGACATCCAGACCACGGATCATATCTTTTTCACGACCGTCGATACGCGGTTCGCCTGCCAGTACGCGGCTACGAACAACGTTTTTCTCGATAGCGTGCAGAATTTCACCCAGTTCGTTTTCGTCCAGGGTTTCGTCTTCAGCAAGCAGCGTCGCGATGGTTTCAGATTTGATCACGTCAACCTGCGCATAACGCTCTTGTTTGTCGGTGATGCGGTAAGCATCGCTCAGACGAGCTTCAGCCAGTGCAGCAACGCGTGCGTTCAGCTCTTCGTTTACCGGCTCCGGCTGCCAGTCCCAACGCGGTTTACCGGCTTCTTTCACCAGTTCATTGATGTTCTGAATAACAACCTGCTGTTGTTCATGACCGAACACCACTGCGCCCAGCATCTGGTCTTCGCTCAGCAGTTCAGCTTCAGATTCAACCATTAGTACAGCGGCTTCAGTACCCGCAACAACCAGATCCAGTTTGCTCTCTTTCAGCTCGTCCTGGGTCGGGTTCAATACGTACTGATCATTGATGTAACCCACGCGGGCAGCACCAATCGGACCATTGAACGGAATACCAGACAGAGACAGTGCTGCAGAAGCACCAATCATCGCGACGATATCCGGGTTAACCTGCGGGTTAACAGAAACAACGGTGGCGATAACCTGAACTTCGTTGACGAAGCCTTCCGGGAACAGCGGGCGAATCGGGCGGTCAATCAGACGCGCGATCAGGGTTTCGCCTTCGCTTGGGCGGCCTTCACGACGGAAGAAGCTACCCGGGATACGACCAGCAGCGTAGGTACGCTCCTGATAGTTAACGGTCAGTGGGAAGAAATCCTGACCTGGTTTGGCTTTTTTCTGACCAACAACGGTAACGAATACCGCAGTGTCATCCATGCTAACCATAACAGCGGCAGTGGCTTGACGCGCCATCATGCCAGTTTCCAGAGTTACGGTGTGTTGACCGTACTGGAATTTACGAACGATCGGATTAAGCAATGTAATATCCTTTCTCTTTCTTAGACAGCACCTTAACGGCGCTGGTGTTAATACCCGATCTTCTGCGCATCCTCGCGACTAATGACAACCCTAACCCAGCCTGATGTGGGTAAAGCCTCTCATTAGCCGCGCGAACCTCTGCAACGGAAGATCATTCATAGCAACAATACATTAGTTTCCAGTGAATTGCTGCCGTTAGCTTGAAAAAAGGGGCCACTCAGGCCCCTTTTCTGAAACTCGCAAGAATTAGCGACGCAGACCCAGACGCTCAATGAGCTGGGTGTAACGTGCTACGTCTTTACGTTTCAGGTAGTCGAGCAGTTTACGACGCTGAGAAACCATGCGCAGCAGACCACGACGGCTGTGGTGATCTTTTTTGTGCTCTGCAAAGTGACCCTGCAGGTGGTTGATCTGTGCAGTCAGCAGTGCTACCTGAACTTCGGTAGAACCGGTGTCGTTTTCACCACGACCAAACTCAGAAACGATTTTAGCTGTTGCTTCAGTACTTAGAGACATTTTAAAACTCCAAAGTATATAGAATGAAAGGACGCCGATCTCTAATTCAGCGATCCCAGTGTACGTTACGCAAAGTGTTAAACAATTTACGCGACGTTAAGCGGCAGTATTCTACTCGTAGCGACCTGTTATCGCAAGACGGTTAACATTACGCCGGGTATTCAACCACCAGGCGACGAGGCGCGACACGGCCTTCATCGTCAATTTCGCCCATACCGATAAACTTGCCGTTCTCACCTTCTGTAACACGAACCAGTCCTTCCAGCGGCGCACCAGATGTACGAACCGGGTTACCATTTTTGAAGTAAACAGAAGATGTTAACGGAAGATTCACTACCGGGTAGTCCGAAGCTGGACTGTCCATTGGCATCAATAATGGATCAAGCAATTGTGCCGCCGGAATCTCTTGCTGTTCAGCTTGCTCAACCAATTCACGCAGATGTTCCAGAGTCACCATCCGTTCGACTGGATATTTACTTACCGCCAGACGGCGCAGGTAAATAACATGCGCGCCACAGCCGAGTTTTTCACCCAGGTCATCAATGATGGTGCGGATATAGGTGCCTTTTGAGCAATGAACTTCCAGCTCCAGCTCATTGCCTTCATGACGAATAAACAGCAGTTCATAAACGGTAATCGGACGCGCTTCGCGTGGGACTTCAATGCCCTGACGCGCGTACTCATACAGTTTTTTGCCCTGATATTTCAGCGCCGAATACATCGAAGGGATCTGTTCGATATCGCCACGGAACGTATCCAGTGCTGCCGCCAGTTGCTCTGCACTAAAGGTTACCGGACGCTCCTCAACGATTTGTCCGTCAGCGTCGGAAGTATCGGTACGCTGCCCAAGACGCGCAATCACCCGATAACGTTTGTCGGAGTCCAGCAGATACTGGGAAAACTTCGTCGCTTCCCCAAGGCAAATCGGTAACATGCCGGTTGCCAGCGGATCCAGCGCGCCGGTGTGTCCGGCACGGTTGGCGTTATAAATGCGTTTCACTTTTTGCAGCGCATCGTTGCTGGACATACCCTGCGGTTTATCCAGCAACAAAACGCCGTTAATGTCGCGACCGCGACGACGAGGACGACTCATTAGTCCTCCTTGCTGTCGTCCGGGTTAACACGACGTTCTTCGTCATGTTTGACCACGCTGGTCACCAGGTTTGACATACGCATCCCTTCAACCAATGAGTTGTCGTAGAAGAAGGTCAGTTCCGGCACGATACGCAGGCGCATCGCTTTGCCCAGCAGGCTGCGGATGAAACCAGAGGCTTCCTGCAACGCTTTGATGCCTGCTTTAACCGCGTCTTCATCTTTGTCGTTAAGGAACGTCACATATACTTTCGCATACGCCAGGTCACGAGACATTTCGACACCGGAAACGGTGGTCATCATGCCCAGACGAGGATCTTTAATTTCGCGTTGCAGGATGAGAGCGATCTCTTTTTGCATTTCCTGCGCTACGCGCTGCGGGCGACCAAATTCTTTCGCCATAATAAATTCTCCTGACAAAAAAGGGGCCATAAGCCCCTTTTTAAAATTAATTTCAGGTGGAAGGGCTGTTCGCGTAGGCCTGATAAGACGCGCCAGCGTCACATCAGGCAACGGCTGCCGGAAGTGACTCAAACGCCTTATCCGGCCTACACCCAATCAACCTTAGGCAATCGTACGCTGAATCTCGATGATTTCGAATACTTCGATCACATCGCCAGTGCGGACGTCGTTGTAGTTCTTAACGCCGATACCACATTCCATACCGTTACGGACTTCGTTAACGTCATCTTTGAAGCGGCGCAGGGACTCCAGCTCGCCTTCGTAGATAACCACGTTGTCGCGCAGAACGCGGATCGGGTTGTGACGTTTAACCACACCTTCGGTAACCATACAGCCTGCGATGGCGCCGAATTTCGGTGATTTGAACACGTCACGCACTTCTGCCAGACCGATGATCTGCTGTTTCAGTTCCGGAGACAGCATACCGCTCATCGCCGCTTTAACTTCATCGATCAGGTTATAGATGACGGAGTAGTAACGCAGATCCAGGCTTTCCGCTTCAATCACTTTACGTGCAGAGGCATCAGCACGAACGTTAAAGCCAACCAGGATGGCGTTGGATGCAGCCGCCAGGGTGGCGTCGGTTTCGGTGATACCACCTACGCCAGAACCGATGATCTTCACTTTAACTTCGTCAGTAGACAGTTTCAGCAAGGAGTCGGAAATCGCTTCCACAGAACCCTGTACGTCTGCCTTCAGGACGATATTCACTTCGTGAACTTCGCCTTCGGTCATGTTGGCGAACATGTTCTCGAGTTTAGATTTCTGCTGACGCGCCAGTTTAACTTCACGGAATTTGCCCTGACGGTACAGTGCAACTTCACGAGCTTTCTTCTCGTCACGAACAACGGTAACTTCGTCACCCGCAGCCGGAACACCGGACAGGCCAAGGATTTCCACCGGAATGGACGGGCCTGCTTCCAGCACTTCCTGACCGAGTTCGTTACGCATTGCACGAACACGACCGTATTCGAAGCCACACAGAACGATGTCGCCCTTGTGCAGAGTACCTTCACGTACCAGTACAGTTGCAACCGGACCACGGCCTTTATCGAGGAAGGATTCGATAACCGCACCGCTCGCCATCCCGTTACGCACGGCTTTCAGTTCCAGGACTTCAGCCTGCAGCAGGATCGCATCCAGCAGTTCGTCGATACCTGTACCTGCTTTTGCAGATACGTGTACGAACTGGCTTTCACCGCCCCACTCTTCCGGCAGAATGCCGTACTGGGACAGTTCGTTCTTAACGCGATCCGGATCGGCTTCTGGCTTATCGATTTTGTTCACAGCAACCACAACCGGCACACCCGCCGCTTTCGCGTGCTGGATTGCTTCAATGGTCTGCGGCATTACGCCGTCATCTGCAGCGACAACCAGAACTACGATATCCGTTGCCTGCGCACCACGTGCACGCATTGAAGTAAACGCGGCGTGCCCCGGGGTGTCCAGGAAGGTGATCATGCCGTTTTCAGTTTCAACGTGGTATGCACCGATGTGCTGGGTAATGCCACCTGCTTCGCCAGAGGCCACTTTCGTTGAACGAATGTAGTCCAGCAGGGAGGTTTTACCGTGGTCAACGTGACCCATGATGGTCACAACTGGAGCACGCGGTTCAGCCGCAGCACCAGTATCACGGTCGCTCATTACCGCTTCTTCCAGTTCGTTTTCACGACGCAGGATAACTTTGTGACCCATCTCTTCGGCAACCAGCTGTGCGGTTTCCTGGTCGATGACCTGGTTGATGGTTGCCATTGCGCCCAGTTTCATCATCGCTTTGATGACCTGAGAGCCTTTAACCGCCATCTTGTTAGCCAGTTCGCCAACGGTGATGGTTTCACCGATCACCACGTCACGGTTAACGGCCTGAGCTGGCTTCTGGAAGCCCTGCTGCAGTGAAGAACCTTTGCGTTTTCCGCCTTTACCGCCACGTACTGCTGCGCGCGCTTCTTCGCGATCGGCCTTAGATTCAGAGTGTTTGTTGCCTTTTTTCGGACGCGCTGCTTTCGCGTTACGACCACGGCCACGGCCGCCTTCGACTTCACGATCGCTTTCGTCTTCTGCCTGGCGAGCATGTTGAGAGGTTGTAACGTGATAATCGCTGGAATCTTCGGTCGGTTCCGCGCTATCAGTCCATTTGTTTTCTTCCGCCATACGACGTGCTTCTTCAGCAACGCGACGTGCTTCTTCTTCGAGTTTACGACGCGCTTCTTCTTCAGCTTTACGCTTGAGCTCTGCAGCTTCCTGCTCACGGCGGGCTTTTTCAGCCTGGGCGTTTTTAGTCATATCGTCTTGTTGATTGCTCACTTTGTCTTTTTCCGCAGCTTCACGTTTCGCTTGTTCAGCGGCTTCACGTTTAGCTTGTTCTGCGGCCTCACGTTCAGCTTTTTGTTGCGCCTCGCGTTTGGCCAATTCTTCTGCCTCACGACGGGCTTGCTCTTCCGCTTCACGCTGCGCTTGCTCTTCCGCTGCAAGGCGTTCAGCCTCTTGCGGATCGCGTTTCACAAAGGTGCGTTTCTTGCGGACTTCGATTTGTACCGATTTGCTTTTTCCACCGGTACCAGGAATGTTAAGGGTGCTACGTGTTTTACGTTGCAGCGTTAATTTGTCCGGCCCTGAATTTTTCTGATTCAGGTGGTCAATTAAAGTCTGTTTCTCTTGTGCAGTCACAGAGTCGTCAGCAGACTTCCGGATACCTGCATCAGCAAATTGCTGTACCAGGCGTTCCACGGAGGTCTGTCGCTCTGCGGCCAGCGTTTTAATCGTTACATCTGTCATGCTGTTCCTTCCTGCTACAGTTTATTACGCTTCGTCACCGAACCAGCAAATATTACGGGCAGCCATAATCAGTGCTCCGGCTTTTTCGTCGGTCAACCCTTCGATATCAGCCAGATCATCAATGCCCTGTTCGGCGAGATCTTCCAGCGTACAAACGCCACGGGCGGCCAGTTTGAATGCCAAATCACGATCCATCCCTTCAAGGTTCAGCAGATCGTCAGCCGGTTTGTTATCACCGAGGCTTTCTTCCTGGGCCTGTGCAATGGTGGCCAGTGCATTTTTAGCACGCTCGCGCAGTGCTTCAACAGTCGGCTCATCAAGGCCTTCAATTTCCAACAGCTCTTTCATCGGCACATAGGCCAGTTCTTCCAGCGTCGAGAAGCCTTCTTCTACCAGGACAGTGGCAAAGTCTTCGTCAATGTCGAGATAACGGGTGAAGGTATCGATCGCTGCGTGTGCTTCCGCCTGATGTTTAGCCTGCAGGTCGTCAACGGTCATTACGTTGAGTTCCCAACCACTCAGCTGCGAAGCCAGACGCACGTTCTGACCGTTACGGCCAATTGCTTGCGCCAGATTACCAGCTTCAACGGCGATATCCATGGTGTGTTTATCTTCATCCACCACGATAGAAGCAACGTCTGCCGGTGCCATTGCATTAATAACGAACTGCGCCGGGTTATCATCCCACAGGACGATATCGATACGCTCGCCGCCAAGCTCGGTGGAAACTGCCTGAACACGGGCACCACGCATACCGACACAAGCACCTACTGGATCGATACGTTTATCGTTGGTTTTCACCGCGATTTTCGCACGAGAGCCAGGATCGCGAGCGGCAGCTTTAATTTCAATCACTTCTTCGCCGATTTCCGGCACTTCAATGCGGAACAGTTCGATCAGCATTTCCGGTTTGGAACGGGTGACGAAAAGCTGCGCGCCACGCGCTTCCGGGCGAACGGAATAAAGCACGCCACGAACGCGGTCGCCAGGGCGGAAGTTTTCACGCGGCAGCATGTCTTCACGCAGGATGACAGCTTCAGCATTGTTACCCAGATCCAGAGAGATGTTATCGCGGTTTACTTTTTTCACCACGCCGGTGATGATTTCACCTTCGTGTTCACGGAACTGATCAACAACCATCGCGCGTTCGGCTTCACGAACTTTCTGCACGATAACCTGTTTTGCCGTCTGGGTCGTAATGCGGTCAAAGGTGACAGACTCAATCTGATCTTCAACGTAATCGCCCAGGTTCAGGCTTTCATCTTCAAAACGCGCAGCTTCAAGGGTGATTTCTTTGGTCGGCTGTGTGACTTCATCAACAATCAGCCAGCGACGGAAGGTGTCAAAATCACCACTTTTGCGATCGATCTGTACGCGAACGTCGATCTCTTGTTCATATTTTTTCTTGGTTGCTGTAGCCAACGCGCTTTCCAACGCTTCGAAAATTTTCTCGCGAGGCAGCGCCTTTTCATTGGAGACGGCTTCAACTACAGCCAAAATTTCTTTGTTCATCGCGGGGTTTTCACCTCATCCAGACTATTAAAAGTGGGGAACCAGGTTCGCCTTCTGGATATTACTCAGCGCGAACACTTCATCTTTACCTTCGACGGTAACTGTGATCATTTCACCGTCTACCGCTTTGATAACGCCCTGCCATTTACGACGGTTTTGTACCGCCATGCGGAGAACCAGAGTCACCTCTTCTCCGACGAAACGGGCGTAGTGTTCAGCCGTGAACAGTGGGCGATCGAGACCCGGTGAGGAGACTTCCAGGTTATAAGCAACGGTGATGGGATCTTCAACATCCAACACGGCACTTACCTGGTGGCTCACATCAGCACAATCATCAACATTGATGCCATCTTCACTATCAATATAGATGCGCAGTGTGGATGTGCGACCGCGAATAAACTCGATGCCAACCAGTTCAAAACCCAGGGCCTCAACTGGCGCAGTAATCATCTCTGTTAATTTTTGCTCTAATGTGGACAAGCCCACCCCCAAGACATAAAAAAAGGGCCTAAAGCCCAGTTATTCTGTAGTCAGATAACAAAAAACCCCGATAAATCGGGGCTTTATATAACTGAACCCTATAACCGCAAATGCGGTCTGGAGCACTTTCCAGAAGGATTTTTTCAAATCCCACTACGAAGGCCGAAGTCTTCACAGTATATTTGAAAAAGAACTCTAAGGGAAAGTGGTTGCGGGGGCCGGATTTGAACCGACGACCTTCGGGTTATGAGCCCGACGAGCTACCAGGCTGCTCCACCCCGCGCCTGAAACGTGGCAAATTCTACTCGTTTTGAGTAAAAAATGCAAATACTGCTGGGATTTGGTGTACCGAGACGGGACGTAAAATCTGCGGTCATTATAGTGATCCACGCCACATTTTGTCAACATTTATTGCTACTCACGTGAATGGATATCCTGTTCACTTTCATTGATTGAATAATTTCTACCTCACCTTACTTCTCTTAAGCGCATTATTTTACAAAAAACGCACTAAACTCTTCCGGTCTCCGATAAAAGATGATTAAATGAAAACTCATTTATTTTGCATAAAAATTCAGTGAGAGCGGAAATCCAGGCTCATCATCAGTTAATCAAGCAGGGTGTTATTTTATGACGACGATTCTCAAGCATCTCCCGGTAGGTCAACGTATTGGCATCGCTTTTTCTGGCGGTCTGGACACCAGTGCCGCACTGCTGTGGATGCGACAAAAGGGAGCTGTTCCTTATGCATATACTGCAAATTTGGGTCAGCCAGACGAAGAGGATTATGATGCGATCCCTCGTCGTGCCATGGAATACGGCGCGGAGAACGCTCGTCTAATCGACTGCCGCAAACAACTGGTGGCCGAAGGCATTGCTGCTATTCAGTGTGGTGCTTTCCATAACACCACTGGCGGCCTGACCTATTTCAACACCACGCCGCTGGGCCGTGCCGTGACTGGCACCATGCTGGTTGCTGCGATGAAAGAAGATGGCGTTAACATCTGGGGTGATGGCAGCACCTATAAAGGAAACGATATCGAACGTTTCTATCGTTACGGCCTGTTGACCAACGCAGAACTGCAAATTTACAAACCGTGGCTTGATACTGACTTTATTGATGAGTTAGGCGGTCGTCATGAAATGTCTGAATTTATGATTGCCTGCGGTTTCGACTACAAAATGTCGGTCGAGAAAGCCTACTCCACCGACTCCAATATGCTTGGTGCGACGCACGAAGCGAAAGATCTGGAATATCTCAATTCCAGCGTCAAAATCGTCAACCCGATTATGGGCGTGAAATTCTGGGATGAGAGTGTGAAGATCCCGGCAGAAGAAGTCACGGTACGTTTTGAACAGGGTCATCCGGTGGCGCTGAACGGCAAAACCTTTAGCGATGATGTGGAAATGATGCTGGAAGCCAACCGCATCGGCGGTCGTCACGGCCTGGGCATGAGCGACCAAATCGAAAACCGTATCATCGAAGCGAAAAGCCGTGGCATCTACGAAGCTCCGGGGATGGCGCTGCTGCATATCGCTTATGAACGTCTACTGACCGGTATTCACAATGAAGACACCATCGAGCAGTATCACGCGCATGGTCGTCAGTTAGGCCGTTTGCTGTACCAGGGACGTTGGTTCGATTCCCAGGCATTGATGCTACGTGACTCTCTGCAACGCTGGGTTGCCAGCCAGATTACAGGTGAAGTTACTCTGGAGCTGCGTCGCGGGAATGATTACTCCATCCTCAATACCGTCTCTGACAACCTGACTTACAAACCAGAACGTCTGACGATGGAAAAAGGTGACTCGGCGTTCTCGCCAGATGATCGTATCGGTCAACTGACCATGCGTAACCTGGATATCACCGATACTCGCGAGAAACTTTTCGGTTATGCCAAAACGGGTCTGCTCTCATCTTCTGCCGCTTCCGGCGTACCGCAGGTTGAGAATCTGGAAAACAAAGGCCAGTAATTCGACGTTAACCCTGCCCATCAAGGGCGGGGTTATCTGGATTTCCTCTGTAAAATCTTTGCTGACAGTCAAATAAGCAAAGATGTCATGATTTGCATTAACAATGTGTGCCAGTGAGCAGCGAAGTAGATGTCAACATTGCGGAGTTCATAGCCTTTGAAAAACTCTTTTCCTCACCGCTTATAAAAACATCACATCTCATTTTACTGGCAACGCCGTCAGAGAGTGCTTTGACACGATGTCATTCATCTTATCCACCCGAACCAGTCAATGGAAAATGATATGCCTGCTGCCCTTCGGGTCATAGGGAAGGATAAATAACTCGTCATCAAATATCTGCTCATGGGGATGAGCAGAGAAACATGCAGTAACACTGGAGTTTATCTAGTGGATAAGCCGATGCAGAACGCTGAATGAAGTACGGGAAATCACGGAGAAATGGTTATCAGAATATAACTGTGAACGCCCACATGAATCACTGAACAATATGACACCAGAGGAATATCGACAGCACCATTATTTGGTGGGGAACTAAAACGGATCTACTTACAACCCCAAACCATCCAGAACTAAGCGCAGAGATGGGATCTGGCACACCATCGCTATCATGATAAACCACTTCAGACAATCCTCAGCGCAGTCATGCTCTCGGAACAAAAAGCAGTAAGGTTAGCTATAACGTCTTCACACCGGGAGAGCAGACGAAGGTCTATGTCTTTCTTGATGATAAGATGAAGGTGGTAACGACTATTGGTGTATCGCGATATATAGAATTAATTATTTATCTTAAAATTTAGGTGTTAAAATCCTCTATCACTGTAACATATTGCTCGAATCCTCAGCACAAGCCATTCAAATCCCGCCACAACAAACATACGCCCTTTAAGTGCTTATTGATCGTTTTCATCTATGTCTGTAATCGTTATGATTAGAAAACTTGCTCCAGTGTCGTTTTTGAGAGCTGTCGTGTAATTAGCCGCAACCGCAATAGTCCCCAAAGGTTATTACGCGAAAAACTTATTGAATTATAAAGAATGATGGAGAGACAACTATGTCATTACTTGAATATATCAGTGATGAAGATCTTTTTAACGAAGTTGAAACCTTATTAACGAAAGCTAAAAAGAAAAAAGACGCCGCTGAGAAGACTTTTACCAGCAATGTGATTGACCCTTTTGGTGCACTTTTTGAAGCTCCGGGGTTCTCATCCCATGAAGAGTGGCGAAACTCCGAACTTGCACGACAACAGCAGAAAACCATTCAAAATCATGTTGGTACGTTTCACCAAAAAATTCTCGGCCATGTTGAAGGATGGAGGGATATGGGGATTGGTGGCATCGTTGATCTTCTCAACGAAGAAAGAAGAATCATCGCTGAGGTGAAAAATAAATACTCAACGGTTACTGGCGGGGATTTAGCAGATAAATATAAAGGCTTAGATGAGTTGGTATCACCGAAACATAGCCGATTTAAGGATTACTGTGCGTACTTTGTTAATATAATCCCTCGTAAACCTATCAGATATAACAGCCCCTTTACCCCTTCCAATAAAGGTAGTGGTACTCTGTGTCCTTCGAACCCTAACATTCGAATCATTGATGGTGCGAGTTTCTATGAGCTTGTCACTGGCAGACCAGATGCTCTGCAAGAACTCCATAGTGCTCTCCCTCACGCAATTGAGTATATTTTGAGCGAACGTCTTGGGCAGCAAGGTTTTTCCATCCCTGATAAAGATAGTTTTATTAAGTATTTTGGGCTCGCTTACGGCTGATAACCATGATCAATGTTTGACAAAGCACATGTAAACCCATACAGTAGTAACCATGACTAATGTTGGCATGGTTACTAAATATGTTAAAGGAAGAGTTTTCACTTTCAGAAGTTGCAGACATTTTGGGCGTTTCAAAAGAAACTTTAAGGCGTTGGGATACTGCTGGAAAATTAGTTTCTCAAAGAAATGACGAAAACAACTATCGATTTTATAAAAAAGAGCAACTTAAAAATTTTGAACAAGCTCAGTTTTTATTTAAAAGCCAGTGGCCTGATGAGACTAAAATAAGCAATAATGTTTATACTGTATTAGAGTTATTTGCTGGCGCAGGGGGGATGGCTTTAGGTTTAGAAAAAGCCGGTTTAAAATCTGTTTTACTAAATGAAATTGACTCCCATGCTTGTAAGACGTTACGAAAAAATAGGCCTGAATGGAATGTGGTTGAAGGTGATGTGAGCCAAGTAGACTTCACCCCTTATAGGAATACCGTTGATGTGCTGGCTGGTGGCTTTCCTTGCCAGGCATTCTCTTATGCAGGCAAAAAACTTGGTTTTGAAGATACACGGGGCACCCTTTTCTTTGAATTCGCCCGAGCCGCTAAAGAAATCAATCCGAAAGTTCTTTTAGCAGAGAATGTTCGAGGGTTGCTAAATCATGATGATGGACGAACTTTAGAAACAATAAAAAATATTATCACAGACTTGGGCTACACTTTATTTGAGCCAAGAGTGCTTAAGGCTATTTTCTACAAAGTACCGCAAAAACGCGAGCGTTTGATCATTGTAGCTGTAAGAAATGATCTTGCTGATGGCATCGATTATGAGTGGCCTTCTTCTTACAATAAAATATTAACCCTTAAAGATGCATTAAAAAAGGGAGAGCTGTACGATAGCGACGTGCCAGAATCTGAAGGACAAAAATATCCCAAAAGAAAAGCAGAGATCCTAAGTATGGTTCCTCCCGGTGGCTACTGGAGAGATCTTCCTGAAGATATTCAAAAAGAATACATGCTCAAGAGTTTTTACTTAGGTGGGGGCAAAACTGGTATGGCTCGTCGCTTGTCATGGGATGAACCAAGCCTAACATTAACATGCGCCCCAGCACAGAAACAAACAGAGCGTTGCCACCCAGAAGAAACAAGACCATTAACTGTGCGTGAGTATGCAAGAATACAGACCTTCCCCGATGAATGGGTATTTGAAGGCCCAATGTCAGCGAAATATAAGCAAATAGGAAACGCTGTTCCTGTTAATCTGTCATTTGCTGTTGGCAAATCTGTGGTACATCTTTTAGATAAGATAAATAAAAGATAGACCCTGTAAATAATTCTGTGTAATTGCTGCCATATTAAAGGTGATCGCTCAGGCGGTCACCGAACTCGATAATAAAGCGACTCATCGCCAGCCGCCAGCTCTGGATTGGCATATTCCATTTTTTTGATGCATCCTTGATCGCCAGAGAAATGACCTTCCGCAGCGAGTCGTCAGTCGGGAACACTTTACGCTTCTTAATGGCCGCACGGATCACGCTGTTCAGCGATTCGATAGCGTTCGTGGTGTAGATGGCCTTGCGGATATCGGGCGAATAGCCGAAGAACGTGTTGAGATTTTCCCAGTGCGCACGCCAGCTTTTGCTGATTTGCGGGTATTTATCGTCCCAGACATCCGAGAACTGCTCCAGTGCCACTAGCGCCGCCTCTTCTGTTGGCGCCTGATACACCGTTTTTAACCCGCCGGTGACGGCTTTGTAGTCCTTCCACGATACGTATTTCAGGCTGTTGCGCACCATATGAATGATGCACAACTGGATGTGCGTCTGCGGATACACGCTGTTTATCGCATCCGGGAAGCCTTTCAGACCGTCCACGCAGGCAATAAGGATATCCTGAAGCCCCCGATTCTTAAGCTCTGTCAGCATACCCAGCCAGAACTTCGCCCCTTCGTTCTCGGCCAGCCACATGCCCAGCAACTCTTTCTGGCCTCCAGTATTAATACCGAGTGCAAGGAACACCGCTTTGTTAATTACGGTGCCACCTTGACGAACTTTCACCACGATACAGTCAAGGTAAACAATGGGATACAGTGCATCCAGAGGTCGATTTTGCCATTCTGCAACCTGCTCTTTGACCGCATCAGTGACTTTACATATCAGCGTGGGTGACACATCTGCGTCGTACATCTCTTTGAAGGTGGCGACAATTTCGCGGGTAGTCATATCTTTGGCGTAGAGGGATAAAATCTGGCTGTCCATCTGCGTAATGCGCGTCTGGTGCTTCTTAATCAACTGCGGTTCGAAGGTGTTTTCACGGTCACGCGACGTGTTCAGTTCGATCTCGCCGTCATCGCATAACACCGTTTTGACGAGTAGCCATTGCGGGTGTTTGAGCCTGTTTTGGGCACATTTTTCTCATACCCGAGGTGGTCAGTCAGCTCCGCATTGAGCGCCGTTTCGACGGTACGCTTCGTCAACATGCGGGAAAAAGCATTGAGATCTGCTTCGGTTTTAAGGCCTTTAGCCAGTTCAGCCACAAGGGCTTTGAGTTTCTTTTCGTCCATAATTGCCTGTCTCCGTTACTGGAGTGAACATATCAAAATCAGGCAATTACACAATTTTAATCACAGTCTCTACAGGGTAGGTTTCATGGCCTACCCTTTTATTCTTACTCTATGTTGGATGCGTTAGATTTATTCCAGAATAATTATTATGATAAAAATGAAGTGTTTTCCTCCTCTTTATATTATTTTTACCAAATAATTTTTAACAAAAGCTCTGAAGTCTTCTTCATTTAAATTCTTAGATGATACTTCATCTGGAAAATTTTCCCAATTAGTAGCATCACGCTGTGAGTAAGTTCTAAACCATTTTTTTATTGTTGTATTATCTCTAATCTTACTACTCGATGAGTTTTCGGTATTATCTCTATTTTTAACTTGGAGCAGGTTCCATTCATTGTTTTTTTCATCATAGTGAATAAAATCAACTGCTTTAACACTTGTGCCTGAACACCATATCCATCCAGAAGGTTCTAGTTTTTCAGCAAGATACCTTTCAAGCAAATCACCTACAATATTCTCAGCAGCCATCGACAATCTATGTTCTTCTTTTATTCTCTCAAGATTTTCAGGCTGTATATTAAAACTTATATTAAGAACTATGCTAACCACCTCATCAGGAACCGTTGTAGGTGGCGTGGGTTTTCTTGGCAATCGACTCTCATGAAAACTACGAGCTAAATATTCAATATGTTCCTCTTGACCAACTTTATTCTGCATTTTTTTTGAACGAGGTTTAGAGCAAGCTTCAGGAAACTGAGACAGGAATTTTATTAAAAATTTAAATTTTGAAGAAAGTTCAGGGTTAATAGCATCCATTTTTTGCTTTGCAAGTTCCTCAGCATTCTTAACAAAAGACGTCTCTTTTGACATTGTATTCTCCCGACATCCATTAAGTGTTTGGATGTAGTATAATTTTCTGACTTTGAAAGTTACAGCAAAAGTTTTACTCTCTCACAACTTATGTCGTGGTTTACTGAATTTGGCCACCTGAACAGAAGTGATAAGCCCACCTCATAACAACACAGGTGCACCAATGAAAAGAAGAAGTTTTAGTCCAGAATCCAAACGCGAATCCACTCAACTGGTTGTTGACCAGAACTACACAGTGGCAGATACCTTCAAAGCTATGGATGTCGGCCTTTCCACGATTACAAGGTGGGTCAAACAACTGCGTAATGAGTGTCAGGGCAAAACACCCAAAGCCTCCCCCGATAACTCCGGAACATTATCAGGATAACTGTGTACCTTTGCAGGGGCATGGCTGAAATGCTGGCAGAGCCTGCATATCGTTTACAGATACACACCACCATAGACTTGTTTACGCCGCCATTCAGATCTCAAAATCAGATACAGGAAGACAGCACATCGGGCTTGAATGCTTAGTTAGTCTGCTTTGGAAGGATTTATAGACGTGGTATCGTCATCAGCTTCGAGTTTTTAATACCTGTTCGAGCAGTACAACTAGAGGCCGTTACAGTTAAGATCTCCCATTACCATCATCAACCATAGCGGCAGTCCAAGGTAATAGATTACGGGAAAAGATTAGTAGCAATAGACAGGGTTTTCACCACAACTCGTTGAAAAACATGTTATTGCATACGGTATGGTGCCGAAGGCCGGACTCGAACCGGCACGTATTTCTACGGTTGATTTTGAATCAACTGCGTCTACCGATTTCGCCACTTCGGCACTGAAGAGGTATGCGGAAAACGTTGTGGATTATACCTGTCACGCGTCACCATGCAAGCGCCAGCTTACGCCTGCCTCGCTAAGTGCTGAAAATTTCAGCATTGTCTTCCACGATGTGTAACCTCTATCACACTCCAGGAACCCCACCCGACCATGGTCTACACTTCCCACAGCAAAGTCGCACCAACAACCGAACTGTTCCCGATGTCGAAAATTAACGATGCCATCCAGCATGTACGTGACGGTAAGGCGCGCTACCGCGTGGTTCTGAAAGCTGTCTTCTGATCCCTTTACCAGGTCGATTCTGCCCGGCCTTTAAGACATCTCGCAATCGGCTGAATTTAGTGGTGAAAACTTTTCAACCGTGCCTATACTCCAGGCAGGGAACTGGAGGAAATCTCATGAGCGAACCACTTTTAATTGCACGCACGCCTGACACGGAACTGTTTTTATTACCCGCTATGGCTAACCGTCACGGGCTGATTACTGGCGCAACGGGGACGGGTAAAACTGTCACGCTGCAAAAACTAGCGGAATCACTGTCAGAAATCGGTGTACCTGTGTTTATGGCCGATGTGAAAGGCGATTTGACCGGGGTTGCACAGGAAGGTACGACCTCGGAAAAACTGCTCGCTCGGTTAAAAAGTATCGGTGTCAACGACTGGCAACCGCATTCGAATCCAGCGGTGGTGTGGGATATTTTTGGTGAGAAAGGCCATCCAGTAAGGGCAACGGTCTCCGATCTGGGGCCGCTGTTGCTTGCACGACTGTTAAATCTTAACGACGTGCAAACTGGCGTGCTGGATATCATCTTCCGCATTGCTGACGATCAGGGACTGTTGTTGCTCGACTTTAAAGATCTTCGGGCTATTACCCAGTACATCGGAGATAACGCCAAATCATTCCAGAATCAGTATGGCAATATCAGTAACGCATCTGTTGGTGCAATCCAACGCGGATTACTGTCGCTGGAGCAGCAAGGAGCGACGCATTTCTTTGGTGAGCCAATGCTGGATATCAAAGACTGGATGCGTACCGATGCTAACGGCAAAGGCGTTATCAATATCCTTAGCGCCGAAAAGCTCTACCAGATGCCAAAACTGTACGCTGCCAGTCTGCTGTGGATGCTTTCTGAATTGTATGAGCAACTGCCGGAAGCGGGGGATCTGGATAAACCGAAACTCGTCTTTTTCTTCGACGAGGCGCATCTGCTGTTTAACGATGCACCGCAAGTGCTGCTGGATAAAATTGAGCAGGTCATACGGCTTATCCGCTCGAAAGGCGTGGGCGTCTGGTTTGTCTCGCAAAACCCTTCGGATATACCCGACAACGTGCTTGGGCAGTTGGGGAATCGCGTTCAACACGCTCTGCGCGCCTTTACGCCGAAAGACCAGAAAGCGGTGAAGACGGCAGCGCAAACCATGCGACCCAATCCAGCGTTTGATACAGAAAAGGCGATCCAGGAGCTGGGAACCGGCGAAGCGTTGATCTCATTTCTTGATGCGAAAGGTAGTCCTTCTGTGGTGGAGCGTGCAATGGTGATTGCACCTTGTTCACGGATGGGACCGGTGACAGAAGATGAGCGTAACGGCCTGATTAATCACTCCCCGGTGTATGGCAAGTATGAAGATGACGTGGATCGGGAATCTGCCTATGAGATGCTGCAAAAAGGTGTGCAAACCAGTACCGAACAGCAAAATAATCCACCAGCCAAAGGAAAAGAGATGGCTGTGGATGACGGTATTCTCGGTGGGTTAAAGGACATTTTGTTTGGCACTACCGGACCGCGTGGCGGAAAGAAAGATGGCGTAGTACAGACTATGGCGAAAAGTGCCGCCCGCCAGGTCACGAACCAGATTATACGCGGTGTGCTGGGGAGCTTGCTTGGGGGGAGAAAAAGGTAAGTCTGGTGCGATTTGTCTTTGCCTGATGCGACACTATCGCGTCTTATCAGGCCTACGCCACTGCAATATATTGAATTTGCATGATTTTGTAGGCCGAACAAGGCATTCACGCCGCATCCGGCATGAACAAAGCGCACTTTGCCAACAATGTAAAAGGGAGCTTTCGCTCCCTTTCTTCACTCATCTGGTTACGATTTTCTCATTAACAGCCACAGGCTGATTAAGAAGAAACTTGCACTTGGCAACAGTGCGCCGATGATCGGCGGGATGCCGTAAACCAACGTCAGCGGGCCGAAGATCTGATCCAGTACATAGAACACAAAACCGAAGCTGATACCGGTAACCACGCGCACGCCCATCGGCACGCTACGCAGTGGACCGAAGATGAACGACAGTGCCATCAGCATCATCACCGCCACGGATAGCGGCTGGAAGATTTTGCTCCACATGTTGAGCTGATAACGTCCGGCGTCCTGACCGCTCGACTTCAGATACTTCACATAGTTGTGCAAACCGCTGATGGAGAGTGCATCCGGATCCAGCGCCACCACGCCCAGTTTGTCTGGCGTGAGGTTGGTTTTCCAGGTGCCGCTCACGGTCTGAGAACCGGTGATTTGTTTTGGATTGGTCAGGTCAGATTCATCAACCTGCGACAGACGCCAGACTTTATGTTCAGGATCAAACTTCGCGGAAGCGGCATAGCGCACAGATTGCAGACGACGATTTTCGTTAAAGGCATAAATACTAATACCCCCTAACTCTTCGTCACCTTTAACCCGCTCAATGTAAACAAAGTTGTTGCCATCTTTCGCCCATAAGCCTTGCTGGGTAGAGAGCAACGAGCCGCCGTACATCGCCTGCGCACGGTAGTTACGTGCCATCTGCTCGCCCTGCGGCGCGACCCATTCTCCGATCGCCATCGTCAGCAATACCAGCGGAATGGCGGTTTTCATTACCGACAACGCTACCTGCATACGGGTAAAACCAGAAGCCTGCATCACCACCAGTTCGCTGCGTTGCGCCAACATCCCAAGACCAAGCAACGCACCCAGCAGAGCCGCCATCGGGAAGAAGATTTGCACATCTTTCGGCACGCTCAGCAGGGTATACATTCCTGCGCCTAACGCGTCGTAACTCCCCTGCCCGGCTTTTTTCAGCTGATCGACAAATTTGATAATGCCGGAGAGTGACACCAGCATGAACAGCGTCATCATGATGGTGGTGAAAATAGTTTTACCGATATAGCGGTCAAGTACGCCAAAAGGTTGCATCACACCGCTCCTTTACGCGAAAAACTGGCGCGCAGGCGGCGAACCGGCACCGTATCCCAAAGGTTGAGAACAATCGCCAAAGCCAGATAAATCAGGTTAACGGTCCACATCCACAGCGTCGGATCCAGCTTACCTTTGCCGCCGTTCGATTTCAGGGAGGTCTGGATCAGGAAGAAAAGCAGATATAGCAGCATGGCAGGCAGCATCGACAGTACACGCCCCTGACGCGGGTTAACCACACTCAGCGGTACGACCATCAACGCCATCATAAACACGGTGAATACCAGCGTGATACGCCAGTTTAGCTCCGCACGGGCGCGATCGGTGTCGGTGTTCCACAATGTACGCATGTCCATCTGGTCGGTATCGTTCGGGTCGAGCGCCACCGCCTGGTGACCAATGATCGCCTGATAATCCTGGAAGTCAGTGATGCGGAAATCACGTAACAGTGCAGTGCCTTCGAAACGCGTTCCCTGATTGAGAGTCACCACCTGAGAGCCATCCCGCAACTGAGTTAAATGTCCGGAATCGGCCACTACCACGGAAGGACGTGCATTACCTTTTGGTCGGATTTGCGCGAGGAACACATCTTTGAAGTCGCTGCCGTCAACGCTTTCGATGAACAGCACCGAGCTGCCATTGGTCGCTTGCTGGAATTGCCCTTGCGCCAGCGCCGCCATGCCTGGGTTAGCTTTCGCTTCTGCCAGCACCTCATCCTGATGACGCGATGACCACGGCCCCGCCCACATGACGTTAACCGCCGCGACAATCGCCGTGAACACCGCGAGAACCATTGCCGCTTTCACCAGAACCGCTTTGCTCAGGCCGCAGGCATGCATTACCGTAATTTCACTTTCGGTATACAGTTTACCCAACGTCATCAGCAGCCCGAGGAACAGGCTTAATGGCAGGATAAGCTGCGCCATTTCCGGCACGCCCAACCCGAGAAGGGAGAGCACCAGGTTCGCCGGAATGTCGCCGTCAACCGCTGCGCCGAGGATCCTCACTAACTTTTGACAGAAGAAGATCAAAAGCAAGATGAAGAGTATCGCCAGCTGGCTTTTGAGCGTCTCCCGAACCAGATATCTTATGATTATCACTTTAAATACGCCCGTAAAAACTCGTCTTTTGCAGGATTTTAGCTTGTTTCATGGCTTAAACGTCATTTATTCTCTTGAGTCGTCGAAATCGTCGCTAAGATAATTATACTCAACGGATTCACCTCTCAGATTTTGTTCTGACGTGCCAATGCCGTAATAACGTTAAGATTAACACGAAGTCATCGCAACAGCGGACATGAGTTACGAAAGCTTGCAATTCTATCTGTAGCCACCGCCGTTGTCTTTAAGATTCAGGAGCGTAGTGCATGGAGTTTAGTGTAAAAAGCGGTAGCCCGGAGAAACAGCGGAGTGCCTGCATCGTCGTGGGCGTCTTCGAACCACGTCGCCTTTCTCCGATTGCAGAACAGCTCGATAAAATCAGCGATGGGTACATCAGCGCCCTGCTACGTCGGGGCGAACTGGAAGGAAAACCGGGGCAGACACTGTTGCTGCACCATGTTCCGAATGTGCTCTCCGAGCGCATCCTCCTTATTGGTTGCGGCAAAGAACGTGAGCTGGATGAGCGTCAGTACAAGCAGGTTATTCAGAAAACCATTAATACGCTGAATGATACTGGCTCAATGGAAGCGGTCTGTTTCCTGACTGAACTGCACGTTAAAGGTCGCAATAATTACTGGAAAGTGCGTCAGGCTGTCGAGACAGCAAAAGAGACGCTCTACAGCTTTGACCAGCTTAAAACGAATAAGAGCGAGCCGCGTCGTCCGCTGCGTAAAATGGTGTTCAACGTGCCGACCCGCCGTGAGCTGACCAGCGGTGAGCGCGCGATCCAGCACGGTCTGGCGATTGCCGCCGGGATCAAAGCCGCGAAAGATCTCGGCAATATGCCGCCGAATATCTGTAACGCCGCTTACCTCGCCTCTCAGGCGCGCCAGCTGGCTGACAGCTACAGCAAGAATGTCATTACCCGCGTTATCGGCGAACAGCAAATGAAAGAGCTGGGGATGCACTCCTATCTGGCGGTGGGTCAGGGTTCGCAAAACGAATCGCTGATGTCGGTGATTGAGTACAAAGGCAACGCGTCGGAAGATGCGCGCCCGATTGTGCTGGTGGGTAAAGGTTTAACCTTCGACTCCGGCGGTATATCCATCAAGCCTTCAGAAGGCATGGATGAGATGAAGTACGATATGTGCGGCGCGGCGGCGGTTTACGGCGTGATGCGCATGGTTGCAGAGCTGCAACTGCCGATTAACGTTATCGGCGTACTGGCAGGCTGCGAAAACATGCCTGGCGGTCGTGCCTATCGTCCGGGCGATGTGTTAACCACTATGTCCGGTCAAACCGTAGAAGTGCTGAACACCGACGCCGAAGGCCGTCTGGTGCTGTGCGATGTATTAACTTATGTTGAACGTTTTGAGCCGGAAGCGGTAATTGATGTGGCGACGCTGACCGGTGCCTGCGTGATCGCGCTGGGTCATCACATCACCGGCCTGATGGCGAACCATAATCCGCTGGCCCATGAGCTGATTGCCGCGTCTGAGCAGTCTGGCGACCGCGCATGGCGTTTACCGCTGGGTGACGAGTACCAGGAACAACTGGAATCCAATTTTGCCGATATGGCGAACATTGGCGGACGTCCTGGCGGGGCGATTACCGCAGGTTGCTTCCTGTCGCGCTTTACCCGTAAGTACAACTGGGCGCACCTGGATATCGCGGGAACCGCCTGGCGTTCTGGTAAAGCAAAAGGCGCAACCGGTCGTCCGGTAGCGTTGCTGGCACAGTTCCTGTTAAACCGCGCCGGGTTTAACGGCGAAGAGTAAGTTTGCGTTTTACCCTCACCCTAACCCTCTCCCTAAGGGAGAGGGAACCGATCGAGCGCAATAGAAATTCATTGCTCATCTTTCAGGGTGAGGAATGCAGCAATATTTAAATCCACCACAAGAAGCCCCATATATGAAAAACGCAACGTTCTACCTTCTGGACAATGACACCACCGTCGATGGCTTAAGCGCCGTTGAGCAACTGGTGTGTGAAATTGCCGCAGAACGTTGGCGCAGCGGTAAGCGCGTGCTCATCGCCTGTGAAGATGAAAAACAGGCTTACCGGCTGGATGAAGCCCTGTGGGCGCGTCCGGCAGAAAGTTTTGTTCCGCACAATTTAGCGGGAGAAGGACCGCGCGGCGGCGCGCCGGTGGAGATCGCCTGGCCGCAAAAACGTAGCAGCAGCCCGCGCGATATATTGATTAGTCTGCGAACAAGCTTTGCAGATTTTGCCACCGCTTTCACAGAAGTGGTAGACTTCGTTCCTTATGAAGATTCTCTGAAACAACTGGCGCGCGAACGCTATAAAGCCTACCGCGTGGCTGGTTTCAACCTGAATACGGCAACCTGGAAATAATGGAAAAGACATATAACCCACAAGATATCGAACAGCCGCTTTACGAGCACTGGGAAAAGCAGGGCTACTTTAAGCCTAATGGCGATGAAAGCCAGGAAAGTTTCTGCATCATGATCCCGCCGCCGAACGTCACCGGCAGTTTGCATATGGGTCACGCCTTCCAGCAAACCATCATGGATACCATGATCCGCTATCAGCGTATGCAGGGTAAAAATACCCTGTGGCAGGTCGGTACTGACCACGCAGGGATCGCTACCCAGATGGTCGTTGAGCGCAAGATTGCCGCAGAAGAAGGTAAAACCCGTCACGACTACGGCCGCGAAGCTTTCATCGACAAAATTTGGGAATGGAAAGCGGAATCCGGCGGTACGATTACCCGTCAGATGCGCCGTCTCGGCAACTCCGTCGACTGGGAGCGTGAACGCTTCACCATGGACGAAGGCCTGTCCAATGCGGTGAAAGAAGTTTTCGTTCGTCTGTATAAAGAAGATCTGATTTACCGTGGTAAGCGCCTGGTAAACTGGGATCCGAAACTGCGCACCGCTATCTCTGACCTGGAAGTGGAAAACCGCGAATCGAAAGGTTCGATGTGGCATATCCGCTATCCGCTGGCTGACGGCGCGAAAACTGCTGATGGCAAAGATTATCTGGTCGTTGCGACTACCCGTCCGGAAACCCTGCTGGGCGACACCGGCGTGGCTGTTAACCCGGAAGATCCGCGTTACAAAGATCTGATTGGCAAATTTGTCATTCTGCCGCTGGTTAACCGTCGTATCCCGATCGTTGGTGACGAACACGCCGACATGGAAAAAGGCACCGGCTGCGTGAAGATCACTCCGGCGCACGACTTTAACGACTATGAAGTGGGTAAACGTCACGCCCTGCCGATGATCAACATCCTGACCTTTGACGGTGATATCCGTGAAAGCGCCCAGGTGTTCGATACCAAAGGCAACGAATCCGACGTTTATTCCAGCGAAATCCCGGCAGAGTTCCAGAAACTCGAGCGTTTTGCTGCGCGTAAAGCAGTCGTTGCTGCGGTTGACGCGCTCGGCCTGCTGGAAGAAATTAAACCGCACGATTTGACCGTTCCTTACGGCGACCGTGGCGGCGTGGTTATCGAACCGATGCTGACTGACCAGTGGTACGTGCGTGCCGATGTACTGGCGAAACCGGCAGTTGAAGCGGTTGAGAACGGCGATATTCAGTTCGTACCGAAGCAGTACGAAAACATGTACTTCTCCTGGATGCGCGATATTCAGGACTGGTGTATCTCTCGTCAACTGTGGTGGGGTCACCGTATCCCGGCATGGTATGACGAAGCGGGTAACGTTTATGTTGGCCGCAACGAAGACGAAGTGCGTAAAGAAAATAACCTCGGTGCCGACGTTGCCCTGCGTCAGGACGAAGACGTTCTCGACACCTGGTTCTCTTCCGCGCTGTGGACTTTCTCTACGCTCGGCTGGCCGGAAAACACCGACGCCCTGCGTCAGTTCCACCCGACCAGCGTGATGGTTTCTGGCTTCGACATCATCTTCTTCTGGATTGCCCGCATGATCATGATGACCATGCACTTCATCAAAGATGAAAATGGCAAACCGCAGGTGCCGTTCCACACTGTTTACATGACCGGTCTGATTCGTGACGACGAAGGCCAGAAGATGTCTAAATCCAAGGGTAACGTGATTGACCCGCTGGATATGGTCGACGGTATTTCGCTGCCAGAACTGCTGGAAAAACGTACCGGTAATATGATGCAGCCGCAGCTGGCGGACAAAATCCGTAAGCGCACCGAGAAGCAGTTCCCGAACGGCATTGAGCCGCACGGTACTGACGCGCTGCGCTTCACCCTGGCGGCGCTGGCTTCTACCGGTCGTGACATCAACTGGGATATGAAGCGTCTGGAAGGTTACCGTAACTTCTGTAACAAACTGTGGAACGCCAGCCGCTTTGTGCTGATGAACACAGAAGGTCAGGATTGCGGCTTCAACGGTGGCGAAATGACGCTGTCGCTGGCGGATCGCTGGATTCTGGCGGAGTTCAACCAAACCATCAAAGCGTACCGCGAAGCACTGGATAGTTTCCGCTTCGATATCGCCGCAGGCATTCTGTATGAATTCACCTGGAACCAGTTCTGTGACTGGTATCTGGAGCTGACCAAGCCGGTAATGAACGGTGGAACTGAGGCCGAATTGCGCGGTACTCGCCACACGCTGGTTACGGTACTGGAAGGTCTGCTGCGCCTCGCGCATCCGATCATTCCGTTCATCACCGAAACTATCTGGCAGCGTGTGAAAGTGCTTTGCGGCATCACCGCTGACACCATCATGCTGCAGCCGTTCCCGCAGTACGATGCATCTCAGGTTGATGAAGCGGCGCTGGCCGACACCGAGTGGCTGAAACAGGCGATCGTTGCGGTACGTAACATCCGTGCAGAAATGAACATTGCTCCGGGCAAACCGCTGGAGCTGCTGCTGCGTGGTTGCAGCGCGGATGCAGAACGTCGCGTAAATGAAAACCGTGGCTTCCTGCAAACGCTGGCACGTCTGGAAAGCATCACCGTGCTGCCTGCCGATGACAAAGGTCCGGTTTCCGTTACTAAGATCGTCGACGGCGCTGAGCTGCTGATCCCGATGGCTGGACTCATCAACAAAGAAGATGAGCTGGCGCGTCTGGCAAAAGAAGTGGCGAAGATCGAAGGTGAAATCAGCCGTATCGAGAACAAGCTGGCGAACGAAGGCTTTGTCGCACGTGCACCGGAAGCGGTCATCGCGAAAGAGCGTGAGAAGCTGGAAGGTTATGCGGAAGCGAAAGCGAAGCTGATTGAACAACAGGCGGTTATTGCCGCGCTGTAATACGCACAGTGAAAACGAAGGCCGGAGAATGCTCCGGCCTTTTTATTTAGATAAACGGAACATACGGCATAATACCGCGAGATATCCACATTAACGGACCGCTATCCTGCGGTTTTTCATCATTCGCTAACGCCAGTGAATCAAGGTCACCCTGCACATGGGTATTATTGGCAATCCAGCTAATCATCCACATTTTCAGCCAAGGATAAGCCAGTCCACAGGTAATTGAAGAACCCATTAATACCGCAAACATGCGTAAAAGCACACCGAACGTGGTAACGGACGAATGAAAACGAATTGTTCCATTTGCCAGTGTCAGGTTATTCAGAAACAAACTACGTAACGTGACATAGAGATAACTGGCAAAAACAAAAATCGCAACAAAATAAAGGAAATAAGAAGCCATAATCTGTGGGTAATATTGCAATACAAGCTCACCACCAGCATCAGACCTACCCAACATGGTCATCATCATTACCTGCTGAAATACTGGCGCAATCATAATACCAATCACAATGATGAAAGGAACCATGGTTAATATTGCGAGCATACAACCTTTAATGCATTCTTTTACGTTTACCTGAACAGAAAACTTATGAATGCCAAAAGTTGCATTGTTACCCAGCAATGGCATCCATTTACTGTAGGTTATACCATTGACGACACCCAGCCCGATGGCAGAAAGCAAACTTAACGCGACTAAGTTAAAGAATAATCCTCCTATCGATGTCGTCAATTGCGCAATAAGATACAGTGCGAACCAAAACGCTAACGCCAACAAAACAGGCAGACCTAACATAACCCACCATGCACGGAGCATCGAGCAGTTAAAGCCAAAGCGAATGCCATTCAGTGAGGTCATGTTCGCCTGATATTGTAGACTCTTCACTGCCATGCAAGGAATACCGCAGCTCAAGAGAGCAAACAGGAGAAAACCAAGAACAAAGTGCTGGCCTGAAAAACAAGAAATACTGAGAAGATAAACGACAATAATAAGGAACATGCTAACGAAAATGGCACCACCAGTTCCCTTATAACTAAATGGTTGCCCATTGAGTGTCACATGTTGATAAATATAACGACGGCATTTCACCAATGCCCACGGCCCATATATTCCCAGAGTAATAATTGTCAGTAAAAAATTCACAAGACAAATAAGAAAATACTCACCACCTTTGCCTGTAAAAACAAACGCGTGACGAGAGTTATCTTTCCCGACGTTTACACCATTCATGAATCATATCCCTAAAATAAATTCTATTCATATAGATAATAATCCCAGTAAATTAATACTGGTACGCCTAGAATACGCTTTCTCAAAGAGATATATGCTTAATATTTTCTGATTTATCTTCTTCTTGCACCGCATAAGCGAGGGTGGTATTAAAGTGAGCTATAAATCATACATTTGAAATTGAGCTATGCTATGAATGTTGTCACTTCTCCCGCGCTCCGTTTGCGCAAACTTACTGCCGCCGATAATCCCGCCATCGCCAGCGTCATCCGCCAGGTATCCGCAGAATACGGTCTTACCGCTGATAAAGGCTACACCGTCGCCGATCCCAATCTCGACGAATTGTATCAAGTGTATAGTCAGCCCAGTCATGCGTATTGGGTAGTTGAATACAATGGCGAAGTGGTGGGTGGCGGCGGGATTGCGCCATTAGCAGGTAGTGAATCGGACATTTGCGAACTGCAAAAGATGTATTTTCTTCCTGCTATTCGCGGTAAAGGACTGGCGAAAAAACTGGCCTTAATGGCGATGGAGCAGGCGCGAGAAATGGGCTTCAAACGCTGCTATCTGGAAACGACCGCTTTTTTAAAAGAAGCGATTGGTTTGTATGAACATTTAGGTTTTCAACATATCGATTACGCACTTGGTTGCACGGGCCATGTCGATTGTGAAGTGCGGATGCTGCGTAAACTCTAAAAAAATGCCCGCTAGTGTGTACTAGCGGGCATTTTAATCAATTAATTAGTGACGAACACCGTCATCGTCTTCGTCGACATAATCTTCATCGTCGCCATCTTCGCCGTTAGGATCTTCAAAGTAAGTGCCCCAACCGTCGTATTCAACGTCGAATTTCTCTGCCAAGTTCATCAATTGCTCAACCTGGGCGTCGATCAGATCGGCATTCAACGCGCATTCGCTGAGGATGTCACAGCAAATTACGATATCGCCATCTTCCACTTCCAACTCTTCCGGATCGGTCACTTCGTAACCGAGTTTAAACGCTTCAACCGCTGCTTTTTCCAGGGTTTCCAGATCGTCTGCGGAAAGGTGATGTTCGATGGTGTACAGCGCGTCCGGATCGCTGCCATCTTCCAGTAATTCTTCAATAATCAAACGCGTTTCTTCACGCTGTTCTTCCAGTTGTTCCGGGTTTGCCATGGCTCATTCCTCTTAATGTCCTGCCGATACTCTTATTGTCACACACCACTGACATTGCCTCCACCTTTGTGACAAAGATTTATGTTTTAGGCTTGCAAATGAATAATCATCCATATAAATTGAATTTTAATTCATTACGGCGTTAACCACAGGAGGGATCTATGTCCGGGTTTTATCATAAACATTTCCTGAAATTACTCGATTTCACGCCAGCTGAACTCAACAGCCTGCTGCAGTTAGCTGCGAAGCTGAAAGCCGATAAGAAAAACGGCAAAGAAGAAGCCAGACTCACAGGTAAAAATATCGCGCTCATCTTCGAAAAAGACTCGACCCGTACCCGATGCTCTTTCGAAGTTGCCGCATATGACCAGGGTGCTCGCGTCACTTATCTCGGCCCCAGCGGCAGCCAGATTGGCCATAAAGAGTCGGTTAAAGATACCGCCCGCGTGCTTGGTCGCATGTATGACGGTATTCAGTATCGCGGCTATGGTCAGGAGATTGTCGTAACGCTGGCGGAATATGCAGGTGTGCCGGTATGGAACGGCCTGACTAATGAGTTTCATCCTACACAGCTTCTGGCGGATTTGCTGACCATGCAGGAGCATTTACCAGGTAAAGCGTTCAATGAGATGACGCTGGTTTATGCCGGAGATGCACGCAACAACATGGGTAACTCAATGCTGGAAGCTGCGGCGTTGACCGGTCTGGATTTACGCCTGGTAGCGCCACAAGCGTGCTGGCCGGAAGCTTCGCTGGTTACGGAATGCCGCGCCCTGGCACAGCAAAATGGCGGGAATATAACGCTGACAGAAGATATCGCAGCAGGCGTTAAAGGTGCCGACTTTATTTACACCGATGTGTGGGTATCGATGGGGGAAGCGAAAGAGAAATGGGCAGAACGTATTGCATTACTGCGTGATTATCAGGTGAATAGCAAAATGATGCAGTTAACCGGTAATCCAGACGTCAAATTCCTGCACTGCCTGCCCGCGTTTCATGACGACCAAACGACGCTAGGTAAAAAGATGGCAGAAGAGTTTGGCCTGCACGGTGGGATGGAAGTGACGGATGAGGTCTTTGAATCTGCCGCCAGTATTGTTTTTGATCAGGCGGAAAACCGCATGCATACCATCAAAGCGGTAATGGTTGCGACGCTCGCCCAATAACGCCAGTACCGGAGGCGGCGTAACGTCGCCTCCGGCATAATCCACTTACGCCATCAACATTTTCACAACCGCTTTGCGAACCTGGGCTGGCTCGCCCACTGCGCACAGTGGCTTGTGTACTTCACCCGGATAGAACACGACAAAGTCGCCTTCATTGAGGATAACTGTTTTCTCCTCAACACCTTCTGGCAAAAAGGCGATGTCTTTATCGGCTAACCAATCGGTATCCGGCGTGCCCGCAGGTTGTGTGCTGAAGGTCATGCCTTCCTGCCCTTTTAGCACAATCTGAATATCGAGATAGCGGGCATGGTACTCGGCGCGGCGTGCTTCATACGGCTCGGTCATATCTTCAGAGATAAGATAAAACAGACGGTTGCCTTCGATGTCGTGCTTACCTTTTGGCGTTTCTGCCGTAACGTGCGCTTTAATATACTCAATCGCCTGACGTAATTCTTCCGGCAACCATTGCTGGAGATTATGAATATTTCCGATGATCATTTTTTCATTCCCTCAATTAAAACATCGTTTCATTTCTCTTGTTATACGTAATTCCTTACTGCCATACCAGCATTTTTTGCCGCCTGATTGCGCCAGCGCATATTTTCCCCCCACATTCCCCCCTAAATTCATTTCGTTATAAATTCAAATTTGAAGCATATAAATTCACAACAATCGTTTACCTTGGAAGTTTCTTGCATTAATCGCTTGATCCCACTTTCTGGCTGAGTATAATGCCGGACAATTTGCCGGGAGGATGTATGGTTCAGTGTGTTCGACATTTTGTCTTACCGCGTCTGAAAAAAGACGCTGGCCTGCCGTTTTTCTTCCCGTTGATCACCCATTCCCAGCCCCTCAATCGAGGGGCTTTTTTTTGCCCAGGCGTCAGGAGATAAACATGGCTAATCCGCTATATCAAAAACACATCATTTCCATAAATGACCTTAGTCGCGATGACCTTAATCTGGTGCTGGCGACAGCGGCGAAACTGAAAGCAAACCCGCAACCAGAGTTGTTGAAACATAAAGTGATTGCCAGTTGCTTCTTCGAAGCATCAACCCGCACCCGCCTCTCTTTCGAAACCTCGATGCACCGCCTGGGCGCTAGTGTGGTGGGATTCTCTGACAGCGCAAACACCTCACTGGGAAAAAAAGGTGAAACGCTGGCTGATACCATCTCGGTTATCAGCACTTACGTCGATGCAATTGTGATGCGCCATCCGCAGGAAGGTGCGGCGCGCCTGGCAACCGAGTTTTCCGGCAATGTGCCGGTGCTGAACGCCGGTGATGGTTCCAACCAACATCCGACGCAAACCTTGCTGGATCTGTTCACCATTCAGGAAACCCAGGGACGTCTGGACAATCTTCGTGTCGCAATGGTCGGCGACCTGAAATATGGTCGCACCGTTCACTCCCTGACCCAGGCGCTGGCGAAATTCGACGGCAACCGTTTCTACTTCATCGCCCCGGATGCGCTGGCAATGCCGCAGTACATTCTGGACATGCTTGATGAAAAAGGTATCGCCTGGAGCCTGCATAGTTCCATTGAAGAAGTGATGGCGGAAGTGGACATTTTGTATATGACCCGCGTGCAAAAAGAGCGCCTGGACCCGTCCGAATACGCCAACGTAAAAGCGCAGTTTGTCCTGCGCGCCAGCGATCTTCACAACGCCAAAGCCAATATGAAAGTGCTGCATCCGCTGCCGCGTATTGATGAAATTGCGACGGATGTCGATAAAACGCCGCACGCCTGGTACTTCCAGCAGGCAGGCAATGGGATTTTCGCTCGCCAGGCGTTACTGGCACTGGTTCTGAATCGCGATCTGGTAATGTAAGGGGAAATTGAGATGACACACGATAATAAATTGCAGGTTGAAGCTATTAAACGCGGCACGGTAATTGACCATATCCCCGCCCAGATCGGTTTTAAGCTATTGAGTCTGTTCAAGCTGACCGAAACGGATCAGCGTATCACCATCGGTCTGAACCTGCCTTCTGGCGAGATGGGGCGCAAGGATCTGATCAAGATCGAAAATACCTTTTTGAGTGAAGATCAGGTAGACCAACTGGCGCTGTACGCACCGCAAGCCACGGTAAATCGTATCGACAACTATGAAGTGGTTGGTAAATCGCGCCCCAGCCTGCCGGAGCGCATCGACAATGTGCTGGTTTGCCCGAACAGCAACTGTATCAGCCATGCCGAACCGGTTTCTTCCAGCTTTGCCGTGCGAAAACGCGCCAATGACATCGCGCTCAAATGCAAATACTGTGAAAAAGAGTTTTCCCATAATGTGGTGCTGGCCAATTAATTGCGGTTGGTAATAAAAGTCTGGCTCCCTATAATGAGCCAGACTTTTTACCGCTGTAATAAAGGAGAAATCATGAGCAAAACTATCGCGACGGAAAATGCACCGGCAGCTATCGGTCCTTACGTACAGGGCGTTGATCTGGGCAATATGATCATCACCTCCGGTCAGATCCCGGTAAATCCGAAAACGGGCGAAGTACCGGCAGACGTCGCTGCACAGGCACGTCAGTCGCTGGATAACGTAAAAGCGATCGTCGAAGCCGCTGGCCTGAAAGTGGGCGACATCGTTAAAACCACCGTGTTTGTGAAAGATCTGAACGACTTCGCAACCGTAAATGCCACTTACGAAGCCTTCTTCACCGAACACAACGCCACCTTCCCGGCACGTTCTTGCGTTGAAGTTGCCCGTCTGCCGAAAGACGTGAAGATTGAGATCGAAGCGATCGCTGTTCGTCGCTAATCTTGATGGAAATCCGGGCTATCGTGCCCGGATTAAGTCTGATGACAAAAGCAAAATCGCCTGATGCGCTACGCTTATCAGGCCTGGGTGATTCCTGCAATTTATTGAATTTGTAGGCTGGATAAGGCGTTTACGCCGCATCCGGCATGAACAAAGCTCACTTTATCTGCAATCTGAATCCGGGCCACCATGCCCAGCTTATTCTTTACTGCCAACCATAACGACGGCTATAGAACCCTTTCACCAACTGCGTTAACGTCATATACCCTGCCAGAATCGCAATCAGCCACGGGAAGTAACTTAACGGTAGCGCCTGCAATTGCAGATAACTGGCCAGCGGCGAAAACGGCAACGCGATCCCGACAATCATCACGATTACGGTCATGATCATTAACGGCCACGATGCACGACTCTGAATAAACGGTACACGACGGGTACGGATCATATGCACAATCAGCGTTTGCGACAGTAATCCCACCACGAACCAGCCCGACTGGAACAGTGTTTGCGTTTCCGGCGTGTTGGCATGGAATACCCACCACATCAGACAAAACGTCAGAATATCGAAGATCGAACTGATCGGTCCGAAGAAGATCATAAAACGCCCCAGATCCGCCGGATTCCAACGCTGCGGCTTTTGAATTTGCTCGTCATCAACGTTATCAAACGGGATCGCCACCTGTGACACATCGTACAGCAGGTTCTGGATCAGTAAGTGTAACGGCAGCATCGGCAGGAAGGGCAAGAAAGCACTCGCCACCAGCACGCTGAACACATTACCGAAGTTAGAACTCGCCGTCATTTTGATGTATTTCAGCATGTTAGAGAAAGTCCGGCGCCCTTCAATAACCCCCTCTTCCAGCACCATCAGGCTTTTTTCCAGCAGGATGATATCAGCCGCTTCACGGGCAATATCTACCGCGCCGTCCACAGAAATGCCGATATCCGCAGCGCGTAAGGCGGGCGCATCATTAATACCATCGCCCATAAAGCCAACCACATGCCCTTCGCGCTTTAGCAACGTTACGATGCGTTCCTTATGCATCGGCGTCAGGCGAGCAAACAGCGTGGTACGCTGCGCGAGATTTGCCAGTTCGTCGTCAGATAGCGTTTCAATATCACTACCAATTACCACCGCTCCCGCGTCCAGCCCCACTTCATGGCACACTTTCGCCGCCACTAATTCACTGTCACCAGTGAGGATTTTCACGGTAATTCCACTCGCTTTTAATGCCTTCAGTGCCGGAGCCGTTGTCTCTTTTGGTGGATCAAGAAAAGCGATATATCCTTCGAGGATCAGGTCGGATTCATCCGCCCGCTGGTAATCTCCTTCACGCGCGGGCAGATATTTCGTCGCCACCGCAACCACGCGCAGCCCCTGACGATTCAGCGTATCAGTAACCCGCTTAATCTTACGCAGCATAGTGTCATCGAGCGGCACAATCTCGTCATTGTGGCGCACCTGTGAACACACATTAAGGATCTCCTGCAATGCGCCTTTGCACACCAGCTGATGATGTTCGGTATTTTCTGCCACTACCACCGACATCCGGCGACGCTCAAAATCAAACGGAATCTCATCAATTTTCTGCCAACGGCTGGCCAGCGAACGCGCCGACTCTTCATCCGTACCTTCGAGCACCGCTGTATCAAGCAGGTTTTTAAGTCCAGTCTGGTAATGACTGTTCAACCACGCGCTATGCAGCACGCGTTCGCTGGTTTTACCGGAGATATCGGTATGATTCTCCAGCACAATTTTATCCTGCGTCAGGGTGCCGGTTTTATCGGTGCACAGAATATCCATAGCGCCAAAGTTCTGAATGGCATCCAGATGTTTGACGATCACCTTCTGTTTCGACAGCTTTACTGCGCCACGCGCCAGCGTTGAGGTGACAATCATCGGCAACATTTCCGGCGTTAAACCCACCGCTACCGAAAGCGCAAACAGCGCCGCTTCCCACCAGTCGCCTTTGGTGTAACCGTTGATCAACAGCACCACCGGTGCCATCACCAGCATAAAGCGAATCAGCAGCATACTGACGCGGCTGATCCCTTGCTGAAAGGCATTCGGCTCACTTTCCTGCTCACTAACACGCCCCGCCAGTTGACCAAACCAGGTGTTGGCACCTGTGGCAATCACCATCGCTTGTGCCGTGCCGCTCACCACGGTGGTGCCCATAAAACACAGGGTGTCACACTCCAGCGGATTGCTGTGCTCCGGCTGGCGAGTGGTTGCAGCTTTTTCTACGGGCAGAGACTCACCGGTTAACGACGCCTGAGCGACGAACAGATCCCGCGCCTGCAAGATACGCAAATCTGCCGGGATCATATCCCCCGCCGCCAGTTTAATAATATCGCCGGGCACCAGCTGGTCGATCGGGATCTCCAGCCAGCCATTTTCGCCTTTGCTGTTAATAACGCGCAGCACCGTCGCGGTATTGCTGACCATCGCTTTCAGGGCATCTGCCGCTTTGGTGGAACGCGCTTCCTGAATAAAGTTCAGCAGCGTGGAAATAGCCACCATTAACGCGATAACGCCTGCGGCAAATAAATCTTCCGTGGCGTAAGAAATGCCGCCAAGGATCGTGAGCAAAATATTAAAGGGGTTGCGATAGCAGACCCACAAATGTACCCACCACGGCGATGGTTGTTGCGCAGGTAATTTATTTTCGCCATGTTTTTCACGGGCAACTTCCACTTCCGCCTGATTCAACCCTTCCGGGTGGGTGTCGAACGTGTTCCATAATTCTTCTTCGGGCATCACCGCCATTTTCAGGCAATGCGCGCTTAAGGAAGGCGGGATTGGTGCATTCGCTGTCTGCTGCGCACCCGGTAGCGGATCGCGACGGATCAGACGGGAAGGTAAATGGCGAATGAGCCGGGTAAAAATTTCTTTAAACATAGGGTGTCCCTCCGCACTGTCTGGAACAGTGCAGAAATATCTTCAGGCGTGGCGAAGCCTTACCTGAAGGTAATAAATATGAGCAGGGACGTTAAAACGTCACGGCCTTACGCATCCGGTAACGCCGTGAAAAGACGGGCTTACCGGAAAAGTTTTAATCTCCGTCGAGGGAGAGGCGTGGGATCAGGTTCCATATAACCTCCGGTAAGTGAATAAATAGCGCCGCGAATCCAATAATATTCGTAGCATTTATGCCGATATAATACCTGTCGGCAACTAAACCAACGATAAACCAGACTTTGCCCATTGCTGAATGCGCGGGTAAAGTTAGTCTCTAATAATTAAACAACACGTTACGGGATAACAGGATGCAAAATCGGCTGACCATCAAAGACATCGCGCGCTTGAGCGGCGTGGGAAAATCCACTGTTTCCCGGGTGCTGAATAACGAAAGCGGCGTGAGCCAGCGCACACGTGAACGTGTTGAAGCAGTGATGAATCAGCATGGATTTTCCCCTTCCCGCTCTGCGCGCGCCATGCGTGGGCAAAGCGATAAAGTGGTCGCCATCATCGTGACACGTCTGGATTCGCTGTCAGAAAATCTCGCGGTTCAGACCATGCTGCCGGCGTTCTATGAACAGGGTTACGACCCCATCATGATGGAAAGCCAGTTTTCACCACAATTAGTTGCCGAACATCTGGGCGTTTTGAAACGTCGTAATATCGACGGCGTAGTGCTGTTTGGTTTTACCGGTATAACCGAAGAGATGTTAGCCCACTGGCAGTCATCGCTGGTGCTGCTGGCACGCGACGCAAAGGGCTTTGCTTCAGTCTGTTATGACGACGAAGGGGCGATCAAAATCCTGATGCAACGACTGTATGACCAGGGGCATCGCAATATCAGTTATCTCGGCGTCCCGCACAGTGACGTGACGACCGGTAAGCGACGTCACGAAGCCTATCTGGTGTTCTGCAAAGCGCATAAACTGCATCCCGTCGCCGCTCTGCCTGGCCTCGCCATGAAGCAAGGTTACGATAATGTAGCAAAAGTCATTACCCCTGAAACCACCGCGTTGCTGTGCGCAACTGACACGCTGGCACTTGGCGCAAGTAAATACCTGCAAGAGCAACGCATCGATACCTTACAGCTGGCGAGCGTTGGTAATACACCGTTGATGAAGTTCCTCCATCCGGAGATCGTCACCGTTGATCCAGGCTACGCAGAAGCCGGGCGCCAGGCGGCCTGCCAGTTAATCAAACAGATAACCGGGCGTAGCGAACCGCAACAAATCATCATCCCAGCCACCCTGTCCTGATCGTTTCCTGAACGATAAATTGTGATCTTTGCCGTGTTTCGGGAACGTTCCCATTTTTAATTTTTCCTTCCCACTATATTCTGCCGTCAACCTAATATGTCATCTGCCACGGGGCCTTATGATGAGCAAAGTGAACCAAACGGATATCGATCGGTTGATTGAACTGGTCGGTGGGCGCGGCAATATTGCGACGGTGAGCCACTGTATTACTCGCCTGCGCTTTGTCCTCAACCAACCGGCCAATGCCAGACCGAAAGAAATTGAGCAACTCCCCATGGTGAAAGGCTGTTTCACCAATGCCGGACAATTTCAGGTGGTGATTGGCACCAACGTTGGCGATTACTATCAAGCACTGATAGCGACCACCGGACAGGCGCAGGTCGATAAAGAGCAGGTGAAAAAAGCCGCCAGGCAGAATATGAAATGGCATGAGCAGTTGATCTCCCATTTCGCAGAGATCTTCTTCCCGTTACTGCCCGCGCTGATTAGCGGCGGTTTGATCCTCGGTTTTCGTAATGTGATCGGCGATCTGCCCATGAGCAACGGCCAGACGCTGGCGCAAATGTACCCTTCCCTGCAAACGATCTACGATTTTCTGTGGTTGATCGGTGAGGCGATCTTCTTCTATCTGCCGGTCGGGATTTGCTGGTCGGCGGTGAAAAAGATGGGCGGCACGCCGATCCTCGGTATCGTGCTTGGCGTAACGCTGGTTTCTCCACAACTGATGAACGCCTATCTACTCGGGCAGCAGGTGCCGGAAGTGTGGGACTTTGGCATGTTCAGTATTGCGAAAGTAGGCTATCAGGCGCAGGTGATCCCGGCGCTGTTAGCCGGGCTGGCGCTGGGCTTTATTGAAACTCGCCTTAAGCGCATCGTGCCGGATTATCTCTATCTGGTGGTTGTACCGGTCTGCTCGCTGATCCTCGCGGTGTTCCTCGCCCATGCGCTGATTGGTCCGTTTGGTCGCATGATTGGCGATGGCGTTGCCTTTGCGGTTCGTCATCTGATGACTGGCAGCTTTGCCCCTATTGGCGCGGCATTGTTTGGCTTCCTCTATGCGCCGCTGGTCATTACCGGCGTACACCAGACCACGCTTGCCATTGATATGCAGATGATTCAAAGCATGGGCGGTACGCCAGTCTGGCCGCTGATTGCCCTTTCGAATATTGCTCAGGCGTCGGCAGTGGTAGGAATTATTATCGCCAGCCGTAAACAGAACGAGCGGGAAATTTCGGTTCCAGCGGCGATCTCCGCTTATCTTGGGGTTACTGAGCCGGCAATGTACGGCATCAACCTGAAATATCGCTTCCCGATGCTGTGCGCGATGATTGGTTCCGGTCTGGCGGGATTGCTCTGCGGCCTGAACGGCGTTATGGCGAATGGCATCGGCGTCGGTGGTCTGCCTGGTATTCTCTCCATTCAGCCGAGCTACTGGCAGGTATTTGCGCTGGCAATGGCTATCGCCATCATCATCCCGATTGTGCTCACCTCGTTTATCTACCAGCGAAAACACCGCCTGGGCACGCTGAACATTGTTTAATTTTCTTCGGGGCGCACTTGCGCCCCCTCGCATTTGCAGGAATGACGTAATGACTAATCTTCCCCACTGGTGGCAAAACGGCGTTATCTACCAGATTTATCCAAAGAGTTTTCAGGACACCACGGGCAGCGGCACCGGCGATCTGCGAGGAGTCACCCTGCGCCTCGACTATCTACAAAAACTGGGCGTTAATGCTATATGGTTGACACCTTTTTATGTCTCCCCACAGATCGATAACGGATACGACGTAGCGAACTATACGGCGATTGATCCCACCTACGGTACGCTGGACGACTTTGATGAACTGGTGGCGCAGGCGAAATCGCGCGGTATTCGCATTATCCTTGATATGGTGTTTAACCATACTTCTACCCAACACGCCTGGTTTCGCGAGGCGCAGAACAAAGAAAGTCCTTATCGTCAGTTTTATATCTGGCGTGACGGCGAACCAGGAATACCACCAAATAACTGGCGTTCTAAATTCGGTGGCAATGCCTGGCGCTGGCACGCAGAAAGCGAACAGTATTACTTGCATCTGTTTGCACCAGAACAGGCCGATCTCAACTGGGAAAACCCAGCAGTACGCACAGAACTGAAAAAAGTCTGTGAGTTCTGGGCCGATCGCGGGGTAGACGGGCTGCGCCTGGATGTGGTGAATCTGATTTCCAAAGACCAGAACTTCCCCAACGATCTGGATGGCGATGGGCGTCGCTTCTACACCGACGGACCACGAGCACACGAGTTTTTGCACGAAATGAACCGCGATGTCTTTACGCCACGCGGATTAATGACTGTGGGTGAAATGTCCTCCACCAGCCTTGAACATTGTCAGCGATACGCGGCACTGACAGGCAGTGAATTGTCGATGACCTTTAATTTTCATCACCTGAAGGTCGATTATCCCGGCGGTGAAAAATGGACGCTGGCTAAACCTGACTTTGTGGCGTTAAAAACATTGTTCCGCCACTGGCAACAGGGAATGCACAACGTTGCGTGGAATGCTTTGTTCTGGTGTAACCACGATCAGCCGCGCATTGTTTCTCGCTTTGGTGATGAAGGTGAATACCGCGTGCCTGCGGCAAAAATGCTGGCGATGGTGCTGCATGGTATGCAGGGAACGCCGTATATCTACCAGGGCGAAGAGATTGGTATGACCAACCCACATTTCACGCGCATTACTGACTATCGCGACGTGGAGAGCCTCAATATGTTTGCCGAGCTGCGCAACGATGGGCGTGACGCCGAAGAGCTATTGGCAATCCTCGCCAGTAAATCCCGTGACAACAGCCGCACGCCAATGCAATGGAGCAACGGCGATAACGCAGGGTTTACTACCGGCAAGCCGTGGATTGGTCTGTGTGATAACTATCGCGAAATCAACGTAGAATCTGCGCTGGCCGATGAATCTTCGGTGTTTTACACCTACCAGAAGTTAATCACGTTGCGTAAACAAGAACCCATTCTGACATGGGGCAATTACCAGGATCTCCTGCCAAACAGTCCTGTATTGTGGTGCTATCGCCGCGAATGGCTGGGGCAAACTTTATTGGTGATTGCCAACCTTAGCCGTGACGTACAGCCCTGGCAACCAACGCAAATCAGCGGCGACTGGCAACTGTTAATGCATAACTATGAAGAAGCCTCCTCTCAACCGGGAGCCATGACATTGCGGCCATTTGAGGCTGTCTGGTGGTTGCAGAGATAATTCTTCTCCAGGCCCCGGTAAAGCGAGTATTTCCGGGGCCTTATCTGTCAGCGCATTGTTTTTGTTGGTTTTTTGAACAGAAAATTATTAAAAAATTTACACATCGCTGTAGCGCCCGTCATCCGTACACTCTGCTTTTTACTTTGAGCTAAATCAAAAAAACCTTAAACATCCTTAATGCAAAGCACTATATATAGACTTTAAAATGCCTCTCAACCCAATATGTTGTATCCGTCGACTATACTTGCACCAAGACACACGCCAACAAAGCCGACAAAATTGTGGATAAAGCGGATTGGGATTGCAGTAACTCCCCGTAAAAAGAGCTAAATAAAGCGGGGCGCACTTCCCAACTTTCTGTGTATAACCTGTTCTTAAAAATATGGAGCGATCATGACACCGCATGTGATGAAACGAGACGGCTGCAAAGTGCCGTTTAAATCAGAGCGCATCAAAGAAGCCATTCTGCGTGCAGCTAAAGCAGCGGAAGTCGATGATGCAGATTATTGTGCCACTGTTGCCGCTGTCGTCAGCGAGCAAATGCAAGGCCGCAACCAGGTCGATATCAACGAAATCCAGACCGCAGTTGAAAACCAGCTGATGTCAGGCCCGTACAAACAACTGGCTCGTGCTTACATCGAGTACCGTCACGATCGCGACATCGAACGTGAAAAACGCGGTCGCCTGAACCAGGAGATCCGTGGCCTGGTCGAGCAGACCAACTCTTCGTTACTCAATGAAAACGCCAACAAAGACAGCAAGGTAATTCCAACCCAGCGCGACCTGCTGGCCGGTATTGTTGCTAAACACTATGCACGCCAGCACCTGCTGCCGCGTGACGTGGTGCAGGCGCATGAGCGTGGCGATATTCACTACCACGACCTCGATTACTCGCCGTTCTTCCCGATGTTCAACTGCATGTTGATCGACCTGAAAGGTATGCTAACTCAGGGCTTTAAGATGGGGAACGCCGAGATCGAACCACCGAAGTCGATCTCCACTGCCACCGCAGTAACTGCGCAGATTATCGCCCAGGTTGCCAGCCATATTTATGGCGGCACCACCATTAACCGTATCGACGAAGTTCTGGCTCCGTTTGTCACCGCCAGCTACAACAAGCACCGTAAAACGGCGGAGGAGTGGAGCATTCCGGATGCTGAAGGCTACGCCAACTCTCGTACCATCAAAGAGTGCTACGACGCCTTCCAGTCGCTGGAGTACGAAGTAAATACCCTGCACACCGCCAACGGTCAAACACCGTTTGTAACCTTTGGCTTTGGTCTGGGCACCAGCTGGGAGTCGCGCCTGATTCAGGAATCCATCCTGCGTAACCGCATCGCAGGCCTGGGTAAAAACCGCAAAACCGCCGTGTTCCCGAAACTGGTGTTTGCGATTCGCGATGGCCTGAACCATAAAAAAGGCGATCCGAACTACGACATCAAACAGCTGGCGCTGGAGTGCGCAAGCAAGCGCATGTATCCGGATATCCTGAACTACGATCAGGTAGTGAAAGTAACCGGTTCGTTTAAAACCCCGATGGGTTGCCGCAGCTTCCTCGGCGTATGGGAAAACGAAAACGGCGAGCAGATCCACGATGGTCGCAACAACCTCGGCGTGATCAGCCTGAACCTGCCGCGTATTGCGCTGGAAGCGAAAGGCGATGAAGCCACCTTCTGGAAGTTGCTGGATGAACGTCTGCTGCTGGCACGTAAGGCGCTGATGACCCGTATCGCTCGTCTCGAAGGCGTGAAAGCGCGCGTGGCTCCTATCCTCTATATGGAAGGTGCTTGTGGCGTGCGTCTGAATGCCGACGATGATGTTTCTGAAATCTTCAAAAACGGTCGTGCGTCTATTTCGCTGGGTTACATCGGTATCCACGAAACCATTAACGCGCTGTTCGGCGGCGAGCATGTTTATGACAACGAGCAGCTTCGCGCGAAAGGTATTGCGATTGTTGAACGTCTGCGTCAGGCGGTGGATCAGTGGAAAGAAGAGACTGGCTATGGTTTCAGCCTTTACAGCACGCCAAGTGAAAACCTGTGCGACCGCTTCTGCCGTCTCGATACCGCTGAGTTTGGCGTGGTGCCGGGCGTGACCGATAAGGGTTACTACACCAACAGTTTCCACCTTGATGTGGAGAAAAAGGTGAACCCGTACGACAAGATCGACTTTGAAGCACCTTACCCGCCGCTGGCTAACGGTGGTTTCATTTGCTACGGCGAGTATCCAAACATTCAGCACAACCTGAAGGCGCTGGAAGATGTCTGGGATTACAGCTATCAGCATGTACCGTATTACGGCACCAATACACCGATTGATGAGTGCTACGAGTGTGGCTTTACCGGTGAGTTTGAGTGCACCAGCAAAGGCTTCACCTGCCCGAAATGTGGTAACCATGACACCTCCCGTGTGTCGGTGACTCGCCGCGTGTGCGGATATTTAGGTAGCCCGGATGCGCGTCCGTTTAACGCCGGTAAGCAGGAAGAAGTTAAGCGCCGCGTTAAACATTTGGGAAATGGGCAGATAGGTTAAGCCTTCCCCCCTCACCCTAACCCTCTCCCTCAGGGAGAGGGGACCGTTCCGTGCCCCTTCTTGACTCCCGACATAATGAGTTGCCTCTAGCCAGTTGGTGTCGTCGCAAGGTGGCAAATGCGTAAGCCTCAGAGGACTTCGCCCCGTACGCACCAGAGCAGTCATGGCGTCAATTGAGAAGCGAAAATGAATTATCATCAGTACTATCCTGTCGACATCGTCAACGGCCCCGGCACTCGCTGCACTCTGTTTGTCTCCGGGTGTGTTCATGAATGCCCCGGTTGCTATAACAAAAGCACCTGGCGGGTAAATTCCGGTCAGCCATTTACCAAAGCAATGGAAGACCAGATCATTAACGATCTGAATGACACTCGTATCAAACGCCAGGGTATTTCCCTCTCCGGCGGCGATCCGCTGCATCCGCAAAACGTGCCGGATATTCTGAAACTGGTACAACGCATCCGCGCCGAGTGTCCGGGTAAAGACATCTGGGTGTGGACAGGCTATAAACTCGACGAACTCAACGCTGCGCAAATGCAGGTTGTTGATTTGATTAACGTGCTGGTCGACGGCAAATTTGTGCAGGATTTAAAAGACCCTTCCTTGATCTGGCGCGGCAGCAGCAATCAGGTGGTGCATCATTTGCGTTAATCACTCATCCAGCCGTTTAGTCGCGTCTTCATAAACGGCTGAGTTCTCTCTCTTACCAATAGCTATCACCAACACGAGCAACTCTTTATCGTTAACCTGATAAACCAGGCGATATCCCAGTGTGTGCAGCTTAATTTTGTAGCAGTCCGGTAAATCCCGCAGTTTAGCCGATGGATTGCGCGGCCTTTTCAGCACATCCTCAAGCTTTTTTTAAATTGTTCCCGGACTGTCACGCCCAGTTTTTGCCACTCTTTCAGCGCCCGCAGATCAAAAGCCAGCTCATAGTTCATCCAGTCGGACCTTAATGGCCTCTTGTGGGTTGGCCAGTCGTTCCCTGACAGTGCGTAACAAGGCTTCTTCACTATCACTGACAGTGAGCGTTTTTACCGGCATTCGTCCATTTTCCGCAACGTACTGAAACAGCAGCCGCACTGCTTCAGTAGGCGTGATATTTAATTTTTCCAGCACCGCATAAGCCTCATTTTTCAGTTTGTCATCCAGGCGGACGTTAAGTGTGGCCATTATGCCTCCGGTAATTATGAGAAGTGTAATGCATTATAGCATTACATATGCATTACATTCATTTCTGGAAAACGCCTCGCAAAAATGAGGACGACACGCAGGAATATGCCGTGGTGAAAATAGATATTGCGGTGATTTTACGAAGGGAGAAGAAAGCGTGGGGCGGTAACGTTTCACCGCCCAATAAGGAATTAACGATACTTCTGGTGATAGGCGTTGCGGGTCGTTTTCAGTTGCTCTGCGGCGGCCTGTGCTTCTTTGACTTTACCTTCATTAGCCAACTTCAGCGCGTCGTCAATCTGACCGACCAGAATGTCGAAACCGTGGCGGAAGTCTTTCATCTCCGGGCTGTCCGGTGATTTGCCTTCCAGCTTCGGTGGCGTCGCTTTTTGCGCATCCAGCGCCGCAGCACGCATTTTGGTTAACGCGTCTTTGACTTGCGCCGCGTTATCGGCTTTTTCGACCACTTTTAAATTGTCGTTGAGGGTTTCCATATTGTCTTCCAGCTCAGCGGCAAACGACGCCGAACTGAATACCAACGAGGAGACTGCAAGAATAGCTAACAGGCTTTTACGCATTGCTCACTTCCTTTTTTATTTACACTTCATCCTTCACACTACCTCATCGACGGCTACGCTCATTCGCCCGAGTCACGTACTACGAGTACGCTCCCCGGCTCTCATTCACTTTCCGTCTCGATGCTGTGCGAATGATTTTGTGTAATTTTTTAGTTTAAGCGCGGCAGGTCGCGCCAGTTTTTTACTGTCCGGCGATTTTCATCTCCGGTAACAGAACAGAACCACACTGTATATTACTGCGTGTTTCAATATCGTTACCAACAGTGACGATATTGCGCCACATATCTTTCAAATTACCTGCGATGGTGATTTCGCTAACCGGATATTGGATTTCGCCATTCTCTACCCAGAAGCCCGCTGCACCACGGGAATAATCACCGGTAATTGCACTCACGCCCTGGCCCATCAGTTCCGTCACCACCAGGCCGGTGCCCATTTCTTTGAGCATCTGCTCAAAGCTGAGTCCTTGCCCGGCAATACGCCAGTTGTGGATGCCGCCCGCATGACCGGTACTTTTCAGCCCCAGTTTGCGCGCGGAATAGCTGGTCAGCAACCACTGAGTCAGGATGCCATCTTTAATAATATCGCGACGCTCGGTACGCACCCCTTCGCTGTCGAATGGAGTAGATGCCAGCCCTTTCAGCAGATGCGGATGTTCTTCAATGGTCAGCCAGTCCGGCAGAATTTGTTTACCCAGCGAGTCGAGCAGGAAGGTGGATTTACGGTAGACAGCACCCCCGGCAATTGCGCCAACCAAATGACCAAACAATCCGGTTGCGACTTCATTGGCAAAAATCACCGGCGCTTTCATGGTGGAAAGTTTACGCGGCGACAAGCGCGATAAAGTGCGGCGGGCGCAATCTGCCCCAACCCACTCCGGCGTTTGTAGATCGCTCATCGCACGGCCAATGGTGTAGGCGTAATCACGTTCCATATCGCCATTTTCTTCGGCAATCACACAGCTGGAAAGTGAATGACGCGTTGAACAATAGCCCTGCAACATACCGTGGCTGTTGCCAAATACTTTGACGCCGTAGTGGCTGTTAAAGCTGCCGCCTTCGGTATTGGTGATGCGTTTGTCCGCCTGCAATGCCGCCTGTTCAGCACGAGCCGCCAGTTCAATGGCTTCATCCGGGGAAACGTCCGCAGGGTGGAACAAGTCGAGATCCGGCGCGTCAAAGGCCAGCAGCTCTTTATCTGCCACGCCTGCGTAAGGATCTGGCGAGGTATAACGGGCAATATCCAGCGCCGCCTGTACGGTGCGGGCAATAGCCTGCGGGCTTAAATCGGTGGATGATGCGCTACCTTTGCGGTTCTGGTGATAAACGGTGATCCCCAGCGCGCCATCGCTATTGAATTCGACATTCTCCACTTCACCATAGCGCGTGCTTACGCTAATGCCGGTGGTCTTGCTGACGGCAACTTCCGCACCGTCCGATTTGCCTGAGGCCAACTCCAGCGCAGTCGAAACTGCTTCTTCCAGAATCTTGCGCTGCGCTTCAACTTGAGAGATTACTTTCATTGCAAGTGCCATAATGTAGAGAGTTTCTCTGAAGTCTAACAGAGAACCGTTTTTCAGTGCGCATCTTAACTGGTAACATTAGCCTCTTTTTTTAAGGAGCCTGACATGACTAAGCAGCCCGAAGACTGGCTCGACGACGTTCCCGGTGATGATATCGAAGACGAAGACGATGAAATTATCTGGGTCAGTAAAAGTGAAATTAAACGTGATGCCGAGGAGCTAAAACGCCTGGGCGCGGAAATTGTTGATCTGGGGAAAAACGCGCTGGATAAGATCCCGTTAGATGCGGATCTGCGTGCGGCTATCGAGTTAGCCCAGCGTATTAAAATGGAAGGTCGCCGCCGCCAGTTGCAGCTCATCGGTAAAATGCTACGCCAGCGCGACGTAGAGCCTATTCGTCAGGCGCTGGATAAGCTAAAAAACCGCCACAACCAGCAGGTGGTGCTGTTCCATAAACTGGAAAACCTGCGCGATCGTTTGATCGATCACGGTGATGATGCCATCGCTGATGTATTGAATCTGTGGCCTGATGCCGATCGCCAGCAACTGCGTACTCTGATCCGCAACGCGAAGAAAGAGAAAGAAGGGAATAAGCCGCCGAAATCTGCACGCCAGATTTTCCAGTATCTGCGCGAGCTGGCAGAGAACGAAGGGTAAGTTTTGTTGTTGATATGAGTATGGTTTGCCGGATGCGGCGTAAACGCTTTATCCGGCAATGCTACTCCAGGCTTAAGCTTCAGAATTACTGCGCAGCTTCCGCCTTCTTCGCCAGACCATCCAGCAGTTTCTGATGAATCCCACCAAAACCGCCGTTGCTCATCACCAGAATATGGTCGCCAGGCTGGGCGGTTTTCACCACCATATCTGCCAACGCATCGACATCACCACTCCAGTGCGCAGGCTGAATACAGGCTTCTGCCACTTCAGCTACCTGCCACGGAATATGCGCCGGTTGCAGCAGGAAGACTTCATCGGCACGACCTAATGACGGTGCCAAATCGTCTTTGCAGACGCCCATCTTCATGGTGTTTGAGCGCGGTTCCAGAACGGCAATAATACGCGCCGTACCACCGACTTTACCGCGCAGCGCCGCCAGCGTTGCCAGAATCGCCGTCGGATGATGGGCAAAATCGTCATACACCGTCACGCCATTCGCTTCACCGCGTAACTCCAGACGACGACGAGCGTTGATAAACGACCCCAGCGCATTAGCAGCATCTGCCGGCGCAACACCAACATGGCGAGCCGCAGCAATCGCCATCAGGCCGTTGTGCATGTTATGTTCGCCAACCAGTGACCATTTCACCTCACCCACTTTTTCGCCGTCCAGCAATACTTCCCATTCGGAAGCATCGGTGGTCAGCTTTTTCGCCTGCCAGCGCCCCTGCTCGCCCACCTGTTCCTGATCGCTCCAGCAGCCCATCGCCATGGTCTGTTTCAGGTTGATGTCGTTTTCCGGCCAGATAATACGCCCCTGCCCAGGAACAATACGCACCAGATGATGGAATTGTTTCTGGATCGCTTTCAGGTCGTCAAAGATATCGGCATGATCGAACTCAAGGTTGTTGAGGATCAGCGTGCGCGGGCAGTAATGGACAAATTTGGAGCGTTTGTCGAAGAAGGCGCAGTCATACTCGTCCGCTTCGATAACAAAGAAGTCGCTTTCGCCCAGACGCGCCGAAACCTCAAAGTTTCCAGGCACACCGCCAATAACAAAACCCGGTTTATAGCCGCACTGTTCCAGAATCCAGGTCGCCATTCCCGCCGTGGTGGTTTTGCCGTGTGTACCGGCAACGGCCAGCACCCAGCGGTCGCGCAGCACGAAATCGTGCAACCACTGCGGCCCCGACATATACGGAATGTTTTTTTCCAGTACCGCTTCCACACACGGATTTCCACGGGTCATGGCATTACCAATAATCACCAGATCCGGCTGCGGATCGAGTTGGCTGGCATCGTAACCCTGAATCAGCTCAATGCCTTGCTTCTCAAGTAAGGTGCTCATCGGCGGATACACATTGGCGTCCGACCCCGTTACTTCATGGCCTAACTGGCGTGCCAGAATCGCCAGACCACCCATAAACGTGCCACAAATTCCTAAAATATGAATGCGCATACGTCATTATCCTTTTTTAATCTACCGCTCATTTTACGCATATGTCGGGCAAGTGAGAAACGCATTTCAGGATAATCCGTAATTTGCTGGCGCGATTCACCTGAGCGCAACATTCAGATTATTTGTTAAGATTGTTGCGGTCGCTTTACTCCATAAACATTGCAGGGAAAGTTTTATGAAAACGTTAGGTGAATTTATTGTCGAAAAGCAGCACGAGTTTTCTCATGCTACCGGTGAGCTCACTGCTTTGCTGTCGGCAATAAAACTGGGCGCCAAGATTATCCATCGCGATATCAACAAAGCAGGACTGGTTGATATCCTGGGTGCCAGCGGTGCTGAGAACGTGCAGGGCGAGGTTCAGCAGAAACTCGATCTGTTCGCTAATGAAAAACTGAAAGCCGCATTGAAAGCGCGCGATATCGTTGCGGGCATTGCATCTGAAGAAGAAGATGAGATTGTCGTCTTTGAAGGCTGTGAACACGCAAAATACGTTGTGCTGATGGATCCACTGGATGGCTCGTCCAACATCGATGTTAACGTCTCTGTCGGTACGATTTTCTCCATCTACCGCCGCGTTACACCTGTCGGTACGCCGGTAACGGAAGAAGATTTCCTCCAGCCTGGTAACAAACAGGTTGCCGCAGGTTACGTGGTATACGGCTCCTCTACCATGCTGGTTTACACCACAGGATGCGGTGTTCACGCCTTTACCTATGATCCTTCACTCGGCGTTTTCTGCCTGTGCCAGGAACGGATGCGCTTCCCGGAGAAAGGCAAAACCTACTCCATCAACGAAGGAAACTACATTAAGTTCCCTAACGGGGTGAAGAAGTACATTAAATTCTGCCAGGAAGAAGATAAATCCACCAACCGCCCGTATACCTCGCGTTATATCGGTTCACTGGTTGCGGATTTCCACCGTAACCTGCTGAAAGGTGGAATTTATCTCTACCCAAGCACCGCCAGCCACCCGGACGGCAAACTGCGTTTGCTGTATGAGTGCAACCCGATGGCATTCCTGGCGGAACAAGCGGGCGGTAAAGCGAGCGATGGCAAAGAGCGTATTCTGGATATCATCCCGGAAACCCTGCACCAGCGCCGTTCGTTCTTCGTCGGCAATGACCATATGGTTGAAGATGTCGAACGCTTTATCCGTGAGTTCCCGGACGCGTAATCTCCTGCGCCTCTCCACACGGAGAGGCGTTTTTATCGCTGCGCAATGTTGACTCTTGTCACTGGTGAACTCTGACGATTCTCCCACAGCACCGTTAGCCCACGCTGTAATGCAATAAAAATAAACAACAAAATGCCGATGGCGATTTTCGTCCACCATGAACTCAGCGTACCGTCAAAGTTTATGTAAGTCTGAATGAGTCCCTGAATCGCCACGCCAAAAAGCGTCCCCAATACCGTCCCTACCCCACCACTTAACAACGTGCCGCCAATCACCACCGACGCGATAGCGTCCAGTTCCACACCTACGCCTGCCAGCGCGTATCCGGCCTGGGTGTAAATCGAGAAGACAATCCCCGCCAGCGTTGCCAGTCCGGTGGAAAGCATATAAATGCGAATCGTGGTGCTGCGGGTAGAAATCCCCATCAGGTTTGCCGACGTCGCGTTGCCGCCAATGGCATACACCTGATTACCAAAGCGGGTGCGATGCGCGAGGAAAATACCGATAACCACGACCGCCAGCATCAGTAATCCCATCGCGCTTAAACGCCCACCGCCGGGAATTTTCCACGCAAGGCTTGAGAGTGTGTCGTAAATCGGATGGTTAATCGGGATCGACTCTTCCGAAACGAGATAGCTGACGCCACGCAAAAAGAACATTCCCGCAAGGGTAATAATGAATGCCGGGATCTTCAGCGCGTCGATCAGAAGCCCCATAAATGCGCCGAATGCACACCCCATCAGCAGCACCAGCGGGAAGGCCAATAGTGGTGAAATCCCAAAGTCGCCAATCACTTTTGCCAGAAACACGCCGGTAAAAGCAATCACCGAACCGACGGAAAGATCGATCCCGCCGGAGAGGATCACAAAGGTCATACCGACAGCAATAATCCCCAAAAAGGCGTTATCGGTCAGGATATTGCATATCACTCGCGTGGAAGCAAAACCGGGAAACTGCGTCAAGCAGTAGAGATAGCCCAGCACAAAAACGCCGATGGTGATCATCAGTGGCAAGTTACGTTTTATCACGGCTACGCACTCCTTTAATCAGACTGATAAAGCGTTGCGACTGAACAATCAGTACACAAAGCACCACCACCGCTTTCACCACCTGGTTCATCTCTGGCGGAAAGCCCGAAAGTAAAATCCCGGTGTTCATTCCCTGAATGATCAGCGCCCCCACTACCGAAAGCAGCAGGTTAAAACGCCCGCCCATCAGCGATCCACCGCCGATCACCACCGCGAGTATAGCGTCCAGTTCCAGCCATAATCCGGCGTTGTTGGCATCGGCACCGCGAATATCCGCCGCCACGATAATGCCCGCGATTGCCGCACACAGCCCGCTCAACACGTAGGTAAGCATGACGATGATCCGCGTGTTTACTCCGGCATTTTTTGCCGCCCGAATGTTGATACCAACGGCTTCGATAAACATCCCCAGCGCCGTTTTGCGGGCCAACAGCCAGAACAGGAGAAGCGTCAGCACGGCGATAATGACTGGCGTTGGCAGGAACAGCAGCGATCCACTGCCGAACCACGAGAGATCCGGCGAGTTAAACGTGACGATCTGCCCGGAGGTGATCAGTTGCGCCACGCCGCGCCCGGCAACCATCAGGATCAGAGTGGCGACAAACGGCTGGATTTTGAGGATCGCCACCAGAATGCCGTTCCACAATCCCGCCAGGATGCCGGTGCCAAGGGCGCTTAACAAAACAATCGGCAGGCTGAATCCCGCCACCGTCATCGCGGCAGTTGTGGCTCCTGCGATAGCCATCACCGCACCAACTGAAAGATCGATACCGCCAGTGGCGATCACCAGCGTCATGCCAATCGCCAACAGCGCAACGGGTGCTGCACGGTTAAGAATGTCGATGGGGCTACCGAACAAACGCCCATCCTGAAGTACCACCTGCCAGAAATGTGAGGCGACCAGACTATCGACCAGCAGCACCAGCAACAGCGCCGCCAGTTGCGGCATTCCCGTCGGCCAGCGAAAACGCCTTTTCGACGACGCGGTGTCAGGGAGAGATTGAGGCATCACACTGTTCTCCTTACGCCGCAATGGCATTCATGATCGCCGGAACGGAAAGCTCTGCCAGCGGGATCTCCGCCACCTGTTTGCGATCGCGCATGATGATCACCCGATCGGCATAGCCCACCAGCTCTTCCAGTTCTGAGGAGATCACCAGCAGCGCCAGGCCATCGGCACACAGCGTTTCAATCAGGCGGATGATCTCAGCATGGGCGCCAACGTCAATGCCGCGCGTTGGCTCGTCGAGGATCAGAAATTGCGGACGAGTCAGCAGCCAGCGTGAGAGCAACACTTTTTGCTGATTGCCACCAGAGAGAAACTCTATCGGTTGTTCAGTTGAAGGTGTGCGAATGCCAAGCTGGCGGATAAAACGTTCGGCAATCTCTTGCTGTTCTTTGCGGGAAATTGGTCGCAGCCAGCCGCGCTGGGCTTGTAAGGCAAGGATGATATTTTCCCGCACCGAGGCGGCGGCAATGATGCCATCGGTTTTTCTGTCTTCCGGACAAAAACCAATGCCCAGTACCGAAGCCTGATGTGGCGATCGCAGGGTTTGTGGTTGGCCTTTGATCAGCGCAGTACCGCTGTCAGCGGGTTTGATACCGAAGATAACTTCAGCGGTTTCGGTACGCCCTGATCCCAGCAATCCTGCCAGACCGACGATCTCGCCGGGGCGTACTTCGAGATCAAACGGTGCGATCGTGCCTTTTTTACCGTAATTTTTGAACGCGGCAACGGGTTTGTCGCTAAGTAATGTCCGCCCGGCACGTTGTAGCGCGTGGGTGTCGAGTTCGCGCCCAAGCATCATTTTGACCAGTTCGATCTGCGGTAGCTCGCGGGTTTCCCGACAGCCAACGAAGTTGCCGTTGCGTAAGACGGTGATCCGATCGCTGACTTGATAAACCTGATCGAGAAAGTGCGTAACAAAGATCAGGCTGACGCCGCGATCGCGCAACTGGCGCATCAGGCCAAACAGCAACTCTACTTCCTGAGTGTCGAGGCTGGCGGTAGGTTCATCAAGGATCAGCACTTTGGCGGAGAGATCGATAGCCCGACAAATGGCGACGATTTGCTGCATCGCCACCGAAAAACGGTTGAGCGGTTCACGCACGTCGAGGGAGAAGCCATACGATGCCATCAGTTCTGTAGCGCGCTTTTCCATCTCTTTACGGCGTAGCAGGCCAAAACGCCTGGGTTCGCGGCCTATGAATAGATTGTCGGCTACCGACATGTTGGGTAACAGGTTGACTTCCTGATAGACGGTGCCGATGCCAAGTTGTTGTGCGTGGGCGGTGTTTTTTGGTGAAATAGTCTGACCATCCAACCAGATAGTACCGCGATCGGCGTGGTAGACACCGGTAAGTGCTTTGATCAGCGTCGATTTACCGGCTCCGTTTTCACCGAGCAGCGCCATAATTTCACCGCGCCGTAGGCTGAAGTCGACGCTGTCTAACGCTTTGACGCCGGGGAAAAATTTACTTAATCCTTCGGTACGGAGGATTTCCTGGTGTTGGTCGGTCGTCATGGTTTCCCCCTTAGCCACGCTCTAAAAGTCTGGGAATAGATCGTGCCTGATGTTAAGAGCTGCGCCGTTTGTCCCCCTCACCCTAACCCTCTCCCCGAAGGGGCGAGGGGACAGATTGTGCATGGTGTTAAGTCCGGTACTGCACAACTGCCGGATGCGGCCTAAACGCCTTATCCGGCGGCGTACAAGTTGGCATCAGGTATTGATGTCCCTCAATACCCCATATTTTTCTTCTTCTCTAACTCTTCTTTTGCAGTATCAGGCAGGTAAAGGGTGGATTTGGTCAGGGTCAACTTTTCAGGCATAGTGCCGTCTTTTTTGTATTTCTCCAGCGCATCAAAAGCGGGGCCTGCCATATTCGGCGTCAGTTCAACGCTGGCGTTCGCTTCGCCATCAATCATCGCTTTGTAGATATCCGGTACGCCGTCAATGGAACCCGTGAGGATATCTTTACCCGGTTTCAGGCCCGCTTCTTTAATTGCCTGAATTGCACCAATCACCATGTCGTCGTTATGGGCGTAAACCATGCAGATATTTTTGCCGTTGTTTTCCGCTTTGATAAAGCTCTCCATAACTTCTTTGCCTTTACTGCGGGTGAAGTCACCGGACTGTGAGCGGATGATTTTGATGTTTGGCGCATTCTTAATAGCTTCGGCAAAGCCTTTTTTACGGTCGATGGCAACACTTGCCCCAACAGTACCCTGCAACTCAACCACGTTACATGGTTTACCGTTGACCTCTTTCACCAGCCAGTCACCAATCAACTTGCCTTCCAGAATGTTGTCGGCAGTAACGGTGGTCATATAGAGAGATTTGTCTTTCACGTCGATGGAACGGTCGAGCAAAAAGACCGGAATTTCGGCATCTTTCGCCTCTTTTAATACCGGTTCCCAACCCGTCGCCACCACTGGAGCAATAAAGATTGCATCTACCCCTTGTGCAACAAAGGAACGTACCGCTTTAATCTGGTTTTCCTGCTTTTGCTGACCATCGGCAATTTTCAGCGTGATACCGCGTTTTTCGGCCTCACTTTTCGCCACGTTGGTTTCTGCGGCGCGCCAGCCGGATTCTGATCCGACCTGCGAAAATCCTACGGTTAATGGAGCGGCCAACGCCATAGACGACATGGCTGCCGAGACTGCAGAGACTACAAGTAAGCGTTTCCACATAGGGTTGTCCTCGTCGGGATAGTTATTATTGGTGAAAAGATGTTCGCGAAAAAACTATAGACAATTCGTTATGTAACGGATTGCGTTACATCACACTTCAAAAAAGTAAATAAAACGTTAATCACAAGTTTGTAATCGCTTTCATATCACTATGAAAAATGCGGCTACGGTTATGGATTTTCCTGCTCCACAAGCCGTCTTAAAACTGGCGAAAAAGGAATATGAGGACGAAAACAAGCGAAGACATTCGGCGCGAGTTGGCTATAATACTCGGCACTTGTTTGCCACATATTTTAAAGGAAACAGACATGAGCTTACTCAACGTCCCTGCGGGTAAAGATCTGCCGGAAGACATCTACGTTGTTATCGAAATCCCGGCTAACGCAGATCCGATCAAATACGAAATCGACAAAGAGAGCGGCGCACTGTTCGTTGACCGCTTCATGTCCACCGCGATGTTCTATCCGTGCAACTACGGTTACATCAACCACACCCTGTCTCTGGACGGTGATCCGGTTGACGTACTGGTTCCGACTCCGTACCCGCTGCAGCCGGGTTCTGTGATCCGTTGCCGTCCGGTTGGCGTTCTGAAAATGACCGACGAAGCCGGTGAAGATGCGAAACTGGTTGCTGTTCCGCACAGCAAGCTGAGCAAAGAATACGATCACATCAAAGACGTTAACGATCTGCCGGAACTGCTGAAGGCTCAGATCGCTCACTTCTTCGAGCACTACAAAGACCTCGAAAAAGGCAAATGGGTTAAAGTTGACGGCTGGGATAACGCCGAAGCCGCTAAAGCTGAAATCGTTGCTTCCTTCGAGCGCGCAAAGAATAAATAAGTTCTTCTAGCGCAATAACCCTGAACGCCGGGCTTCGGTTAGTAAGGGTTTTTTATGTCCGCGATAAATAAACACATCTTATTCCACCACCGCCTGCAAACGTAATAACACGTCTTCCACCACCTCGTCCGCAGCCAGACCAATACGTTTTGCCTGACGGGCGCGTAAATCCATCATTCGTACCTGATTCACCAATACCACGCCATACACATCGCCTTCTTCGCAATGTAACGGAACGCTAAATCCGGCATAACGGGCAAAATTTCCGCCCTGAGTAATGGGAGCAACCAACGTCATTCCCAGTTGATTAAAGGCTTGAACGGAGAGCACAAGCGCAGGCCGACCAGCACCTTGCTGTTCATGGCCGCTTGCTGGATCAAAGCCGACCAGCACAATGTCTCCCCGTTCAAATTCACTTTTCTTTACCATATTTCGTCACCCGCAGGGGTGGATTTACCCCAGACATCCTGCTCGCTAAGTTCCGGTGCATTCATGTCGCACTGCATCAGCAGTTCATCAAGCGAGTAGCGCCTGGAGATGGGGGTCAGAATCAGTTGATTGTTGCTCACCTGTGCCTCAACGCTCTGCCCCGGCTGCAAGTTAAGCTCTTTCATCACAATATTGGGAATGACCATACCTGCACTGTTCCCCCATTTTTTTATGGTTATACGCATCCGCACCTCCTTAGGTTATACAAAGTATAACTCACGGTGCGACAGGAAACGTTTTACCCCTGCGCATTTGTGAACACCAGCAGAGTTTTTTATGCGTTAACAGATATGGAAAGCGGCTCGGAAGGAAAAGAAACAGGCGGGGAAGTTACAAAAAAGAATGCGAGATACCTCGAAAAAACAACGCCACCCGAAGGTGGCGTGTTTATATTATGACTTATCCCTGTCTAACCAGTCGCCGCTTTCAATCAGCGTTAATCCATCGACGGGTCGTTGATAAACGTACATCCATGCACTCCCGTACGGCGTCTGAATCAACTGGCGCGCGTATTCACCGCCCCTGGTGCGCAAGGCATCAAGTTCGGCCAGCGTGGCGTTGTCAATACGATAAACTTCACCGTGTACCGTTCCGTTACCCGGAACTGCGCCTGGATAGTGGCCCAGGCTGTACAGTTGATAGTTATCGATACTGAAATCGCCCAGCAACTGGGCATTGGTCATCCAGTGGCTGTTGCCTTGTTTGTGACGTAAACTGCCGTAGACAAATATTCGCATCGCTAAAACTCGAACTGATAGAGCAAATCCAGTGCCTGATCTACACCAGACACGGCTTCCAGATATAGCTTTGGCATCAGGCGATAACGTAACGTGAGTGTTGCTATAGAGTCAAATATCCCCACGCCGTATTTCACTTGTAGACCTGGTAATACATAGCCGCTGACCACCACCTGGGAGGAGTCGCCTACTCCCTCGGTGTCGAGAGCTAAATTACTTACGCCAAATGTCTCGCCGATTTTACCCACAATCTGACCACTTTGTGCAACCCCCAGACCAATCAGCATCGAGGTCATCGCCGCGCTGTCGCTCTGATCGCTTTCCAGCCCTTGTCCACGCAACAAGTAAGACAACGCAGCCTGTTGCGACATCGCCGGGTCAGAGAAGATCTCCGCTTTCGGTTCATCCGCCAGTCCGGTGACGCGAACACCGGCGATTACGTCGTCTTCTGTAGCATCCGGGTTACGAATTGCTTCGATATTAAGATACGGTTGATCCGGTGGACCAGAGAACAGCAACTCGCCTTTGCGAACGATCAGATCCTGACCATAGGCATGGAAGCGACCTTCCGGAATGTTGATCTGTCCGTTCAGCCCCAGTCCCTGTTTGTCCTGTACGACATTGAGATCGCCCGTCAGCCGCGCTTTCAGGCCAAAGGCATCAATGCGCACATTGTTGCCGACGTGGACAATCAGGTTGCTGTTAATCGGAATCGACGCAGTTTTCGCCTCCTCCGGTTGTAGGTTATCGTTGAGCATCACGACATCGCTGGAGACGCCCACCGCACTTTCTGGCAGATCGTGCACCACAATGCGCGCCCACGGTACATCAACGCGACCATCAAGGGTAAACAGGCTTGGTGTGGCTTCGAATACGACATCTGGCGACACATCCATACGCACCATCGGCGGTACGGTGATCCGCACCTTACTGCCTTTTGCCGTCACCCGCGCGCGCCAGTTTTCAATCTGACTCCAGTCTGCATCCCCGTTCAGGTAAATGTCACCCTGCTGGGTTCGCACGGTGCCCGCAAGCGTCGAGCGCATACCGTTAAAGTTGACCGCAAGCTGGCTCGGCTGCATATCAAACGGCATAAAGTTGCCATCGATATCCACCCCCGTAACCTGGAGCTGACCAAAAAGCTGCGGACTTTGTACATCACCGCCCAGACGTAAATTAGCACTCACCATCCCCGCCGCTTTTTCCCCACGCGTAAAGATGGGGTTTACCATCGCGAGGTTAAAGTTGCGGATGTTGACGTTGCCACCGAGATTGCGGCGGCCTTGTGGATCGGTCACCTGCACCTGACCATCGAACTGACCATTATTAGTCAGGCGGATGGTCCAGCCCAGTTCAGCGCGGTTGTTGCGCAGTTCCGCCGTCAGATTCAGTGTCTGAAACGCCACCGGCAGCGCCGCGTCGTTGACGGTTTGCGTCACCTGCACGTTACGCCCGGAAAGGGTGATGCTACCCTGCGGCAGCCCTTCTTTGGTGGTGTCCCAGGCAACGTCTGCTTTACCTGTAAAGATGCCGCTTGCCTGAGTGGTTTCCGGCATAAACGGTTTCAGCATGGCCAGGTCGAAACGATTGAGATTCACCACCGCACGCCCTTCAGCCCCGGCATCAATGGTTTGCGGCACGCACAGTTCCGCGTTCGGGTTTACCCAGCAGTGCGGCCCGATGCTGACTTTTTGCTCCTGATTGCGGTAATCCAGCGCAATATCGCGGGTCAGCGACCACGGGCCGACTGGCGTCTGGAAGCGGGTATTACTCAGCGTTCCCTTCCAGCGTTCTTCTTTGCGATCAAAACTGCCCGCCAGATTGAGCTGTCCGGAAACCGGCTCGCCCTGAATCCGCAGTTGTAGCTCGTGCTGCTTTTCGCTGCCTTTCGCATTCAGGGTGACGAGGTTGATATTCACATCCGGCTGCGAAATTTGCTCAACGCGCACATCGAGTTTACCCGCAATCTGATCGGTGGATTTTATATCGCCTTCCACGCGAACCTGCGCCACGGAGAGTTCCTGCCAGCGCAGGTTGCGCGCGGTGATATCCGCCAGCAACTGCGGCGCGTCCACCGTACCGCGAACCTTCACCAACCCTTTCGCTGTACCGCCCAGCCCTGGCAGCGCGTTATCCAGACCCGGCGCGTTGATCGTGGCATCAAGATTGAGATCTTTTACTCCCAGTTCACCTTTCACTTCGGCACTGTTAGATCCCAGTTCCAGATGCAGACCAGGGATCATCCACTGCATATAACTGTTGCCTTTCAGCGTACCGTCAACGTTCACTTTGTTCTGTTTAACGTTACCAGTCAGCTTCAACTCCGGCACGTCCATCTGCCAGGTGCCGCCGTACAGGCTGCCGCGCGTTTTGATCAAACCATTGAGTTTCGACGGCCAGTCCGGAAACTCTTTCGCGGTGTTAATGCCGTTAAGCGTTAACTCACCACGCCAGCTAATCGCCTGCTGCCAGTCGAGCAACGCTTTCAACTCAGTTTTCCCTTCCAGCGCCGCGACGGTGAGTTTGTCGAGATTCACCTGCTGTTCATTACCTTTCGCATCGAGGGTAATGGTGGCTGGCGGGATCTCCTGTCCCTTCACTGCCGCGCGCATAGAGAGCGTGTAATCGGTCATTTTGCCGGTGAGTTTCAGTTTCAGATCGTCCGCCTGATACTGCTTCTCGCCGGTAAACGGCCAGTAAAGTTGCTTGCTGTTGACTTCGACATTGAGCGGCAGTCCAGCCTCCGCCAGCCGCGTCTGAGCACGCAGATCCATATCCACCTGACCAGAAAGGTTAACGCCAATCTCCAGTTGTTCGCGCAGCGCACCGCCCACTTTCAGCTTCACTTTTTCACCCTTCAACGGCTCCACGTTCAGTGTGCTGTTGAGGGTGATATCTACCGGCCAGTTACCGGACAGCTGCGCCGTACCGCTGGCGTTAACGCTCCCCTGGTTAGAGTCGATGTCCAGCGCGTCCAGTTTGGTATTGCCGTCGATGCTGCTCACTTTCAGCAACATGGTGCGCACGGTGATGTCCGTGTCGCCCGTCACGCGCAGCTGCTCGCCCTTAAACTCTTCAATATTCAGGTTGAGCGGCAAATGCACGTCGGTCATTTCCGGCAATACCGGGCGAGAAAAGAGATCTTTCAGCGTTTCGCCGAGCGGTTTTTCATCCGGCTGCGGATTTTCAATTTTCGGTTCGACGACTTCTTCCTGCGCCACTTCCGCCACTTTCGGCAGTGCAATCAGCAGGCCTTTCAGCGATGTCGGTTTCAGGGTCAGGGTTTTCTCCTGCCAGTTCAGACCGGAGGTGAAGTCCATCACCGACACCGTGGTGTCATCAATTTTGATATTGACGTTATCCAGCGCCACCCGCGTCAGGGTGATGGGATACGGCGTGGAGAGATCCAGCGGGCCGCTGTCTTCCTCTTCTTCAACCTGCTCTGAAGGGGGCATTTTTTTGCTGTCTATATTGACCTGAATGTCTTTCAGCGCCAGGTCATTAATACAAACGCTGCTGTCCCACAGGCACTCCAGCCCAACCGCCAGATGCAGATTACCCGCTTTAACCGCCACACCTGGCTGCTCATAACGAACGTCAGACAGAGTAAGGTCGCTCCAGCCGCCGGTCACCTTACCGATATCCAGCCCTGGCACCCAGCGATCTGCCGCTTTAAATACCAGATGCAAACCACTGGTGGTGCCCACCAGAAATGCCACCGACCCCAGCAACAGTAAGAGGACGACAACCGCGCCGAGGCTGATTTTTTTCCATAAACTCATAATTCTGGCCCCAGACCGATGTAAAACTGTAAACCATGCTCGTCTTTGTCAGCGACCGGAACCGCGAAATCGAGCTTGATCGGCCCGACTGGCGATTCCCAGCGCACGCCAACCCCGGTGCCAGTTTTAAAGTCACTGCGGCGAATATCGCTTACCGCTTCGCCGCTATCGACAAACACCGCGCCCCACCATTTTCCGGTCACGTTGTACTGATACTCCAGCGATCCGGTTATCAGTTTTGATGCCCCTTTCAGGTCACCATTGGCGTATTTCGGCGCAATAGATTTGTATTTATAGCCGCGAATGCTACGGTCACCCCCGGCAAAGAAACGCAGATCAGGCGGCACTTTGTCGAAGTCACCCGTTTCAATCCAGCCCAACGTGCCGCGCGTGACAAAACGATGGCGATCGTAGAGTGTGCGTATCCAGACGTTTTGCGCCTGAAACACAGAGAAATCGACGTCCGAGCCCCAGGCCGTGTTTGAATAGTCGATTGAGTAGCGTTGCGAGTCGCCCCAGGTCGGCATCAGGCCGCCGCGTGAACGCGTGCGGCTAATCATCACGCCTGGATAAAACAGCATCGTGGTGTTGGTAATTTCACCCTGGGTAAAGTGGTCAAGACTCCAGCGTAAGTTAATGGCGCGCTGCCAGCCGCTGGAGAGATCCCAATAACGGGAGGCCACCAGAGTTGTAGAGTCGGATTCCGTATCGTTCAGATCGGTGCGCTTAAAACCACCCTGTACCAGATAATATTGTTCCAGCGGGTTCTTAAGCAGCGGCATTTTATAGCTAAAGTCGAGAGTCTGTTCCGGTGCAGAGATACTTGTGCTGGTGGTCAGGCTGTGACCGTAAGAGTTCATCCACGGCTTTTTCCACGTCGCTTTAACACGTGGACCTACGTCCGTTGAGTACCCTACCCCGGTTTCAATCGTATTTTCCGTGCGCGGCGAAACGACGCCGGTAAGCGGCAATACTTTTGTTTCTCGCGCTTTATCAAACTGCGGTGCGACCACCACCGAGTTAAACCAACCAGTGGCGGAGAGACGGCGGTTCAGCTCTGCCAGGTCTTTTGACTCGTATTCATCACCTTCTTTAAACGGAACAAGGTTTTGCAGATACTCATCGCGGATCTGTGAGCCTTCGAAGGTCACATGCCCAAAGCGGTAGCGTTCGCCACTGTTGTAATCAATATCCCAGTAGGCTTTATGCAAGCCAAGTGCAATACCCAACTGGGCTTTGGTAAATTCACTATCGAAATAGCCTTTGCGCAACGCGATGCTGGTTAAGGACTTTTTGAAATTTTCGTAGTCACCCTGATTCAGCACCGTGCCTATAGCCGGGCGAGTATCGAGCAACTTCAAATAGTCTTTATCGGTCCGTGCACCACCGCGCAGCACAACATCGGTGCCGCCAATCAAAATGGGTACGCCGGGCGTGACTTTGGCGATCAAAACCTGTCGCCCTTTCTTTGGCGGTGGTCGGAGATCAAATTCAATGGTCGGCTGGTAATAGCCCAGCGCCTTCAGGCCTTCGCGGATGGCATCATCGACACGCGCGCGAAATCGCCGGTCTGGCGTCACTTCATCACTTTCAATCGTAGAAAGCTGTGCACGAACATTTTTTTCCAGCTGTCCTGATAACCCTTCGACCTGTAGACGGACGTTCGCGGCGATAGCAGAACCACCAAAGCAGAGTAAGCTTACACAACATAACTGTCGGATATAGCGCACATTTTCTCCTGAATATCCTTTGTTCCTGCCCCTGGAACCCCGTTAAACGGCTTAACAAAAAACCAGCAATATGGATTTAAAAGCAGACTAAATCCAAAATATTTCTTATGTTTTACTTTATACACATTCACGAGAGTTATTGTGTGCAAATACGTCTCTTGTTACAACCTAAACCCCAAAGACCGATTTCGGGAGAGCGATACCATGAGTTTATTTGATAAAAAGCATCTGGTTTCCCCCGCCGATGCCCTTCCTGGACGTAATACCCCGATGCCCGTAGCCACGTTGAATGCAGTCAACGGTCACTCAATGACAAATGTGCCTGACGGAATGGAAATCGCCATTTTTGCTATGGGCTGTTTCTGGGGCGTGGAACGCCTTTTCTGGCAACTTCCCGGTGTTTACAGCACCGCCGCAGGTTATACCGGCGGCTACACGCCAAACCCGACTTATCGGGAAGTGTGTTCTGGTGATACCGGCCACGCCGAAGCGGTACGCGTGGTTTACGATCCGTCAGTGATCAGCTACGAACAACTGTTACAAGTATTCTGGGAGAATCACGATCCCGCACAAGGGATGCGTCAGGGCAATGACCATGGCACGCAGTATCGTTCCGCGATTTATCCGCTAACACCAGAACAGGATGCTGCCGCCCGCGCCAGTCTGGAACGTTTCCAGGCCGCGATGCTTGCCGCCGATGACGATCGTCACATCACCACGGAAATCGCTAACGCGACACCGTTTTATTATGCCGAAGATGACCACCAGCAATATCTGCATAAAAACCCGTATGGTTATTGCGGAATTGGTGGGATCGGCGTTTGCCTGCCGCCTGAAGCGTAGCAATAAAAGGCCGAACTAAAGCGAAATGAAGCAAAAATTTAACCCTCTGGCGACTTTACAGTACCTTACGCTATACTAGCCACTGAAAATGTCGGTTCACTCTCTTCGAACCGGCTTTCAATGTGTATTTCACACAAATTAATCAACTTCCCCTTCCGAGGATCTGACCTGAACGGTCGGATAAGATATGTTAAACAGTATTTTAGTCATACTCTGCTTGATCGCTGTGAGTGCGTTCTTCTCGATATCCGAGATCTCGCTTGCCGCCTCACGCAAAATCAAACTTAAACTGCTGGCTGATGAAGGCAATATAAACGCCCAGCGCGTTCTGGATATGCAGGAAAATCCCGGCATGTTCTTTACCGTGGTGCAAATTGGTCTGAACGCGGTGGCAATACTCGGCGGTATCGTCGGTGATGCGGCGTTCTCTCCGGCTTTTAATAGCCTGTTCTCCCGCTATATATCGGCGGAACTCTCTGAGCAACTGAGCTTTATTCTCTCTTTCTCGTTAGTGACTGGCATGTTTATTCTGTTTGCGGATTTAACCCCGAAACGCATCGGTATGATTGCGCCAGAAGCTGTGGCTTTGCGTATCATCAACCCGATGCGCTTCTGCCTGTTCGTCTGCACCCCTCTGGTGTGGTTTTTCAACGGACTGGCGAACATGATCTTCCGTATCTTTAAATTGCCAATGGTACGTAAAGATGACATCACATCTGATGACATCTACGCAGTCGTGGAGGCCGGTGCGCTGGCTGGGGTATTGCGTAAACAGGAACACGAACTGATCGAAAACGTGTTTGAACTGGAATCCCGTACCGTGCCGTCTTCCATGACGCCGCGTGAAAACGTGATTTGGTTCGATCTCCATGAAGATGAGCAAAGCCTGAAGAATAAAGTGGCGGAGCATCCGCACTCGAAATTCCTCGTCTGTAATGAAGATATCGATCACATTATCGGTTATGTCGATTCAAAAGATCTGCTGAACCGCGTGCTGGCCAATCAAAGCCTGGCACTGAACAGCGGCGTGCAAATTCGCAATACGCTGATCGTGCCTGATACGCTGACCCTCTCTGAGGCGCTGGAAAGTTTTAAAGCTGCGGGTGAAGACTTTGCGGTAATCATGAACGAGTACGCACTGGTGGTGGGGATCATCACCCTCAACGACGTGATGACCACGTTGATGGGCGATCTGGTCGGTCAGGGGCTGGAAGAACAGATTGTGGCGCGTGATGAGAATTCATGGCTAATCGATGGCGGTACGCCGATTGACGACGTGATGCGCGTGCTGGATATCGACGAGTTCCCGCAGTCGGGCAACTACGAAACCATCGGCGGCTTTATGATGTTTATGTTGCGTAAGATCCCGAAACGCACTGATTCGGTGAAGTTCTCCGGTTACAAATTTGAAGTGGTGGATATTGATAACTACCGCATCGACCAGCTACTGGTTACGCGAATCGACAGTAAAGCCACCGCCCTTTCGCCAAAACTGCCTGACGCCAAAGATAAAGAAGAAAGCGTCGCATAACCCCAGAAACATCAACGGCTCCTGAATCAGGAGCCGTCTTATTACTGCATAGCACTTGGTTAAGCCATCTCTGTTTGCAGACGCATAACCTGACGGTTAACTTCGGACATCACTGACAAATGCAGTTTATCCTTCACTTTTGGGATAAGAATCTTACCCTTATCAAATTCAAAAGCGCCAACGTCCTTGATGTATAACCGTCCACGGAACAGGATCTTCACGTACTTCGCCACCTGAAGTGGGTTGTACCGTTGGAAAATTTTCATTGTTGTCTCCTGCTGAGTATTACGCCTTTGCGGTGCCACAATCGGCCCAACTATTATGAGGCGCAAATTTTAATGCCTAATGACTATAGACTATCGGGGTAATGTTTCCAGCGTGTATAAATTTTTTTACCCCACTGTTACAATTATTCAGAATTATCTCTTCACCTAACCACAATCTTCAGTATAAACATTCATTTTTCATATGATTTGTGCGCTTGTCCGCAAACTGGCACCGCACTTGCGGGAAATTCGATAAATAGCACATATGATTAAAAGCCAGACCCAAGTGGTCGGATCACCTGCATACGATAAGAAGGAAACACTATGACCCTACGCAAGATCCTCGCGCTGACTTGCTTGCTACTGCCGATGATGGCCTCCGCGCATAAATTCGAAACTGGTCAGCGCGTACCGCCGATTGGTATTACCGATCGTGGCGAGTTGGTGTTTGATAAAGATCAGTTTAGCTACAAAACCTGGAACAGTGCGCAGTTAGCGGGAAAAGTGCGAGTACTGCAACATATTGCCGGTCGCACCTCCGCAAAAGAGAAAAATGCGACGCTGATTGAAGCAATTAAATCGGCGAAATTGCCGCACGACCGCTACCAGACCACCACCATTGTCAACACCGACGACGCTATTCCCGGCTCAGGTATGTTTGTGCGCAGCAGCCTGGAGAGCAATAAAAAGCTCTATCCGTGGTCGCAGTTTATTGTCGACAGCAATGGCGTCGCGCGCGGAGCCTGGCAACTGGATGAAGAGAGTTCTTCCATTGCAGTGCTGGATAAAGACGGTCGCGTGCAATGGGCGAAGGACGGGGCGTTAACCCAGCAAGAAGTGCAGCAAGTCATGGACTTGCTGCAAAAATTGCTTAATAAATAGAAACCCGGAATCCAGGATTCAGGAAGGATTCGCGCGGAGTGTAATCCAGCGGTTTGCCCTGCCAGTCGTGAACGTGTGCTCCGGCGGCGGCGGCCACGGCATGACCGGCAGCGGTATCCCAAATATTTGTCGGCCCGAAACGCGGGTAGAGCTGCGCCTGACCTTCCGCCACCAGGCAGAATTTCAGTGAAGAGCCGATAGATGTCGTCTGGTGTTCACCAAGCTGTTGCAGATACTCTTTCAGCTCGGCATCCGCATGGGAACGGCTAATGACCACCAGCGGCGGACGGGCGTCGCGTACCTGAATCTGCTTGCGCACGCCGCACTCTTCTTTCCAGGCTTTGCCTTCCGCCGCGCTGTACATGACGTTCATTACCGGCGCATACACCACACCTAATACCGGTTTGCCTTTGTCAATTAGCGCAATGTTAACGGTAAATTCACCATTTCGTTTAATAAACTCTTTGGTGCCGTCCAGCGGATCTACCAGCCAGTAACGTTGCCAGTGCTGGCGGACTTCCCAACCGGGAGGATCTTCTTCGGAAAGAACCGGAATATCCGGCGTTAGTGTACGTAAACCGTCCATGATTACGGTGTGCGCGGCAATGTCCGCCGCCGTCACCGGTGAGTTATCCGCTTTGCTGACGACGTCCATCGGTTTTGTCCCGTCGTAGACCTGCATAATGGCATCGCCCGCATTCCGTGCGAGTTGACATACTTGTTCTAACATTCTCCACCTCTTTTGTTTCAGTGGTGTTAACTTGTTGTTTTACTTATACCCTATCGTTAAAGAATCCGCCAACTGTGATGGCGTCATCGTTTCCTGATTTATTATTTATGGCATCCTTCACGCTCCGTATGAAAGACGTCTCATCTTCTCGTTCATAAAAGGATGCCCAGATGGTTAAGTTTAGTGCAACGCTTCTTGCTACGCTGATTGCCGCCAGTGTGAATGCGGCAACAGTCGATCTCCGCATAATGGAAACCTCTGATTTGCATAGCAACATGATGGATTTCGATTATTACAAAGATACATCCACAGAAAAATTTGGACTGGTACGCACTGCGAGCCTGATTAATGACGCGCGCAATGAAGTGAAAAATAGCGTACTGGTCGATAACGGTGACCTGATCCAGGGTAGCCCGCTGGCGGATTACATGTCGGCGAAAGGATTAAAAGCGGGTGATGTTCATCCGGTCTATAAGGCGCTGAATACGCTGGATTATACGGTCGGTACACTCGGCAATCATGAATTTAACTACGGTCTGGATTACCTGAAAAATGCGCTGGCGGGAGCGAAATTCCCTTATGTAAATGCCAACGTCATTGACGCCAGAACCAAACAGCCAATGTTTACACCGTATTTAATTAAAGATACCGAAGTGGTCGATAAAGACGGAAAAAAACAGACGCTGAAGATTGGCTATATTGGCGTCGTGCCGCCGCAAATCATGGGCTGGGATAAAGCTAATTTATCCGGAAAAGTGACGGTAAATGATATTACCGAAACCGTGCGCAAATACGTGCCTGAAATGCGCGAGAAAGGTGCCGATGTCGTTATCGTTCTGGCGCATTCCGGGCTGTCTGCCGATCCGTATAAAGTAATGGCGGAAAACTCAGTTTATTATCTCAGTGAAATTCCGGGCGTTAACGCCATTATGTTTGGCCATGCTCACGCCGTTTTCCCGAGTAAAGATTTTGCTGATATCAAAGGGGCTGATATCGCCAAAGGTACGCTGAACGGTGTTCCGGCAGTGATGCCTGGCATGTGGGGCGATCATCTCGGTGTGGTCGATCTGCAACTCAGTAATGACAGCGGTAAATGGCAGGTGACGCAGGCAAAAGCGGAAGCACGACCGATTTACGACATCGCCAACAAAAAATCACTGGCTGCGGAAGACAGCAAGCTGGTCGAAACGCTGAAAGCCGATCACGATGCCACCCGCCAGTTTGTCAGCAAACCTATCGGAAAATCTGCCGACAATATGTATAGCTATCTGGCGCTGGTGCAGGACGATCCGACCGTTCAGGTGGTGAACAACGCGCAAAAAGCGTATGTCGAACATTACATTCAGGGCGACCCGAATCTGGCAAAACTGCCGGTACTCTCTGCTGCTGCACCGTTTAAAGTTGGCGGTCGCAAAAATGACCCGGCAAGCTATGTGGAGGTGGAAAAAGGCCAGTTGACCTTCCGTAATGCCGCCGATCTCTATCTCTACCCCAATACGCTGATTGTGGTAAAAGCCAGCGGTAAAGAGGTGAAAGAGTGGCTGGAATGCTCCGCTGGACAGTTTAACCAGATTGATCCCAACAGCACTCAACCGCAGTCTTTAATTAACTGGGACGGTTTCCGCACCTATAACTTTGATGTTATTGATGGCGTGAATTACCAGATTGACGTCACCCAGCCCGCCCGCTATGACGGTGAATGTCAGGTGATTAATGCCAATGCGGAAAGGATTAAGAACCTGACCTTTAATGGCAAACCGATTGATCCGAACGCGATGTTCCTCGTTGCCACCAATAACTATCGCGCTTACGGCGGCAAATTTGCCGGAACCGGCGATAGCCATATTGCTTTTGCTTCACCTGATGAGAACCGCTCGGTGCTGGCAGCGTGGATTGCTGAAGAGTCGAAGCGTGCGGGGGAAATTCACCCGGCAGCAGATAACAACTGGCGTTTGGCACCGATCCCCGGCGATAAGAAACTGGATATCCGTTTTGAAACATCCCCGTCAGATAAAGCCGCAGCGTTTATTAAAGAGAAGGGGCAGTATCCGATGAATAAAGTCGCGACCGATGATATCGGGTTTGCGATTTATCAGGTGGATTTGAGTCAGTAATAGACATCTTTTTCGGCCTACAAATCATCAACCGCATCCGGCATTTATTGGCGGATGCGATGCTACCGTATCTTATCCTCCCTACAAGCCATAAACCGTAGGCCGGATAAGCGCAGCGCATCCGGCAGTTATGCCACACGTTCATCCCGCACCGCCAGCACCTCTGGCAGATGAATCTCAATCCAGTCCGCCAGCGCAGCAACCTTTTCACTCACCTGCTCGCCCAGCGGCGTGAGGCTATATTCCACATGCGGCGGCACCACCGGATACGAGATACGGTTAACAAAACCATCCTGCTCCAGCGCCTGTAACGACTGCGCTAGCATCTTTTCACTCACCCCGCCCATTTTACGGCGCAGGTCGCTAAAGCGATGAGTGCCTTCACGCAGCGCCACCAGAATCAATACCCCCCAACGGCTGGTAACGTGTTTCAGCACCTCGCGCGACGGGCACTGTTCAGCGAAGAGATTTCCCTCTTTCAGTTGTTGCGACAGACTAACCTGACTCATTTCATACTTACCTTTTTGTGTGTACTTACTAAAAGTAAGTTTAGGTGTTAGCGTATTTAAACACAAGACAAACCGATGGAGGCATCCCATGATTGCTATTACCGGCGCAACCGGCCAACTTGGTCACTATGTTATTGAGTCCCTGGTGAAAACCGTTCCTGCCAGCCAAATAGTGGCTATCGCACGTAACCCGGCAAAAGCCCAGGCATTAATCGCGCAAGACATTACCGTGCGTCAGGCTGACTACGGCAATGAAGCCGCACTGACATCTGCGCTACAGGGCGTGGAAAAACTACTGCTGATCTCTTCCAGCGAAGTGGGTCAACGTGCCCCGCAGCATCGTAATGTTATTAATGCCGCAAAGACGGCTGGCGTGAAATTTATCGCTTATACCAGCCTGCTACATGCAGATACCTCCCCGCTCGGCCTCGCCGATGAGCACATCGAGACGGAGAAAATGCTGGCTAATTCTGGCATCGCTTATACCCTGCTGCGCAACGGCTGGTATACCGAGAACTACCTTGCCAGCGCCCCGGCAGCACTGGAGCACGGCGTATTTATCGGTGCGGCGGGCGATGGCAACATTGCCTCAGCAACGCGGGCAGATTATGCAGCCGCTGCCGCGCGCGTGATTAGCGAAGCTGGTCACGAAGGCAAGGTTTACGAACTGGCGGGCGACAGCGCCTGGACGCTGACACAGTTAGCGGCAGAGCTAAGCAAACAGAGCGGCAAACAGGTTACCTATCAAAATCTGAGCGAAGCCGATTTCGCCGCTGCACTGAAAAGCGTCGGACTGCCCGACGGACTGGCGGATATGCTGGCGGATTCTGACGTTGGCGCGTCAAAAGGCGGTCTGTTTGATGACAGCAAAACGCTGAGTAAACTGATTGGTCGCCCGACGACAACGTTAGCCGAAAGCGTAAGCAATCTTTTTAATGTTAATAACTAGTTAATTAAAGTGGCATCCTCCCGCATCCTCTCTGATAATGACGGGATGCCGGGAGCAATCATGTCTGCTTCCTGAACTTTCTTCTGACAGATCAATGGATGCCAGTAATGATTAGCGGCGTGCTGTACGCCCTGTTAGCAGGGTTGATGTGGGGGCTTATTTTTGTCGGGCCGTTGATCGTGCCGGAATACCCGACAATGTTGCAGTCGATGGGGCGTTATCTGGCGTTAGGGTTAATTGCGCTGCCCATTGCCTGGCTGGGACGCGTGCGTCTGCGTCAGTTGGCGCGTCGCGACTGGCTTACTGCCTTGATGCTCACTATGATGGGCAACCTCATCTATTATTTCTGCCTTGCCAGTGCCATTCAACGTACCGGCGCGCCTGTTTCCACGATGATTATCGGCACCCTGCCGGTGGTGATTCCTGTCTTTGCCAATCTGCTTTATAGCCAGCGCGACGGCAAACTCGCATGGGGGAAACTCGCCCCGGCGCTGGTTTGTATTGGCATTGGCCTTGCGTGCGTGAATATTGCTGAGTTAAACCACGGACTCCCCGATTTTGACTGGGCACGTTATACCTCTGGCATCGTGCTGGCGTTAGTTTCCGTGGTCTGCTGGGCATGGTATGCCCTGCGCAACGCCCGCTGGCTGCGGGAAAATCCCGACAAACATCCGATGATGTGGGCAACGGCGCAGGCGCTGGTCACGCTGCCGGTTTCACTTATCGGCTATCTCGTCGCTTGTTACTGGCTGAATACGCAAACGCCGGACTTCTCCCTACCCTTTGGCCCCCGCCCGCTGGTGTTTATTAGTCTGATGATTGCGATAGCCGTGCTTTGCTCATGGGTCGGCGCACTCTGCTGGAACGTCGCCAGCCAGCGATTACCGACAGTGATTCTCGGGCCGCTGATTGTTTTCGAAACGCTGGCAGGTTTGCTGTACACCTTTTTACTCCGCCAGCAAATGCCGCCGCTGATGACGCTGAGCGGTATCGCGCTGTTAGTGGTTGGCGTGGTCATTGCAGTCAGAGCAAAACCCGAAAAACCTTTAATTGAATCTGTCTCTGAAAGTTGACACCTTGCCAGTCTGTTAAATAAGCCTCTGCTACGTAAGGGTTATAGCTTTTAATTTAAAGATGCATTTAAAATGCACCTTATCTTATTAAGAATGAGGTATCAGCTATGGCTTATCGCGACCAACCTTTAGGTGAACTGGCGCTCTCTATTCCTCGCGCTTCGGCTCTGTTTCGTAAATATGATATGGATTACTGCTGCGGCGGTAAGCAGACGCTGGCGCGCGCGGCAGCACGTAAAGAGCTGGATGTTGACGTCATTGAAGCCGAACTGGCAAAGCTTGCTGAACAACCGATTGAGAAAGACTGGCGTAGCGCGCCGCTGGCGGAAATCATCGACCATATCATCGTGCGCTACCACGATCGTCACCGCGAACAACTGCCGGAACTGATCCTGCAAGCTACTAAAGTCGAGCGCGTTCACGCCGACAAACCAAGTGTGCCAAAAGGGCTGACAAAATACCTGACTATGCTGCATGAAGAGCTTTCCAGCCACATGATGAAAGAAGAGCAGATCCTCTTCCCGATGATTAAACAAGGCATGGGTAGCCAGGCAATGGGGCCTATCAGTGTGATGGAAAGCGAGCACGATGAAGCGGGCGAACTGCTGGAAGTGATTAAACACACGACCAATAACGTCACACCGCCGCCGGAAGCCTGCACCACCTGGAAAGCGATGTATAACGGCATTAATGAACTGATTGATGACCTGATGGATCACATCAGTCTGGAAAACAATGTACTGTTCCCACGCGCGCTGGCAGGTAAGTGATCTAAAAGCTGGATGGCATTGCGCCATCCAGCATGATAATGCGGTTATTTCCGCAGTTCAGCAGCCCGCTTCTTACCAATAAACAACCAGCCCAACCCCAGCGCGATAAACCACAGCGGGGTAACCAGCAGCGCCTGGCGGGTGTCCTCTTCCAGCGTCAGCAGCACGATGACGAATACAAAGAACGCCATACATACCCAACACATCAGCTTGCCGAGCGGCATCTTGTAGATCGACTTCTCATGCAGGTGCGGACGTTGTTTGCGGTACACCAGGTACGAACAAAGGATAATCGTCCAGACAAACATAAACAGAATCGCGGAAACGGTTGTGATCATCGTGAACGCACCAATCACGCTTGGATTCACGTACAACATCACCACGCCGCCGAGCAGACAGATGCAAGAGAAGGTCAGCCCTTTCGCGGGTACTGCGCGTTTAGAGAGTTTAGCGAATGCTTTCGGCGCGACGCCTTCCTGCGCCAGACCAAACAGCATACGGCTGGTAGAGAATACGCCGCTGTTAGCGGAAGAAGCCGCAGAGGTCAGCACCACAAAGTTAATTACGCTGGCAGCAGCAGGCAAACCTACCAACACAAACAGTTCAACAAACGGGCTTTTCTCCGCGACCACAGAACTCCACGGCGTCACAGACATAATTACAATTAGCGCGAAGACGTAGAACATAATGATGCGGATCGGAATGGAGTTAATCGCGCGTGGCAGTGATTTCTCCGGATCTTTCGTTTCCGCAGCCGTTGTACCGACCAGTTCAATCCCCACGAAAGCGAAAACCGCAATCTGGAATCCGGCAAAGAAGCCGCTTAAGCCTTTCGGGAACCAGCCGCCGTCATTCCACAAATGCGCGAACGACGCTTCCACACCGGTCGGAGACTGGAAGTGCATCATCACCATGATCAGACCAACGACAATCAGCGACACGATGGCGACGATTTTGATCATCGCAAACCAGAACTCCATCTCACCAAACATTTTCACGGTGGCGAGATTAAGAACCAGCAACAGAATGATCACCGCCAGCGAGGCGACCCAGTCGGAGAGATCGGGGAACCAGAACTGAGCATAAGCCGTGATCGCCACCACGTCTGCCATACCGGTTACAACCCAGCAGAACCAGTAAGTCCAGCCGGTGAAATATCCCGCCCACGGCCCCAGTAAATCGGAAGCGAAGTCACTAAAAGATTTGTATTCCAGATTCGAAAGCAGCAATTCCCCCATTGCCCGCATCACGAAAAAGAGCATAAAACCGATGATCATATAAACGAAAATGATCGACGGCCCGGCAAGACTGATTGTTTTACCGGAACCCATAAACAACCCTGTACCTATGGCACCGCCAATGGCAATAAGCTGAATATGTCGGTTTGTGAGATTGCGCCGTAGCGACTGTTCAGCCGGAGCCTGATCATCGGCAACGACTTTTACCTGATCTACCATGTTTTTTTCTTCCTGTACCTGTCTGTGTTGTTCAGGCTCTGCGGCCTTTAGTCAGTCTATGATACGACGAATCTGTATCGGGACTCATCGATATTAGGTAACAATACGCGGGATGAATACTAAGATTTAGATCTAATGTTAATTTTATGTTTAAAGTGGGTGTCATATCACGGTGATAACGCGAAACAGCTCACAAAAATACACGCTTACGGGGTCTTTTCAACACAAAATAGCGTCGTTTGGCAAACTGAAGGGTTTATTGCTGAATGCCTGCTCCCCTCTGGTTCGAGGGGAACAGAATGCGCTGCTTAGAGGATTTCCAGCAGTTCGACTTCAAACACCAGGGTGCTGAACGGAGGGATGGAGGCGCCAGCGCCGCGCTCGCCATATGCCAGTTCCTGCGGGATGGTCAGTTCCCATTTAGAACCTACCGGCATCAGAGTCAGTGCTTCAATCCAGCCAGGGATCACGCCGTTAACCGGGAATTCAGCCGGTTCGCCACGGGCAACGGAACTGTCAAATACAGTACCGTCGATCAATTTACCGGTGTAATGAACACGAACGCGGTCGGTACGTGCCGGAATTGCGCCTTCACCCTGGTTGATCACGCGGAATTGCAGGCCAGATTCGGTGCTATTCACACCCTCTTTTTTAGCGTTTTCTTCCAGGTATTTCACACCTTCAGCAGCCATCGCCTGGAAACGCTGACGACGAACGGCATCGGCACGTTCGTGAATTTCACGCAGCGCGCGGTGCACCACATCAACCGGAACAGCCGGATGTTTACCTTCCAGTGCATCGGCAATGCCTGCAACCAGTGCTTCTGGCAGCAACCCTTGCAGGCCAGATTCACTCAGTTGTTGCCCTACCTGCAAACCTATACCGTAGCTTGCTTGCGCTTCGATGGTGTCAAAAGTTGGGGTGGTCATCGTATTTCCTTTCTTCGGGTATAAAGTAGCGGGCAGCATATCAGCCACACTTCTTTGGGTAAAACTTTGTCGCGGGAATGATGACAAATCCCGGGGAAAAAGAAACAATAGCAATATCCCGTATGAATATAATAAAGGCGGGTTTACCACGGACATCATAGCGTTAGCTTATTCATAGGCTATGATTGAGGAACAAGACGCGGAGCAGGAGGAAACCATGCCCGGGCGCTTTGAACTAAAACCAACCCTGGAGAAAGTCTGGCACGCGCCGGACAATTTTCGCTTCATGGACCCGCTGCCGCCGATGCATCGTCGGGGGATCATTATTGCCGCCATTATATTGGTGGTCGGATTTCTGCTTCCATCTGATGATACGCCCAACGCGCCGGTAGTGACGCGTGAAGCGCAGTTAGATATTCAGTCGCAATCACAACCGCCGACAGAAGAACAGCTGCGGGCGCAATTAGTCACACCACAAAATGATCCTGATCAGGTGGCTCCGGTCGCCCCTGAACCGATACAGGAAGGCCAACCGGAAGATCAGCCACAAACCTCGCAAACGCAACCATTCCAGCCAGATAGTGGAATAGATAATCAGTGGCGCTCTTATCGTGTCGAACCAGGTAAAACGATGGCGCAGCTATTCCGCGACCACGGACTACCCGCCACCGATGTCTATGCGATGGCGCAGGTAGAAGGCGCGGGTAAGCCACTGAGTAATTTGCAAAACGGGCAGATGGTGAAAATCCGCCAGAACGCCAGCGGCGTAGTGACGGGCTTAACCATTGATACGGGGAATAATCAACAGGTTCTGTTTACCCGCCAGCCGGATGGCAGTTTTATTCGTGCGCGGTAGATGAAGGGTCAACGAGAAGCCAGCTAAGGATTGTCTCTTTGATGACCTTACGTCTGGCTTCCAGTGCCTGGGGTGAAACCATACTGATGTGATAAACCAGGCCAAGCGTATGCTGGTTGATCAAATAATATCCCCCAAGCGCGGCAATATTAATATTCACCTGCAACGGGTCGATATCTGGCTTAAAAATATTGAGTCTCTTCCCTTCAGCCAACAAAGATTCCATTAACTGCAAGTGCGCATGGTTAATTTCTAAAAGACGCTGTGATTTTGCATAATGCACACCTTTGCTCTGGTTTTCACTATGCACAATTTTTAAAAACCAGGGGTTAGCAATGTAATAATCCCAGGTAAAATCGATGATTTTTTCAATTGCTTTTTGTGGAGGAAGACCTGAAACATCCAGGGATTTTTCTTTTTGTCGAATATCGTTCCAGGTATATTCCAGCACTTCGATAAATAAATTTTCTTTATTACCAAAGTGGTGATAAACCGTCTGTTTACTGCACCCTGCGGCCTTAACAATATTATCGACTCTGGCTCCTTCGTAACCATATTCGGCAAATTCATTAACCGCACATAACAGCAGCTTTTCCTTCAGGCTCTGTACGTTGCTGGTATCAAGATACATAACGCTTCCCCACGACCTCTTCAAGATGACTATCTTAACCCGATTAATTAGAAGCTCCAGTAAAAAGGCTAAAAACTTGTACTTTCATCGGGTTATCAAATGTCCTGTGATCACTATCGCATATCAACCAACCAGATGGTTGATCTTTCTTGCCGCACGTCGCAAGCTAATCGTCACTTAGGGAAACAATATTCAAAAAGAGAGCTATTGTATGAAATCCACTCGTCCTGTTGCCGTCATCACTGGAGCCGCACGTGGCATTGGTAAGGGGTGCGCGCTGGAGCTTGCCCGTGGCGGATTTAATCTGTTGATTAACGATCGCCCCGATGCCGACAGCGTAGAAAAATTACATGCCACGCAACAGGAATGTATGGCAGAAGGCGTGGAAGTGATTTGCTTCCCTGCCGATGTTGGCGATCTCTCCCTGCATGAAGAGATGCTCGACGCGGCGCAAAATCAGTGGGGGCGTCTGGACTGCCTGCTCAATAACGCGGGCATTTCAGTGAAAAAGCGCGGTGACCTTCTCGACCTCGAACCGGACAGCTTCGACCAAAACATTGCCATTAATACCCGCGCGCCGTTCTTCCTCGCACAGGCATTCAGTAAACGTCTGCTCGCACAGCCAAAACCAGAAACAGAATTCCCGCACCGCTCAATTATTTTTGTCAGTTCCATCAACGCCATCATGCTGGCGATGAATCGCGGCGAATACACAATTGCCAAAACCGCCGTTTCTGCCGCTGCTCGTCTGTTTGCTGCTCGCCTTTGCAACGAACAAATTGGCGTCTATGAAGTGCGCCCTGGTCTCATCAAAACCGATATGACTATTCCGGCAACGGCTTATTACGACGAATTGATTGCCAAAGGACTGGTGCCGTGGGGACGTTGGGGTTATCCGGCGGATATCGCCTCCACTGTCCGCGCGATGGCGGAAGGCAAACTGATTTACACCTGTGGTCAGGCAGTCGCCATCGACGGTGGCTTAAGTATGCCGCGCTTCTGAGGCTAAACCATGAGAGATCTGTTACAACGCCCGGATTTATTCAGTATCAATACCGCGACGCTGGGCTATAAAGTGCCGCTGCCCGCCATTATTGATGCCTGTGCCGCACGCGGTATCGGTGCGATCGCCCCCTGGCGCAGAGAGTTGCAGGGTGAAGATCTTCAGCAGATCGCCCGCCAGCTTGCCGTCAATAACATGCGCGTTTCCGGTTTATGCCGTAGCACCTACTACACCGCGCCGACGCTGGCGGAACGCAAACTGGCAATTGATGATAACCGCCGGGCGCTGGACGACGCAGCGGTGCTGAACGCCGCCTGTTATATGCAGGTGGTTGGCGGTCTGCCAACGGGCACTAAAGATCTATATGAAGCGCGAGAACAAGTGAAACAAGGGATTCGCCAGCTGCTGCCACATTCGAAAGATGTCGGCGTGCCAATTGCGCTGGAGCCGCTGCACCCGATGACTGCTGCCGATCGCTCTTGCCTGTGCACGTTACGCCAGGCGCTGGACTGGTGTGATGAACTCGATCCCGATGGCGAATTTGGCCTCGGCGTGGCTGTGGATGTTTACCATGTCTGGTGGGATCCGGATCTGGCCAGCCAGATCCTGCGCGCCGGAAAACGTATTCTCGCGTTTCATGTTTCCGACTGGTTAGTGCCGACTACCGATCTGGTCAATGACCGGGGAATGCCGGGAGATGGCGTGATAAATATTCCGTCAATTCGTCGACTGGTTGAAAACGCCGGATTTAATGGCGCTATTGAACTGGAAATATTCTCACCGTACTGGTGGCAGAAAGATATTAACAGCACGCTGGATATTAGCGTCGATCGCATCGCGCATTATTGCTAAGGAATAATCATGAGTGACCAACCCGTTCTGTTCAGCAGAGCGGCGGCTTCCTGCCGCCTGACGTTGAACCGTGAAGATAAATGTCATGCTATTAACGAAGAGATGATTGAATCTCTCGACCATTATTTAAATGAAATTGAAAACGACACCACATTACGATTAGTCGAATTAACGGCAACCGGCGATAAATTCTTTTGTGCGGGCGGTGATATTAAATCGTGGTCAGCCTATTCGCCATTAGATATGGGCAGGAAATGGATTAAACGCGGTAATGACGTTTTTAATCGTCTGCGCAATTTACCGCAATTAACAGTTGCGAATCTCAACGGTCATACCATCGGCGGCGGTATTGAACTTGCCTTGTGCTGCGATATTCGTATTGCTCGCCCCAACGCGAAATTTTCTAACCCGGAAGTCATGCTCGGCATGGTGCCTGGCTGGATGGGCATTGAACGCGTGCTTAATCAGGTCGGCCCAGTGGTCGGTCGCCAGATGCTGATGCTAGGTAAACGTCTGACGGCGCATGAAGCCCAGGCGGCGAATTTAATTGATGAAGTAGTAGAAAAAGAACAGGTGGAAAGCTGGATGGCGAACCAGTTAGCGCAGCTGGAAAAATGTGGTCCGGTGGCACTGGCGCATATTAAGCAGCTGATTCTGGCACTGGAAAATAAACACGCTGAATACCCACACCAGTTACTGGCTGGATTAATGTCCGCCACTCAGGATTGCCAGCAGGCGACGCAGGCATTTGCCGAAAAAAGTAGCGTGAGCTTCCATAATCAATAAGGAAATTGTATGCGTAAGATAACAACCGCCGAGGCACTGGCGGCGCAAATTCAGGATGGCGCAACCATTGCCATTAGCGGTAACGGCGGCGGCATGGTGGAAGCCGACCATATTCTGGCAGCCATTGAAGCGCGTTTCCTGCAAACCGGACACCCGCGCGATCTGACATTAATCCACTCGCTGGGCATTGGCGATCGCGACTGCAAAGGCACGAACCGCTTCGCTCATGCTGAAATGCTCAAACGCATTATTGCCGGACACTTTACCTGGTCACCCAAAATGCAGGAACTGGTGAAGAACAATGCCATTGAAGCCTACTGCTTCCCTGGCGGTGTGATTCAGGCATTGCTGCGGGAGATCGGTGCTGGACGTCCGGGGCTTTTTACCCACGTTGGGCTGGGATCGTTTGTTGATCCACGCAATGGCGGCGGAAAGTCGAATGAATGCACTACCGACGACCTGGTAGAACTGATTGAAATCGATGGTGAAACCAAACTCCGCTATCGCCCTTTCAAAGTGGACTATGCCATTTTGCGTGGCACTTATGCCGACCCACGTGGCAACGTCAGCCTCGAAGAAGAAGCGATTGATATGGATAGCTATTCGATGGCGCTGGCAGCACACAACAGCGGCGGCAAAGTGTTCGTACAGGTACGCGATGTGCTGGAAGCTGGTGCCATTGAACCACGCCGGGTCAAATTACCGGGGATTCTGGTTGATGGCATCGTTGAATACCGCGAACAACCGCAAACCTATCTTGGCGGTTACGACCTGACGATCAGCGGTCAACATCGCCGTCTGAGTTCTAACGACGCTATTGAACTGGTTAGTCATCCGGTACGTCGCTTAATTGCCCGTCGGGCAGCGCGCGAGCTGGTGGCAGGCGCTTCAACCAACTTTGGCTTTGGTATCCCCGGCGGTATTCCTGGGGTTGCGCTGCGTGAAGGCGTTCCTTACCAAAGTTTATGGCTAAGCGTCGAGCAAGGAGTGCATAACGGTATGATGCTGGATGACGCGTTTTTCGGCTGCGCCCGTAACGCCGACGCCATTATCCCTTCGCTGGATCAATTCGAGTTCTACAGCGGCGGCGGCATCGACATTACTTTCCTCGGCATGGGCGAGATGGATCAACATGGTAACGTCAACGTCTCACACCTGAACGGCAATTTAATCGGCCCCGGCGGATTTCTCGAAATTGCGCAAAACGCCCGTAAGGTGGTGTTCTGCGGCACGTTCGACGCCAAAGGCAGCAAGATTGATGTAACGCCAGATGGCTTGCATATCGCCCAGTCAGGTCAAATCCCTAAACTGGTTACTCAGGTGGAAAAAATCACTTTTAGCGCCGCCTACGCACAGCACAGCGGTCAGGAAGTGTTGTATATCACTGAACGCGCGGTGTTTCAGTTAACGGCAGAAGGCGTTGAATTAATTGAAATCGCGCCGGGCGTGGAGATTGACCGCGACATTCTGCCGTTCATGGCTTTCCGTCCTATTATCAACCAGCCGCGTCTGATGGAAAGTAGCCTGTTTACGCCAATGGAGGACGCATGAGCCAGACTGATGACGCCATCCTCGATGCGCTGACGCACGTCACTTTCCCGAAGGGTTTTGTGTCAGCAGAGCCAACGTCAATTGTCACGGTGGACGGTGTTGATTACCCACTCTGGCAAGTTGATGCTCTGGTCGTTGGTAGCGGCGCGGCAGGATTACGTGCGGCGGTTGAACTGAAACGTCGCCAGCAAAATGTGCTAATCGCCACCGCCGGGTTATACATGGGAACATCGGCCTGCTCCGGTTCCGATAAACAGACGCTGTTTACCGCCGCAACGGCGGGCAACGGCGATAACTTCGCAAAACTTGCTGAAGCACTGGCGAGCGGCGGTGCGATGGATCACGACACGGCGTATGTCGAAGCGGTCGGTTCCCTACATACCCTTGGCGGGCTGCAATATCTCGGTCTGGAATTACCGGAAGATCGCTATGGTGCAATTCTCCGTTATCAGACCGACCATGACGAAGCCGGACGCGCAACCTCCTGTGGACCGCGCACTTCTCGTCTGATGGTGAAAGTATTGCTCGAAGAAGTGCAGCGCCTCGCCATCCCACTGTTGACCAGTGCAACGGTGATTAAACTGCTGCATCAACGCGGTGAAAACGGCGAAGATCGTGTGGCCGGGGCTATCCTCGCAACCGGTTCCCGCGCCCATAACCCGTGGGGGCTGGCAATTGTCACTGCGCCCAATGTGGTACTGGCAACAGGTGGGCCGGGCGAGCTTTATCGCGACAGTGTGTACCCACACAAATGTTTCGGCTCGCTGGGGCTGGCGCTGGAGGAAGGTCTGACGCTAACCAATCTGACCGAAAGCCAGTTTGGTATAGGCACGCCGCGCAGCACGTTCCCGTGGAATTTGTCTGGCACCTATGTGCAGGTGATCCCGTATATCTATTCCGTGGATGCCGAGGGCAACGAGTATAACTTCCTCGCAGATTACTATCGCACCACCCAGGAACTGGCTTCAAACATCTTCCGTAAAGGCTATCAGTGGCCGTTCCACGCTACGCGAGTGATGGATTTCGGCTCAAGCCTGTTAGATATGGCGGTGGCACAAGAGCAGCAATCAGGCCACCTGGTTTTTATGGATTTCAAGCGAAATCCTGAAGCGGTGCCTGGTGATTTGCCATTCTCATTAGATCGACTGGACGACGACGTTCGCGCATATCTGGAAAATAACGACGCTCTGGCGCCATCGCCTATCGAACGCCTGCAAAGAATGAATCCGCTGTCCATCTCACTGTATAAGATGCACGGTTACGATCTCACCACACAGCCGTTGCAGTTTGCCATGAACAATCAGCATATGAATGGCGGCATTGAGGTTGATATCTGGGGGCAAACGTCTCTGCCTGGTTGTTTTGCAGTGGGAGAAGTCGCCGGAACTCACGGTGTTACCCGACCTGGCGGCGCGGCGCTGAATGCCGGACAAGTTTTTGCCGTGCGTCTGGCGCGTTTTATTGGCTGCACACAAAAGCGATCTGTTGAAGATGATGTCGCACAACTGGCATCTCCGGCACTAAATTCAATCAGAGAGATCATCACTCAGGCGCACGATAATGGAAACGGGATGCTGTTGTCTGCGGTGAGGGAAAAAATCCAGGCACGAATGTCTGACTACGCTGGGTTTATTTGCCATGGCGATAAAGTCCGGCGCGCCACTCGCGATGCCCTGCTATTGAATGAATTTGTACAACGGCATGGTTTGGCTATCAAACACGTGGGCGAAGTTGCCGAATTGTTTATGTGGCGGCATATGGCGCTGACGTCTGCCGCCGTATTGACACAGTTGACGCATTATATTGATGCAGGCGGCGGCAGTCGTGGGGCGAGGATGATTATTGATCCACAAGGCGAATGTCTACCACAAACTCGTTGCGGCGCAAAAGAAGAATGGCGCTTTCGCTCTGAACTCGCTGAAGACAAAAATCACAAATTAACGATTCAATATTCGCAAGGTTCTTTTATTACCGAAGTGAAGTCGTTACGTGTGCTACCGCGTATTAATGGTATTTACTTTGAAAAAAACTGGCCAGATTTCCTAAAGGGAGAGATTTACACATAATAATTTTTAATATGTTCTCTGTACCTGATTTTTATTAACTATTACACGGAATTACCAACAACCAGGGTTTATTAATATAATTAAAAGGTTTAAACATGAATAAAATAAAGAATTATCGGTGGCATATGATTGCCCTCGTATGCTTTATCACTGTAATCAATTATCTGGACAGAACGGCGTTAGGTATTGCAGCTCCAACTATTATGGAGACAACTGGAATAACCAAAGAGCAATATTCATGGATTGTCAGTGCATTCCAGTTGGCCTATACATTAGGGCAACCGGTAATGGGCTTATTTATTGATACCGTGGGTTTGAAGTTAAGTTTTGCGATATGTGCCGCAGTCTGGGGGCTGGCAACAATGGGTCATGCGTTGACCGGAACATGGTCAGGTCTGGCATTTATGCGCGCCCTGATGGGTTTCAGCGAAGCGTCGGCCATTCCGGCGGGTGTAAAAACCGCATCAACATGGTTCCCGGCAAAAGAGCGTGGCGTGGCGACAGGTGTTTTCAATATGGGCACCTCACTCGGCGCGATGCTTGCACCACCGTTGATTGCCTGGTGCATTATGTTTCATAGCTGGCAATTTGCGTTTATTGTCTCAGGTAGCCTTGCTTTGCTCGCGGCTTTATTTTGGTTCTTTTGTTATAAAGATCCGAAAGATGCCAAACGCCTTTCTGATGAAGAGCGCCACTATATTGAATCAGGGCAAGAACAGCATCTTAAAACAGATAAGAAAGAAAAAACGTCAATCAAGCATATCCTCAGCCAACGTAATTTCTGGGGGATTGGCATCGCGCGGTTTCTCGCAGACCCGGCATGGGGAACCATTAACTTCTGGGTGCCGATTTTCTTCGTCGAAACGCTGCATTTTAGCCTGAAAGAAATTGCCATGTTCGTCTGGCTGCCTTTCCTGCTGGGCGACCTCGGCTGTTTAGCCAGTGGTTTTGTCGCGAAGTTCTTCCACGATCGCGGCGTGAGTTTAATTAACTCACGAAGAATTACCTTCACTATTGCAGCCGTCATTATGATGACGATTGGTCTGGTGAGTATTGTCGAAAATCCCTACATTGCCGTATTACTGATTAGTATTGGCGCGTTCTCGCATCAATGTCTTTCTACTGTGGCAGCAACTCTGGGTGGCGATCTGTTCAAAAAAGACGAAGTCGCTACCGCAGTGGGTATGGCAGGAGCCTGTGCGTGGAGCGGTCAGTTGATTTTCAACCTGTTCATCGGGGCATTCGTTCACATTATCGGCTTCGCGCCGTTCTTTATTGCCCTGGCTTTCTTTGACATTATTGGCGCTATTGCGTTATGGACGCTTATCAAAGTTAAAGATGAAGAACCGCAAGTACAGTTAGCGACAAGCTAATTAATAGATATCAGAGCGTTATATTGTCAGTTGTAACGCTTTCGCTATAAAGCAAAACGCCGACCAATGGTCGGCGTTTTTACGTCTCGTTGAATAACGAATTATTCAGCTACTACGTTTACGATCACTTTCGCGAATACTTCGCTGTGAACCTGGAAGCTCACTTCGTGTTCGCCAGTGGTACGCAGAACGCCGTTCGGCAGACGAACTTCGCTCTTAGCCACTTCAACGCCAGCTGCAGTTACAGCGTCAGCGATGTCGCGAGTACCGATGGAACCGAACAGCTTACCTTCGTCGCCAGCTTTAGACGCGATGGTAACAGTTTCCAGTGCATTGATTTTCTCAGCGCGAGCATTAGCAGCTGCCAGAACTTCAGCCAGTTTAGCTTCCAGTTCAGCGCGACGTGCTTCGAAGAATTCAATGTTTTTCTTGGTAGCTGGAACAGCTTTACCCTGCGGTACCAGGAAGTTACGAGCATAGCCCGCTTTAACGTTTACCTGATCACCCAGGCTACCCAGGTTTGCTACTTTATCAAGCAGAATAACTTGCATTACCTTATCCTCTCAAAGTCGTATTAATGGACCGTGACCGATTACTGATGGCGATCAGTGTACGGCAGCAGGGACAGGTAGCGAGCGCGTTTGATAGCGCGAGCCAGCTGACGCTGGTATTTTGCACGGGTCCCGGTGATACGGCTTGGGACAATCTTACCGCTTTCGGTGATGTAGTTTTTCAGCGTAGCGATATCTTTATAGTCGATCTCTTGAACGCCTTCCGCGGTGAAACGGCAGAACTTGCGACGACGGAAATAACGTGCCATATGGCTAGTCTCCAGAATCTATCAATTCAATCTGCTCGGCATGCAAAACCATTTTGCTCAGTCCGTTCTTTGCCTTGTGGCATGAAATGAACCCCTGAACGGTTATGCGACTGCCGACCGTTATACTGTGAGTAATGGCCTGGTTTTCGTGTCCGCTAACAATAACGGGCATTTGGCACCACGCCTGCCGGTGAAAACCGGCTTCCTCCTGCACAGAACGATGCTCAAGCACGAACTGGCAGTGAGGAATTCCTGATGGACTGACCTTTCGAAGGGGAGTCCTGCACACGGTGCCGGACAACACCAGACGGTTGGTCATCAGAAATTACTCTTCAGAATCCCCAGCTTCAGCATCATCAGCGGTTTCGTTTGCGAAATCATCGCGACGCTCACGGCGCTCGTCTTTCGCTTTAACCATCGGAGATGCTTCGGTAACAGCGTGCTTGGTACGCATAACCATGCTGCGGATAACGGCATCGTTGAAGCGGAAGGTAGTTTCCAGCTCATCGATCACTTCCTGCGGAGCTTCAACGTTCATCAGAACGTAGTGTGCTTTGTGCAGTTTGTTGATCGGGTAAGCCAGCTGACGGCGGCCCCAGTCTTCCAGACGGTGGATCTTGCCTTCTGCACCAGTGATGGCAGCAGTGTAGCGCTCGATCATGCCCGGAACCTGTTCGCTCTGGTCAGGATGGACCATAAAAACGATTTCGTAATGACGCATCGAATTGCTCCTTACGGATTATTCAGCCTCCTGTCTGGGTCAGCCGAATCCCGGGGAGGCAAGGAACGTGTTAAAGGTCGGCTGAAAAATGACGCGTTATAGTACTGGTATGCTCCGTTAAACTCAAGGCCAGCCGACAAATAAATCTCATCTTTCACCAAATCGTACTAACCCGCTGATTTGAAGTTCATCACATTCCATTACGGTATTTTTTTGAACAACTGCATCAGAAATGGTCACCATCAACTTCTTTATCATTGATTAAAATTAAATCAGAAGATCATCACAGAGGAGCGCGTACAAAGACAGCCGTCGAGGAGGTATCTATGTTCAGTCGTGTTTTAGCCCTTCTGGCTGTGCTTTTGCTAAGTGCAAATACATGGGCAGCTATTGAAATTAATAACCACCAGGCCAGAAATATGGACGATGTGCAAAGCTTAGGCGTGATTTATATCAATCATAATTTCGCCACTGAGAGTGAAGCACGTCAGGCATTAAATGAAGAGACCGATGCGCAGGGCGCAACGTACTACCACGTGATTCTGATGCGGGAACCGGGGAGTAACGGCAACATGCACGCCAGCGCGGATATTTATCGCTAGCACCAGGTATAACCAACGAAACATTGCCATAGTTTGCTTTGCCCCCTTCGCAGGGGGCTTTTTTACGCGGACATTCAACGAATAACGACTTCCGGGTCCGGCTCATGGGTAATGCGATTACGTAAGTCGCGGCGCATTATTTCTATTACCCAGAACCAGAAAATATGCCCAAGAATTTCAGAGACATATTCGTCAAAAGGCAGTTGACTGAGCGGCGGCGTTAAATTCAGCGCCGGGCAAAAAATACCGTGAACTGCTACTGTCACAATAAGCCCTGCTAATACCCCCTGCCATAATTTCACTTTCGGGAAAATTTCCGCGACCACACAATAGCCTATCGCAAAAACCAGTGAGAAGATGATATGCGTTACCATTACCGGGTTAATGATATGTTCCGAGAATGTATACACCGTTTGTGTTGGATCGATGCCTAAATAATCCCGTAAAAAGATATACGGCGGATTAAATTCATCACGACCACCGGAAAATGTGCGTGGCGGCAACGGAACTTCTGCTCCCCATTTAACAAATGCCGAAATAATTCCTGAAAGAACCCCCACCAGTAACGCCACGCCATACCGGCGACGTTGCGGATCAGTTCTGACAAACAATCCACTGATAGTCATAAAAACACCTGTTGTTTATACGATTTTTTAACTGAAGAGGCCCCGGAATCAGACCAATTACATCCCTCAGGAGGTAATAATTCCGGGGCGCACTGATTACTTCTGCCCGTAATAGGCGTTGGGTCCGTGCTTACGCATGAAGTGTTTGTTCATGAGATAACTGTCGATGTGATTCAGTTGTGGGTTAATGCCGCGCGCAATCCACGCCATTTTTGCCACTTCTTCCATCACCACCGCGTTATGCACCGCATCGTGAGCATCTTTCCCCCAGGCAAATGGCCCGTGCTGATACACCACAATTCCCGGCGTATGCAGCGGCTCGGCATCGCCCAGCGTTTCGATAATCACTTTGCCGGTGTTCAGTTCATACTCGCCCTGCACTTCTTCTTCGCTTAATCCACGCGTACACGGGATGTCGCCAAAGAAGTAATCGGCGTGCGTGGTGCCTAACGCAGGGATAGCCAGCCCCGCCTGCGCCCATGCGGTGGCATGTGTAGAGTGGGTATGGACAATACCGCCAAGCGACGGGTAACGACGGTAGAGTTCGAGATGCGTTGCGGTATCTGAAGAGGGACGATACCGCCCGTCTACCACTTCACCGCTCATATCAACCACCACCATATCGTCTGCTTTCATGGTTTCGTAGGCGACGCCGCTGGGCTTGATCACCACCAGCCCGCGTTCGCGGTCAATGGCGCTGACGTTGCCCCAGGTAAAGGTCACCAGCCCGTAACGCGGCAGATCCATGTTGGCTTCAAACACCTGCTGTTTCAGCTTTTGCATTATGCCACCTCCACCATGCCTGCTTTGGCCATGTGCGCTTTCACCCAATCACGCGCTTTTGCCACTTCCGCCGCCGGGTCCTCCGCCGTTTCGCTCCACATCTCAATCAGGTACGGCCCGCAATAGCCACTCTGTTTGAGCGTTTCGAAGCAACGTTCGAAATCCACAACGCCTTCGCCAAACGGTACGTTTTTGAAGACGCCCGGTTTGGTGTCTTTCACATGCACCGCGACGATATGCCCTATTCCAGCCTGCAATTCCATCTGCACGTCGTTGTCCCACGCCGACAGGTTGCCGATATCCGGGTAGAGCTGGAACCACGGGTTGTTGAGATAGTGCGCGTAGCCCAGCGCCTTGCTGATGGAGTTCATCAGTGGGTAATCCATGATCTCCATTGCCAGCGTCACCTGTGCACGGCTCGCCATCTCAACGCTCTCTTTCAGCCCATCACGGAAACGACGACGCGTTTCGTTATTGGCTTCCTGGTAGTAAACGTCATAGCCCGCCAGTTGGATCACGCGAATGCCGACGTCCTGCGCGAACTGGATAGCTTTGCGCATAATTTCCAGCCCCTGCGCCCGCACCGCGTCATCTTCACTGCCCAACGGGAAACGACGGTGGGCAGAAAGGCACATAGACGGCACGCGCACGCCGGTTTCAACAATCGCATTCACCAGCGCCAGACGCTGCTCGCGGCTCCAGTCGAGGCGCGACAGGCGATCGTCCGTTTCATCCACCGACATCTCGACAAAATCGAAGCCTAACGTTTTTGCCAGTTGCAGCCGTTCCAGCCAGCACTCCCCGGCGGGGAGTGCTTTTTCATAGATGCCAAGCGGGATTTGTTTGGACAACATATCCGCTCCTTAGCCCCACAGTTCGGCGATGGAACGTTTGAACTGACGCGCGGCTTCAACCGGAGACGCAGCGTCACGGATGCTGCGACCTGCGATAAACACATGAATCGGAATACCTTTGAACAGCGGCAGATCTTCCAGCGCCAGGCCACCGGTGACGGTCACTTTGAAGCCCATATCGGAAAGACGTTTGATCGCGGTAATGTCCGCTTCGCCCCACGCCACGCCTGCGGCCTGCGCGTCACGGCTGCGGTGATATACTACTTGCTGAATGCCTGCATCGCGCCACTGCTGCGCCTGTTCCCAGGTCCAGTAACCGGTCAGTTCGATCTGTACGTCACCGTTAAACTCTTTTGCCACGTCCAGCGCGCCTTTGGCGGTATTGATATCCGCACAGCAAATCACGGTCACCCAGTCAGCGTTGGCTTCAAAACACATACGAGAAAGAATTTTGCCCGCATCGGCAATTTTGGCGTCTGCCAGCACAATTTTATGCGGGTAGAGTGCTTTCAGATCGCGAACCGCACGCACGCCTTCGCCTACGCAAAGAATGGTGCCCACTTCGATAATGTCGACTTCTTCAGCAATCAGGCGAGTGGTTTCGTAGGCGCTATCCATAGTCTGGTTGTCCAGCGCGACTTGCAACATGGGTAATGACATCTTCAATTCCTTCTTAAGCAGCCGCGTTGGTGCGGTCAATTAAATCCAGTACTTCCTGCTCGGTACGGCAGGCACGTAAACGGTCGAAATTCTCTTCATCTTCAAACAGGTTGACGATTTGCATGATGCCCACTTCCTGGTGAGTGTTGGCATCGACCGCCGCCATCGTGATGAGGATATCTACCGGGTCGTTATCTTCGTGGTTGAACTCGAGCGGCTTTTTCAGCGTCACCAGTGCAAAGCCGGTTTTTTTGACGCCCTCTTCCGGGCGTCCGTGCGGCATTGCCAGGCCTGGCGCGAGCACAAAGTACGGGCCGTGCTGTTCAACCGCATCCAGAATCGCCTGGTAGTAACGCGGCTCGACAATGTCCGCCGCCACCAGCAGATCAACACCAATTTTTACCGCTTCCTGCCAGGTTTCAGCCTCAGCCTGTAGACGGATGGATTTATTTTCCGCCAGCGAATCACGTAATTTCATAGCGCGCCCTTACTTCACGTCCTGCGGGAAATGCTCTTTGATCACTTCCAGCAGTTTCGGGCCAAAGTCGGCAGGAGAGAGCATGTTGCGCACGCCAACCACATATTTGTTGCCAGTAACGGTGATTTCACCCGCGATATGTGTGGATGCGATGATGATATCCGCACCGCTCAACTCGCTTTTGTATTCGCCAACCGCGCAGCTATTTACCGTGTGGTCGATGTTCGACTGGGTTAAAAACTGATCCACTTTCATCTTCATGATCATGGAACTGCCTTGTCCGTTGCCACACACAGCCAGAATACGTACGGTCATAATCAAAACTCCTTATTAAGCAGACTGTTCTGCCAGTTGTTTTTCTGCATCTTCTTCTGCGCGCAGCGCGCGGCCAGCGAAGAACATATAAGCCAGTGCAATGACGATGATGACGGCCATAAAGGCGATACCGATGGAGAAGAAGCCCTGCATCATTGGCGGCGCCAGAATCGACCAGTCCGCCATCCCCATCCAGGCGCTCATACCGGTGAGTTTCACCGCCCAGACACAGCCGAAGATTTCAATCATCCCCATCACCAGACAAATCTTCAGCGCCGCGCGCCAGCCACCGAAGTGGTTAGCGAACACGCCGATGGTGGCGTTGGAGAAGAACATTGGGATAAAGCCAGGAATAATCAGGATCGAAGAGCCACAGGCGACCAGGATGCCAACCGCAATCAACTGACCGATGGTGCCCCACATAAAGCCCCAGACCACGGCGTTCGGCGCGAAGCTATAGATAGCCGCACAGTCAATCGCCAGAACCGCACCAGGGATCAGTCGCTGGGAGATACCGTTAAATGCTTCAGAGAGTTCCGCCACAAACATGCGCACGCCCTGAGTGATGATGAAAATCGCTACCGCAAAGGAGAAACCGGTTTGCAGGATGTAGACCGTCCAGTGCACTTTGCCTGCCATCGCCTGTACGGTGTCGATACCGAAGGAGAGCAGAATGGCGCCAAAGAAGATGGTCATCACAATCGCCGTGGAGACGATGTTATCGTGGAAAATGTTCAACCAGCCCGGCAATTTGAGGTCTTCAACGCTCTCCTCTTTTTTGCCCAGGAACGGCGCGACTTTATAAGCAATCCATGATGCAAACTGCTGCTGGTGACCAATGGAGAAACCGCAGCCGTCCGTCACTTCCTGAGTCGGCTTGTACATCATGTTGGAGGTGATGCCCCAATAGAGCGAAACCAGAATCGCAGTGCAGATAATGGTCGTCCACATGGAGTAGCCGAAAATAAACAACGTAACGGCAATCAGCCCGGCCTGCTGGAACATAATGTGACCAGTCAGCATGATGGTGCGAATGCCGGTAATACGACGCAGCAGCACATAACAGATGTTCAACGCCAGAGCCAACAGCACCGCGTACCCCACCCAGCTATAGGCATCGCCCATACGCTCGATAGTGGCCATCATTGAGGCATAGGTATCTGAAATCGCACCGTTAATACCATAAACTTCCGACATTTTCGCCACCACCGGTTTGAAGGTGCTGGTCAGGATGCCGGACCCTGCCTGCAACAACATGAAACCAATAATGGTTTTAATCGTACCTTTGATAATCACGCTGACACTTTTGCGCAGCAGGATATAGCCCAGACAGGTCACAATACCCAGCAGTAACGGGGCATTGGTCATGACCTGGTTAAAAAACACGGTAAAGATGTTGTAGAGGATCTCCATAACGATCTCCTGAAGAAGAGGTAACCGGGTATTCCACACACCCGGAATGTTGTGCACTCACTCTAATTTTCAAAAGTAATCACAACAAGATTATTTATGATTAAATGTGACGCGGCACGCAAATAATTCCACAACGAAAGTATGTGATTCACATAAAGAAACAATTAATCATTTAAATTCATTCAGTTAATTTGATTACACATTCCATTAAATCTTTCCACAGCCAAAATTCACAACAACTCACCAGGCCGAAAGTCAAAAAATGGTCATTGCCTTCCTGAAAAAATAGTGTCAGGATTAATCAAAACCAATCAATTATTGATTCAAATTGAACCATCATGAAGGTAAATGGCGATGAGTAAAGTGAAAAGTATCACCCGTGAATCCTGGATCCTGAGTACTTTCCCGGAGTGGGGTAGCTGGCTGAATGAAGAAATTGAACAGGAGCAGGTCGCACCAGGCACATTCGCGATGTGGTGGCTCGGCTGTACCGGGATCTGGTTGAAATCAGAAGGTGGCACCAACGTTTGCGTCGATTTCTGGTGCGGTACTGGCAAACAAAGTCACGGCAACCCGCTGATGAAACAGGGTCACCAGATGCAGCGCATGGCGGGCGTGAAAAAACTGCAACCAAACCTGCGTACCACGCCGTTTGTTCTTGATCCGTTTGCGATTCGCCAGATCGACGCGGTGCTGGCGACTCACGATCACAACGATCATATCGACGTGAACGTGGCAGCCGCCGTGATGCAGAACTGCGCTGATGACGTACCGTTTATCGGGCCGAAAACCTGCGTGGATTTATGGATTGGCTGGGGCGTGCCGAAAGAACGTTGCATCGTGGTCAAACCGGGCGATGTAGTAAAAGTGAAAGACATTGAAATTCATGCGCTTGACGCTTTCGACCGTACTGCACTGATCACTCTGCCTGCGGATCAAAAAGCGGCTGGCGTACTGCCGGACGGCATGGACGATCGCGCGGTGAACTACCTGTTCAAAACGCCTGGCGGCTCCCTGTATCACAGTGGCGATTCCCACTACTCTAACTACTATGCGAAACATGGTAACGAGCATCAGATCGATGTGGCGTTAGGCTCGTACGGTGAGAACCCACGCGGTATTACCGACAAAATGACCAGTGCCGATATGCTGCGTATGGGTGAAGCCCTTAATGCGAAAGTGGTTATCCCGTTCCACCACGATATCTGGTCAAACTTCCAGGCCGATCCGCAAGAGATCCGCGTGCTGTGGGAGATGAAAAAAGATCGTCTGAAGTATGGCTTCAAGCCGTTTATCTGGCAGGTTGGCGGCAAGTTCACATGGCCGCTGGATAAAGACAATTTCGAGTACCATTATCCGCGCGGTTTTGACGATTGCTTCACCATTGAACCGGATCTGCCGTTCAAATCGTTCCTGTAATCTGTCGCTTATACCGGATAGCGTAAAGATGTTCGCGCTATCCGGCGTAGTATTTTCTGGCTATTTCAAATATCATCTAAAAAAATCAAATTTTATCGGAATAGCTCATGACTGAAGCACAAAGACATCAAATTCTCCTGGAAATGCTCGCACAACTGGGCTTTGTGACTGTTGAGAAAGTCGTTGAGCGTCTGGGAATTTCCCCTGCTACCGCGCGACGCGATATCAATAAACTCGACGAAAGCGGCAAACTGAAAAAAGTGCGCAATGGCGCAGAAGCGATTACCCAGCAGCGACCGCGCTGGACGCCGATGAATCTGCATCAGGCGCAAAATCACGATGAAAAGGTACGTATCGCCAAAGCGGCCTCACAACTGGTCAACCCAGGCGAAAGCGTGGTCATTAACTGCGGTTCCACCGCGTTCCTGCTCGGACGGGAAATGTGTGGCAAGCCGGTGCAAATCATCACTAATTACCTACCTCTGGCAAATTACCTGATCGATCAAGAACATGAAAGCGTGATCATCATGGGCGGGCAATATAACAAAAGTCAGTCCATCACCTTAAGTCCACAGGGCAGCGAAAATAGTCTCTATGCCGGGCACTGGATGTTTACCAGTGGCAAAGGGCTGACCGCAGAAGGGTTATATAAAACCGATATGCTGACAGCAATGGCAGAGCAGAAGATGCTGAGCGTGGTAGGGAAACTGGTGGTGCTGGTCGATAGCAGTAAGATTGGCGAACGTGCGGGGATGCTCTTTAGCCGTGCCGATCAAATCGATATGCTGATCACCGGCAAAAATGCTAACCCGGAAATCCTGCAACAGCTGGAAGCACAAGGGGTCAGCATTCTGCGTGTTTAAAGATGCTGGCGGAAAAATGTCACGGCGGCATCTAACGCCTCAGGTGTAATACGGTGGCGCACGCCTGGCTGCCATGAACAGGTTAACTGTTTATCCCGTCCCGTTTCTCTTAATGCCTGCTGCAAACGTAGTGATTCGTCGGCAGGCACGACGTCGTCGTCAAGGCCATGCCACAGCAGGAGCGGCCTGTCCCCGAGTTGTTCCAGGTGGTTTGTTGCTTCCCACTCCAACAGTGGCGCGATAATGTTATTAAATTCATTCTGCTGTGCTGCGGTTTCGGGTATTAGCGGCGGAAACAGAGAACGGGCAAGCGATGAGAAATAGCCCGATCCCATCATGCTGGCGGTACATTTCACCGTGGGGTGGCGAGCGGCAATCCCCAGCGCCGTCATCGCGCCCATCGATGCGCCACCAACCGCCAGGCGTTCATCAAGCAGCCATTTTTCTTCGGCTATTGCCGCACGTAAGGTAGTGAATTCCTGCATACTTTGTAGCAAGATTTGCCAGAATTGATTTAACCGTCGCGGTGCGTCGCCACTAAAACGGCTACCGTGATCGGGCGCATCCGGCATAATCACCCGCAAACCAGCCTGTGCCAACGCGACGGCAAAATAGCTATACACCAGGCTGGATGAAATAAAACCGTGATAAAAAATCACGCATGGTAACGGTGTTTCTTTTTGCCCTGTGGGATAAGCGTGAAGAACGGGAATATCTGCCAGCACGCGCGATTCTAATTCAATCATCTATTTCTCCTTTGGGTCTGGTATGACATGAACAAATCCTTAGCACAAGTTTCTGCTGGCAGTATTAGTTCATAATGTTGAGATGTGGATTACGCTTTCGCTAAGTTTTCATTCGAAAATCGCGTACCAGGTAACAATTCGGGAACATTCCCCCAAAGTTAAATTAATAAGGCACTACACTATGGTTAGCAGGAAACGTAATAGCGTTATTTCCCGGTTTGCCAGTTTATTATTGGTGTTGATGTTAAGCGCCTGTAGCGCACTGCAAGGTACGCCACAGCCAGCGCCGCCAGTAACGGATCATCCGCAAGAGATTCGCCGCGACCAAACCCAGGGGTTGCAGCGAATAGGCAGCGTAAGCACGATGGTTCGGGGCTCTCCGGATGACGCATTAGCAGAAATCAGAGCGAAAGCTGTCGCTGCAAAAGCTGATTATTACGTTGTCGTCATGGTGGATGAAACCATCGTGACAGGACAGTGGTATTCACAAGCCATTTTATACTCTAAATAATTCGAGTTGCAGGACAAAACGGCAGGGGCGTTTTGAACAACGCTTGCGTTGGCCCTGAAAGGGCGAGGCCTCAGGCCGAGTAACGCGACAAGCGAGTGAATCCCCAGGAGCTTACATAAGTAAGTGACTGGGGTGAGTGAACGCAGGCGCAGCACATGCAACTTGAAGTATGACGAGTATATACCGTAAATAAATCAGACAACTTACATAGCCAGCTTTACATTGCTTTGCGTCCCTATGCGTTTACCTGTGCACAATAAATTACCGGCTGGAAGCTCGGGCGTTTATTACCGCGATGGAATGCCCTGCATCATGTGGGGAAACGAAAAATGGAGCTGACGATGAAACAATTACTTGCCTCACCCTCGCTACAATTAGTGACTTATCCTGCGAGCGCCACGGCACAGTCTGCAGAATTCGCCAGTGCTGACTGCGTGACGGGCCTGAATGAAATAGGTCAGATCTCGGTTAACAATATTTCAGGGGATCCGCAGGACGTGGAACGTATCGTGGCGTTAAAGGCCGATGAACAGGGGGCATCATGGTATCGCATTATTACCATGTACGAAGACCAGCAGCCCGATAACTGGCGCGTACAGGCGATACTGTATGCATGAATGTCATCAACATCGAATAAACAATGCCGGATGCGGCGCCTGCGCCTTATCCGGCCTACAGATCCTAAGATAAGACGCGCCAGCGTCGTATCAGGCGTACTCGCTTACAAAAACACGCCTCCCGTCGCCCGCAGTAATAAATCATTCTGGATCTGCTCTGACACCCGCACGCCACCGCGCGTATCTAACATTATCTGACACCACGCCTGTGCCATTGGCGGTGAAGCATATTTCAACATTTGTGCGCCGCAACCCAGCAGGAATAGCTGATGAGTGATCTCTCGCCCAAGCTCTTCAGTAGGTTTGCGCAGTTGCTGCTGTAATCGACGAACCGCACGATCAAAATAACGATCTTGCCCTTTTACTTCCATAAACGCTTCCGACAGTAAGTCGTATACGCCCGCCTGCTTATTGAGAACGCGCAGCACATCCAGACACATGATGTTGCCAGAACCTTCCCAAATACTGTTTACCGGCATCTCCCGATAAAGACGCGGCAGCTCGCTCTCCTCGCAATAGCCAATTCCGCCCAGCACTTCCATCGCTTCAGCCACAAACGGAATACCACTTTTGCAAATCACAAACTTCGCCGTTGGGGTGAATAAGCGCGCCCACAGGGCTTCTTTGGCATCGGCGCGTCGATCCCACGCCCGCGCCAGACGAAACAGCAATGCCGTTTGCCCTTCAAGCTGAAGCGCCATACGACTTAAGACATGACGCATCAGAGGCTGTTGGATCAATGGATTACCAAAAACATGGCGTTGATGTGCATGATAAATCGCCAGCGAGAATGCACGGCGCATCATGGCATGGCTACCCAGGGCGCAATCAAAACGCGTCATCCCGCCCATTTTCAGGATCAGGCGAATACCTTCTCCTTCCTGCCCCAACAACCAGCCAATGGCGTCCTGAAACTCCACTTCGCAACTGGCGTTAGAGCGATTACCCAGCTTATCTTTCAGCCGCTCGAGGCGAATCGCATTGCGTTGCCCGTCAGGCAAAAATCGCGGCACAAAAAAGCAGGACAGACCGCCCGTGGTCTGCGCCAGCACCAGATGCGCATCGCTTTGCGGCACCGAGAAAAACCATTTATGCCCCACCAGCCGATAAGAGCCATCTTCCAGACGCTCTGCACGTGTGGTATTGCTCATAACATCAGAGCCGCCCTGCTTTTCCGTCATTCCCATGCCAATCAACAGGCCGCGTTTTTGCCCGCCTGGCAATAAGTGGGAATCGTAGCGATCGCTCAACAGTGGCGTGGTCCAGTCCTGAAACGGCGCGGGTAGCATCTGTAACAACAATGGCGTGGCGGCAAAGGTCATCGTTATCGGGCATAACGACCCAGCCTCAACCTGCGCATGTAACATGAAACGCGCCGCCCGCGCCACAAATGCGCCGGAGCGAGCGTCTTCTTCCCAGGCCAGATTGTGTACCCGATTAGTACATAGCGCCTGCATCAGCAGGTGCCATGCAGGATGAAAACGCACATCGTCCAGACGGCGCCCCTGCGCGTCATAGCGCAACAATTCAGGCGGATTCACATTTGCCAGCCGCCCCAGTTCAAGGGATTCAGCCGTTCCTAACTGCTGACCAATACTGGCAAGAAAATCGCTATCCCAGCCAGCACCTTCACGCGTTACCGCTTCACAGAGCGCGCCATCAGACAGGTATAAGTTGCTGTTATTTAATGGTATAGGTTGATTGAAAACGGTGTGAGTTTGCCAGTGCACTGTGTCTCCCTCCATCAATGGCAGTCACCATTAGTATGGTCACTGCCACGGATTCCTGACAGAAAGAGATTGCTAAAACATTCTTAACCCGCAATGTAATGCGGAACAAAACGCGAAGTGTCTTTAGTGATCAGCGTGTTATCTTCGCGAATACCCATTCCGCACGCTTCATCATCGACAATCCAGCTACCAATCAGTGTGTAGCTATCGCCAAAACGCGGCAGCGGTTGAAATGCCTGGTAGATCATCGGTTCATCGGCGTAATCACCATCAGCATGGTCAACGACATCATTCTGACCGTTGAAAATGGTGACGTTGCCGCCTTCGCGCGAGTAGATCGGTTTACGCACATAACTTTCGCCAGCGGCAATCTGCGGTTTTTCGCCCTCAAACCAGGAGGCCAGAAGGTTAGGATGACCAGGGAAGAAGCGCCAAAGCAACGGCATTAACCCTTTATTGCTCAATATGCTTTTCCATAGCGGCTCCACCCATTGCTCACGGCGCTTGCGCAGCAGAGGACCGTTATCGTCACGCATCATCCACTCCAGCGGATACAGCTTAAATGCACGCTGGATGACGTTATCATCAAGATCGGTCAGCACGCCGCCGACGCCCAGGCCAAGATCTTCAATGTAGATAAACCGCGACTCCTGCCCTGCCTGCTGGGCGCAGTCCTGCAAGTACAGCACGGTACTCCTGTCTTCATCGGTGTCCTGACAGCAGCAAAAATAAAACGGCTCCCGACTGTAAAGTTCACTAAAGCGCGAGATGAGGCGTTCCTGAATGGCATTGTACTGATCGGCGTCACGTGGAATAACGCCGCTGCGCCGCGCATCCTCCAGCCATAGCCACTGGAAATATGCCGACTCATACAACGAAGTCGGCGTATCGGCGTTGTACTCAAGCAGCTTCACCGGCGCATTACCACACCAGGAAAAATCCATCCGACCATACAGCGAAGGATCGCGCGCCCGCCAGCTTTCAGCAATCACATCCCAGTACAACGGCGGGATCGCCAGTTGCGTCAGGATCTGTTCATCTTTAACCGCACGATCCACCACCTCAAGGCACATCTGATGTAACTCTGCGGTTGGTTTTTCGATCTGCTCTTCAATCTGGCGCAGAGTAAAGCGATAGGCTCGACTCTCATCCCAATAGATCTCATTATCGATGATATGAAAGTCGAAACCGTTGTCGGCGGCGATCTGGTCAAGATCCTGCCGCACAGGGACGTTATGTCTCAGCATGATTAGCCTCCCCAATGCCCACGGGCGCTGGAGGAGCGACCATAGCCGCCGCGCGAAACCGTTGAGGCTTTTCTGGTGGTAAAGCTGCCCGAGGAGTAAGACTCTTTTTTGCCAGAACCGGAGCGCCAGGAGTAATCACCGGAAGTGCTGCGCCAGACGGGGCGCGAAGCATAAGAGGAACCGCCGCTGTTATAAACAAACTGCTCATCGCGATCTTTACGAATAACCCGGCTTAATAAAAATCCAGATATTACCGGGATCCAACTCTGTTCAACGTTGTCGTAGTAACAATTTTCATACTTAGACTGACAATTCTGCTGAGTCATATTCTTCGGAACATCGGCATAAAACGCCGCTTTGGCGTTGTTCCAGCCATGCGCACAGATGTCTGAATTATTACCGTCATCAATACAATCCTGCACAGTCGAGTAAAACGTTCCGTCGCCGTCGTTATCGACATCGCCGCTATCGGCACAACCTTTCAATACGAAAAAAGCGGCACCGCCCATTAGCGCCAACGTTAAGTATTTTTGTGCGTAGCGATTGCGACGCGGTTCAAAATGATTATTCGGTCTACCAATGCGACTGATCGCTCCGTGACCAATTTTACTGTTATTTCTTGATTTGCGTTTTCTGGCCATGATCGTCCATTACCATGTCATACAAGCTGCGTTAAAAATACCGCCAGCCAGCGCGGCGGTTCCCATAAACATTCCTGCCGCAGTGTTGTGATTAATAATTTTATCGCTTAATGCCGGCATATAAAGTCTGACGCCAGCAAAAACGAGTAACTGAATTACCAGTGCGATTCCGCCCCAGGCAAAATAATCTGGAATACTCACCGCATTGATTGCCGCACTGGATAATGGAATAACGTAACCCAACAACGTGCCGCTGAACGCCAGCGACGCCGCAGTGTTATTATTCTTGATCAACTGCCATTCATTATGCGGAGTAATTTTGGAATAGATAAAAAGAAAGATAATCACCATAGCTACGCCGATAAAAAAATAGGCGCTAAAAGCGAGGAGTGAATCCAGTATATGCATTGTAAACGTCCCTGTAATTAACCAATAATATGAAGTGATGTCAGTGGGATATCGACACCCAGCGCGCGAGAAAATAACCACTCCGGTTCACCGAGGTCGTTAAAAGATTCCTCACCATTTAACAGCAAATATTCACAGGTATCTTCGGTCACCTGCCGTTGGTAGCCCATGGTAAAATTATGCACTTCCCATTTGGCATGGTTTTGATTTTCTACTTTTTCCAGCATGTAAACGGGTTCAATATTTCCCGGTTCTTCACTGTTAAAAAATCGCTGCCAGCGTTTTTCCTGCCAGCTTAAGGTTATCGCCCCCATCGCTTTGGCGTTGATCGCCTCGCGCCAGTGGCTTTCTTTGCTGATACCGTAGCTCTCTTCATAGACAAAGAGCTTGATATCATCAATGTCATCAATATCTTCGCCGCCGGTGGTGTTGATTTGCAGAAATTCATCGCCGGAAGTGTAATAGCGAAAAATCTGACTACCGCCGCCCAGATCGATGCGGCTGACGGCGGCCACGGTATATTCTTCACCCGGTAACTCGATCAGCAATGCCTCTTCCAGCAAACGAAACGCTAACGTGTCGAGCGTAAAGCCACTATTGAGGTGGAGTCCCAGCGGACCACGATTAATAGCAGGCTTATCATCCTTGCCAAACAGGCGCTGGAAAAAACCAGACATATTTTATCCTTAAAATAGTTGCCAGCCTTGCAGTGAGGCTGGCAAAAAAATTACTCACCCTGTTGGCGTTGCAGTCTTGCCAGCACATCCTGGGCACTGCTTTTATTGGTGCCGCCAATTCCGGCTTCCGCCAGCTTTTCATCGAGGTCGCGACCGTCTGCGACTTTCTCCAGCTGTGCGGCAGCATCCAGACGAGCCTGACGTTCGGCCTGACGCGTTTGCAGGCGTTTTAAGGATTCTGCCGCTGTCGAAACGCTGGAAGACGCGCCAACTGTAGATGTCGTCACAGCCTGCTGCGCACGTTGCATAGCTTCAGTGGCCTTAACAACTTCCATTTGCTGCTCAAACTGAGCGATACGCTGTGCCGTCGCCGCAACCGCTTTTTCCACGCCATCGCGGGAAACTTCCAGATTCGACAATACTTGTTCTTCAGCGGTAATAAGATTCTCAAGACGCGCGATTTCTTCAGCAACTTCATTAATCAACGATGGATTAACGTTCTTACTTAACGCTTCCAGCGCACGGGCTTCCAGACCCGCTTTACGTGCACGTAAGTCTTTCAGTTTGTCGTTGCTTAATTTCACTCGTGCCAGCAGATCGACGCGAGATTTCCCGGCTTTATCCAGTTCAGCTTTAGCGTCGCGAATATGTTGTTCCAGCATCCGCACACCCTGGGTTTCTTCAATGGACTCTTCCGCCTGCGCGATAAATGATTTACCCAGCGTAAATAAACTTTTTAAAATCCCCATAAATACGAATCCTTGTAATTAGTGTGAATATTCTTCAGTAATTTCAGCCAGATCCAATGCGTTATCCACCAGCGTGGTTATCTCCAGCAGGATGTCGTCAAGGGAAGATTTAAGCGATAACGCCCCGAAAACAATGTAATACTCTTCCTGTTGCACGCTGGAGATTCCTACCGATGACAACGGCATCATCTTCTGATTTCTTAATAAGAAGGTATTAAATTCATCTGGATTGCTGATACTACTTACCGGACAAATAAAGGTTTCGATAATCATTTGGCGGGAAGTAAAAAGAATATTGATTTGCAAATCGCCATAATCATTCATTTTAATAATTAATGCGTTCTCGCTATTTGTTACATCAATATTTTGTTCAGGTACAGTTTGCAGCGCCGTCGCCAGCACCAACGGATTCCATGTCATATATTATTCCATATAGATTAAATTTAATTATTAATAAAATGAATATTCATAGAGCGTAATTATCTTACCAGCTATAGATAAAAAAAAACCATCCAAATATGGATGGTTTTTTATAATTCAGAGAAATTAGCTACGCTGGCGAACTGCTTCAAATAAGCAAATTCCGGTCGCAACCGAAACGTTCAGGGAAGAAACGCTACCTGCCATCGGAATACTAATCAGTTCATCGCAATGTTCACGGGTCAGGCGACGCATACCTTCACCTTCCGCGCCCATCACCAGCGCCAGGCGCCCGGTCATTTTGCTCTGATAAAGCGTATGATCCGCTTCACCTGCCGTACCGACGATCCAGATATTCTCTTCCTGCAACATACGCATAGTGCGCGCCAGGTTAGTCACCCGAATCAGCGGAACGCTTTCTGCCGCACCACAGGCCACTTTTTTCGCCGTGGCGTTGAGTTGAGCGGAGCGATCTTTCGGCACAATCACTGCATGAACGCCAGCGGCATCCGCGCTACGCAGGCACGCACCAAGGTTATGCGGATCGGTTACGCCGTCGAGGATCAACAGGAACGGCTGATCGAGCGAAGCAATCAGATCTGGCAGATCGTTTTCCTGATACTGCCGTCCTGGCTTCACACGGGCGATAATGCCCTGATGCACGGCACCGTCGCTTTTCTCGTCGAGATATTGGCGGTTTGCCAGCTGGATAACCACGCCCTGGGACTCAAGGGCGTGAATCAGCGGCAACAGACGTTTATCTTCACGGCCTTTTAAAATAAAGACTTCCTGAAAACGTTCAGGGGCGCGCTCCAGCAGGGCCTGCACTGCGTGGATGCCGTAAATCATTTCGCTCATTAATGTACTCGTTGTTTACGTTTTGCCTGATGCGCTACGCTTATCTGGCCTACGGATAATTCACCCTCTTCTTTTTGAAGAGAGCGAGATTGCTGACAAACAAGTTCACTCGTTAACGTGGGCACGGTTTTCTCCCCCTGGAAGGCGAATGGGCCCAGGTGAGGGCAATTATACGCGCCAGTGCTGGCCTGTTCCCCTCACCCTAACCCTCTCCCCAAAGGGGCGAGGGGACTGTCCGAGTGAATTTTTGCGTTGGTCATAATACTAACCCTCTTCTGTTTGAAGAGGGTTATGATCACTCTGCCACTTTTTTCTTCGCCGCACGCTTCGCTTTGGTTGCAGCGGCTATTTTCTGCGTTTTAGCCGATGGCTTCTTCGCTTTTTTCGCGTCTTTCTTCGCCGCTTTCGGCTTCGCTTTTTTCTCACCACGGAAGGCGCTGTCTGGCTCAAAGTTTACCTTTTTGCCGACCTGACGACGCTTACCGCCTTTTTTGCCTGCATCGCCTTTTTTGGCTTTCTCGCGCGCCGTTTTACCGACGTTGCGCGGTGCACGTTCGCTGGAGATCAGGCTAAAGTCGATTTTGCGCTCGTCCATATTAACCGCTTCGACGCGAACTTCCACGCGGTCGCCCAGGCGATAAGTCTGGCCGCTGGATTCGCCCATCAGGCGTTGTCCGACTTGATCAAAGCGATAGTAGTCGTTGTCCAGCGAAGAGACGTGAACCAGACCATCGATGAATAAGTCGTCCAGACGAACAAAGAAACCGAAGCCTGTGACGCTGGAAATTACTCCTTTAAATACGTTACCAACCTGATCGAGCATGAAGTCACACTTCAGCCAGTCAGCCACATCGCGCGTTGCTTCGTCGGCACGACGTTCCGCCATCGAACAGTGCTGACCCAGTTGCAGCATCTCTTCCATCGAATAATGGTAGCCGCCAGTTTCAGTGGTGTTGCCCTGATGCCCCTGCTCTTTCGCCAGCAGATACTTAATGGCGCGGTGCAGCGTCAGGTCAGGATAACGACGAATCGGCGAAGTAAAGTGCGCATAGGACTGCAATGCCAGGCCGAAGTGACCACGGTTTTCCGGATCATAAATCGCCTGTTTCATTGAACGCAGCAGCATGGTTTGCAGCATTTCTGCGTCAGGACGATCGGCAACCGACTCCAGCAGTTCCGCGTAGTCGCGCGGTTCTGGCTTGTTACCGCCCGGCAGTTCCAGCCCCAGCTCTGCCAGTACAGAGCGGAAAGAGGTAATCGCCTCAGTGCTCGGCTTGTCGTGTATACGGAACAGTGCGGGTTCTTTGGCTTTCTCAACGAAACGCGCCGCCGAGATATTCGCCAAAATCATACACTCTTCAATTAATTTGTGCGCGTCGTTACGCTGAGTCTGTTCGATACGTTCAATACGGCGTTCAGCGTTGAAAATGAACTTCGCTTCTTCGCTCTCAAACGAGATCCCGCCGCGTTCTTCACGAGCTTTATCCAGCACTTTATAGAGGTTATGCAACTCTTCGAGATGCTTAACCAGCGGGGCGTACTGCTCGCGCAGATCCTGATCGCCCTGCAGAATATGCCAGACTTTGGTGTAGGTCAGACGCGCGTGAGAGCTCATCACCGCTTCGTAGAATTTGTAGCCAGTCAGGCGGCCTTTCGACGAAATCGTCATCTCGCACACCATACACAGGCGGTCTACCTGTGGGTTGAGCGAACACAGGCCGTTAGAGAGCACTTCCGGCAGCATCGGGATAACCTGCGACGGGAAGTACACCGACGTACCACGGTTACGCGCTTCTCTGTCCAGCGGCGTTGGCGGACGCACATAGTAGCTGACATCGGCAATTGCGACCCATAAACGCCAGCCGCCGCCGCGTTTTTTCTCGCAGTAAACTGCATCGTCAAAGTCGCGGGCGTCTTCGCCATCAATGGTGACCAGCGGTAAATCGCGCAGATCGACACGGCCTGCTTTTGCTTCTTCCGGCACTTCTTCTTTCAGTCCGGCAACCTGTTGCTCAACAGCCTGTGGCCAGATGTACGGGATTTCATGGGTGCGCAGAGCGATATCAACCGCCATGCCGGTGCCCATATTATCGCCAAGCACCTCGACGATTTTACCCACCGCTTTGGTACGACGAGTCGGGCGTTGGGTCAGTTCGACCACCACCACAAAGCCCATCCGCGCGCCCATGATCTGATCTGGCGGGATTAAGATATCGAAGCTCAAACGGCTGTCGTCAGGAACCACAAAGCCGACGCCCGCTTCGGTAAAGTAGCGACCAACAATCTGGCTGGTTTTTGGCACCAGTACACGGACAATACGCGCTTCACGGCGGCCTTTACGGTCAGCGCCCAGCGGCTGCGCCAGCACCTGATCGCCATGAATGCAGGTTTTCATCTGCTCGCTGGAGAGATACAAATCATCTTTACGTCCTTCAACCCGCAGAAAGCCGTAGCCATCACGGTGACCAATAACGGTACCTTTCACCAGATCGAGGCGTTCCGGCAGCGCATAGCACTGACGGCGAGTGAAGACCAGTTGACCGTCGCGCTCCATCGCGCGCAGGCGGCGACGCAGGCCTTCAAGCTGCTCTTCGCCTTCAATGTGCAGTTCTACAGCCAGCTCATCACGGCTGGCCGGTTTTTCACGTTTGGTTAAATGTTCGAGGATAAATTCCCGGCTAGGGATGGGATTCGCGTATTTTTCAGCTTCGCGTTCCTGGAAAGGATCTTGTGACATCTCGGTTCCTCCGTTGTCATCTCTGATGAAGATTTTCGTCACTCCACCAGCAATAATTTATAAAGCGGTTGATTCTCTTCAACCAAATCGGCAAGCGTGTAGTTATCCAGTTCCGTAAGAAAACTTTGCACGGCCTTAGAAAGTGCCTGTTTCAACCGACAGGCAGGTGTAATGTGGCAAAACTCACTGCTGCAATTCACCAGCGATAAGGGTTCCAGCTCGCGCACCACATCACCAATACGTATCGCACTCGCCGGTTTACCCAGGCGAATGCCGCCATTTTTTCCACGAACAGCAGTCACGTAGCCGGCACGACTAAGTTGATTGATTATTTTGACCATATGATTACGGGAGACGCCGTAGACGTCAGTCACTTCAGAAATACTGGTCATCCGCCCTTCTGGCAATGACGCCATGTAGATCAGCGCACGTAATCCGTAATCAGTGAAACTCGTTAACTGCACATCAACCTCAAAAGGGAAATCGGGAAAAAATACATTTATATTGATGATAAACCAGCCACAAGCTGTGTCGCTAATTTATTTCAGTTTGGGGAAGGAAAAAAGCGAGGATTTAACACTGTGTCGGATAGCATAATGGCTTACCCGACACAGCAATGTATCACACTGTTAGCCCGGCAGGCAAAATATCTGCCAGGCGTACCAGGATTACGCGTCGAACGGGTCGCGCAGAATCATGGTTTCAGTACGATCCGGACCGGTAGAGATGATATCGATCGGCACACCGGTCAGCTCTTCAATGCGCTTGATGTAGTTCAGCGCCGCCTGCGGCAGGCCACTACGATCTTTCACGCCGAAGGTGGATTCAGACCAGCCCGGCATGGTTTCGTAAATCGGCTCTACACCTTTCCAGTCGTCAGCTGCCAGCGGAGTGGTAGTCACTTCACGACCATCCGGCATACGGTAAGCCACGCAGAGTTTCACCTCTTTCAGGCCATCTAGAACGTCCAGCTTGGTCAGGCAGAAGCCAGACAGGGAGTTCAGCTGTACCGCACGACGAACGGCAACGGTGTCCAGCCAGCCGGTACGACGACGACGACCCGTAGTTGCGCCGAATTCGTTACCCTGCTTGCAGAGGAACTCGCCAGTTTCATCAAACAGTTCAGTCGGGAACGGACCTGCACCCACACGAGTGGAGTAAGCTTTGAGGATACCCAGAACGTAATCAACATAACGCGGGCCCAGGCCGGAACCGGTCGCCACGCCACCAGCAGTGGTGTTGGAAGAAGTTACGTACGGATAAGTACCGTGGTCGATATCCAGCAGCGTACCCTGAGCACCTTCGAACATGACGAAATCGCCACGCTGACGCGCCTGGTCGAGCAGGTCAGAAACGTCAACCACCATAGAAGTCAGGATGTCGGCAACAGCCATCGTATCATCCAGAACTTTCTGGTAATCAACCGCTTCAACTTTGTAGTAGTTAACCAACTGGAAGTTGTGATATTCCATCACTTCTTTCAGTTTTTCAGCGAAGGTTTCTTTGTCGAAAAGGTCGCCAACACGCAGACCGCGACGTGCTACTTTATCTTCATAAGCAGGCCCGATACCACGACCGGTGGTGCCGATCGCTTTCGCGCCACGCGCTTTCTCACGCGCGTTATCCAGCGCAACGTGATAATCAAGGATCAGCGGACATGCTTCAGACAGCAGCAGACGCTCACGAACGGGGATGCCACGGTCTTCCAGTTCTTTCATCTCTTTCATCAGCGCGGCCGGAGACAGCACAACACCGTTACCGATGATGCTGGTTACATTCTCGCGGAGAATACCTGATGGAATAAGATGGAGAACGGTTTTTTCACCGTTGATTACGAGAGTATGGCCTGCGTTGTGACCGCCCTGGTAGCGTACAACATATTTAGCCCGTTCAGTCAGAAGATCGACGATCTTACCTTTACCTTCGTCACCCCATTGGGTGCCCAGTACGACGACGTTGTTACCCATTTTTCAAAATCACCGTTTGCTTAAAAATGGATTCTACCATCGCTTTTTCAGAGTTACAGCACTTTTTGCATCCAAAAATGACCTTAATCAGTCTATTTTTTGTTCAGCCAATCGTTTTCCTCAACATGTAGTAGACCACAACGCCCGCAACCACAAGTCCACCACCAAAACGACGTAAAATATTATCGGGTAAATTGGTCATCGCAGAGATCATCTTCTTCCACGCCTGCGGGTAAAGCATCGGTCCTAAACCTTCCAGCACCAAAACCAGAGCAAGCGCCAGCCAGATTGTCGAATTCATTCATTGTCCTTATAGAAAAAGAAAACCACCGACATCCCTGAGGATGCGGTGGCTTTATTGACCTGTACCGCAGTCGTTATCTTAACGCGTTGCGGAAGTCGGCGTCTTCATGTAGCGGAAGAAATCGCTGTCCGGGCTCATGACCATCACGTCCTGATTGCCAGAGAAGCTGTTCTCATAAGCACGCAGGCTACGGATGAATGCGTAGAAGTCCGGATCTTTGCTGAATGCATCAGCAAACAGTTTGGCAGCTTCTGCGTCACCTTCACCGCGCATGATGCGACCCTGACGCTCTGCTTCTGCCAGCGTTCTGGTCACTTCATAGTCGGCAGTTGCGCGCAATTTTTCCGCTTCTTCCTGACCTTGTGAACGATGGCGACGCGCTACCGCTTCACGCTCGGCGCGCATACGGTTGTAGATCGCCTCAGACACTTCGGTCGGCAGGTTGATCTGCTTGATACGCACATCGACAACTTCAATACCCAGCGCCGCCATACTGTTCGGGTTGATGACCGGTACTTTGCCCTTCGTCTCAGCCGTTACGCGCTCTGCCGCTTCGGCAATGGCGTTATCTGCCGCAGGGGTAGTAACTTCATCTTCTGTACCCGCAGAACCGGAGTTCAGCGCGTCACGTACTTCGAGAGTCAGACGACCACGGGAATCGGTGACGATGTCTTTCACGTCCAGGCGACCAATTTCAGAACGCAGACGGTCAGAGAATTTACGTTTCAACAGCACTTCCGCTTGCGAAATGTCGCCACCACCCGTTGCCAGGTAGTAACGGCTGAAATCGCTGATGCGCCATTTGATGTAAGAGTCGACGATCAGGTCTTTCTTCTCTTTGGTCACAAAGCGGTCGGCCTGGTTGTCCATGGTCTGAATACGCGCATCGAGCATTTTCACCGTTTCAATGAACGGTATCTTGAAATGCAGACCCGGCTCATAAACCAGAGGTTTGTTGTCATCGTCACGCAGTACCTTACCAAAACGCAGCGTAATACCGCGCTCACCTTCTTTGACGACAAAGACAGACATGTAAAGCACTACCAGCACGATGATGATAATCGCGATAACTGACTTACGCATCGTTATTCCCCCTGACGCTGGTAGTCGTTACGCTGCGCGTTGGCGCGGCGTTGGTCCATAATATCGCCCTGACTAGTGGACGACGTGTTGCTTGCCCCACTGGTCGTGGAGGAAGAGGCTGGCGGCAGACGCAGCAGATTGCTGGCGCCGTTGTCGCTCTTCGCCGCTGGCGCGTTACCCCCTTTCAGCATCTGGTCTAACGGCAGAACCATCAGGTTGCCACCTTTATCGTTAACCAGCACTTTGCGGGTGTTGCCCAACACTTTTTCCATCGTCTCGATATACAGACGCTCGCGAGTAATTTCCGGCGCAGCTTTATATTCCGGCAGAAGTTTAGCAAAGCGCGCGACTTCACCCTGGGCTTCCAGGATAGTCTGAGCCTTGTACGCACGCGCCTCTTCGAGGATACGTTGCGCCTGACCGTTCGCACGCGGCTGAACTTCGTTGGTATACGCTTCTGCTTCACGAATGTATTGCTGTTCGTTTTCACGTGCGGCAATCGCATCGTCAAACGCTGCTTTTACTTCTTCCGGCGGACGAGCAGCCTGGAAGTTGACGTCCAGCAGAGTGATACCCATGTCATACGGACGAATCGTCTCTTCCAGTTCGCGCTGAGTATCGCTACGAATCACGGTACGACCTTCCGTCAAAATGCGGTCCATGGTGTATTTACCGATAACCCCACGCAGGGCGCTGTCGGTAGCCTGGCGCAGACTGTCATCCGGGCTGGTTACGCTATACAGGTATTTTTCCGGATTGGTGACGCGGTACTGCACGTTCATCTCAACGCGCACCACGTTTTCGTCAGACGTCAGCATCACGCCGGAAGCAGCCAGTTCACGCACGGCTTCCACGTTCACCGGTTTAACTTCGTCGATAAACGTCGGTTTCCAGTTCAGACCAGGTTCAACCAGATGGCTGAATTTACCAAAGCGTGTTACCACGCCGCGTTCGGCTTCTTTAATGGTGTAGAAACCACTGGCCGCCCAGATAATGACAATCGCTGCCGCTGCGATGGTAACGACACGACCGCCAAGCTGCGGGCGCGGGCCTTGCGATGAACTGCCACCGCCAGATCCAGTGCCTTTACCGCCGCCCAGACCACCGAGCTTTTTGCTCAGTTTGCGGAAGATATCATCTAAATCAGGTGGCCCTTGATCGCGACCGCCTTTGTTTCCATTTCCCTCAGAGTTGCCGCCAGGTTTGCTGCTTCCCCACGGGTCGCGGTCTTGTCCGTTATTACCGGGCTGATTCCACGCCATGTTTGTGCTCCATATTTGTTATGCGGTGATCCCTGTTGTCTTTCGACGCCAGAGGATATGACTCCACGCTTCAGACGCTTTGCCGGTTAGATCAGGTAATCGATCAACGCCGGTTCTTGTTTACAGAGGCGACGCCAGTCAACGATCGGCATACGAACTTGCAGACTTACACTGCCGTCCTCCTCCATCCACTCTTTTTCTATTGCCTGAAGCTGATAAAAACGACTTCTCAGACGCCCTTCCTGCGGCGGCAGACGCAATGTATGCTGCGCCACCTCACCGGAAAGCCGCTCCGTCAAAGCCTGAAAAAGCTGTGGTATCCCCGCTCCGGTCTGCGCAGAAAGCCAGACACGGATCGGTTTGTTCTCTTCGTCCCGATCAATACGCGGTTCGAAATCTTCCAGCATATCGATCTTGTTCATCACCAGCAGGGTTGGGATCTCGTGAGCATCAATCTCTTCAAGAACCGTATTCACCGCTTCGATGTTTTCTTGTACACGCACATCTGCCGCATCAATGACGTGCAGCAGCAATGTGGCTTGCCGCGTCTCTTGTAACGTGGCTTTAAACGCCGCCACCAGATCGTGCGGCAAGTGGCGAATAAACCCTACGGTATCTGCCAGCACGGTTTCACCGACATCCGCGACATCAATACGCCGCAACGTCGGGTCGAGGGTGGCAAACAACTGGTCTGCCGCGTAGACCCGCGCTTCGGTGATGCGATTGAAAAGGGTAGATTTACCGGCGTTGGTATATCCCACCAGCGAAACAGTAGGAACGTCGGCTTTGATACGCGATTGCCGCCCCTGCTCACGCTGCTTTTCAACTCTTTCCAGGCGCGACTGTATCTGCACGATGCGATTACGCAACAAACGACGGTCGGTTTCGAGCTGGGTTTCACCCGGACCACGCAAACCGATCCCGCCTTTCTGTCTTTCAAGGTGGGTCCAGCCACGCACCAGGCGCGTAGCCAGATGGCGCAGCTGCGCCAGCTCAACCTGCAACTTACCCTCATGGGTACGCGCACGTTGGGCGAAAATATCTAAAATAAGGCCGGTGCGATCGATGACACGACACTCGCACAAACGCTCCAGGTTACGCTCTTGCGCTGGGCTCAGGGCATGGTCAAAAAGAACGACCGAAGCACCCGTCGCTTTGACAGCTTCCGCAATTTCAACTGCTTTACCTTCACCTACAAAATACTTTGGGTGCGGCGCTTTACGGCTACCGGTAATCACCTGCAATGCTTCGACACCGGCGGAAGAAACCAGAGATTCAAACTCCTGGAGGTCTTCCATATCTTTGTCTTGCGTAAAATAGATGTGTACCAGCACCGCCTGCTCACCAGCATCATAACGGTCAAACAAGCGTAAAACCCTCTAAATAGATCAGCGGGGAACGCAGGATCGCTGGCTCCCCGTGTAAAAAAAACAGCCCGAAACCTTATTCGGTTTCTTCGCTGTCCTGTTGCGCGGAAGTATTCTGCGCGCTGCTACCATGATGATAGTTACTGCTAGTACCGCCACCGGCGTTGTTACTGTGATGAGAAACCGGGCGAGACGGGACAACAGTAGAAATCGCGTGCTTATAAACCATCTGGCTGACCGTGTTTTTCAACAGGATCACGAACTGATCAAAAGACTCGATTTGTCCTTGCAGCTTAATACCATTCACCAAATAAATAGAAACTGGAACACGTTCCCGACGCAGTGCGTTCAGGAACGGATCTTGTAAAGATTGCCCCTTAGCCATTCTCTCTTTTCCTTATATGCTTATTTGTACTTTGAACCTTTCGATTCTGAAAAAATTGCGCACGATACGTCTCAATTGTACACATTCAGCCTGCGATAGCACCAACAACCTGTAATACTTCGTCACGCGCCTGTTCTGGTTTTTCACTGTCAAGCCAGTGAACCCCTTCCCAACCACGCAGCCAGGTTATCTGCCGCTTCGCCAACTGTCTCGTGGCGCAAACACCTCGATAAACCATTTCATCGTATGAGATTTCGCCTTCAAGGTAAGACCACATCTGGCGATAACCCACGCAACGAATGGAAGGCAAATCCGTATGCAAATCTCCTCGGGCAAAAAGCGCCCGGACTTCTGCTTCAAAACCTGAAGCCAACATCTGATGAAAACGCTGCTCAATTCGTTGATGGAGCAGTTCACGGCTCGCCGGGGCGATGGCGAACTGATGCACCTGATACGGTAGAGCGTCTCCTGACGTTTGCGTCAGTTCCGTTAAAGTTTTACCCGAAATGAAAAAAACTTCCAGTGCCCGGGAAAGCCTTTGTGGATCATTTGGATGAATCCTTGCTGCCGCAACAGGATCGATCTCCTGAAGTTGACGATGCAATGACTCCCAACCTTGCTCTGCCGCTTGTTGCTCAATTCTGGCTCGTACTTCGGGGTTCGCCGACGGTAGCGGCGACAATCCCTCCAGTAACGCCTTGAAATACAACATAGTACCGCCCACTAACAGCGGGATTCGCCCCGCCGCCGTGATATCGGCCATTTCCGCCAGCGCATCGCGACGAAAATCAGCAGCCGAATAAGCCTGCGACGGATCGCGAATATCCAGCAATCGGTGCGGCGCGGCGAGTAACTCTTCAGCGTTCGGCTTCGCCGTCCCGATATCCATCCCTTTGTAAATAAGGGCAGAATCAACGCTTATCAACTCTACTGGTAAAATTTTACGCAGCTCAATGGCTAACGCCGTTTTACCGGAGGCCGTCGGCCCCATCAAAAAAATTGCCTTAGGCAGGCTCGCCTTACTGATATCACTCATCTTTCAGGGCTTTTAGCGCCGGACGTAAATCAACAGATTGTAACAGACCACCCGGCGGCGTTTTCACAAGCTGCGGACATAACCGTTCTACATCCGCCAGCAGGGTAATGGCCTGAGCCATTGACCACTGTGCATGTTCGCTCATCAGATTTCGTGCAATCCACTGCGCAATATTGCCAGGTTCGAATACGGACTGCTTCGCCAGGTAGCCTATCAGTTCAGGAATCAAGATTTGTAAATTTTGTTGGCGTAAGGGTAAAGGCACGGCTCTGATGGTCACATGCTGCGCATCAGACTGAAATTCAATGCCTAACTCCGCCAGAGCGGACTGCGCTTTTTCTAATGCCGATTTTTCTTCGCCAGAGACTTTTAGCCGCAACGGAATAAGCAACGGCTGGGCACAAACCGGCGCCTCACCCGGCGTCAGTTGCATCTGACGCAACCAACGTTCCGCTACCGCCAGGGCTAAAAGTGAAATGTTGCCGTCACGCTCCAGCAGCGCACAGTCGGAATTGACGATAGTCAACACCCGACCAAAGCTTTGACCATTCGAGGCCAGCGTAAGTTCCTGCGGTTCTGGCGCTTTTGGTTTGAGCATCGGCGCAGGCGTTTGCAAAAGCTGGCGATACACTTCGCCTTGCTGTTTCTGGTAGCCCGGTTGCGCGTTCGGCCAGGGAGCAGACTGGCGACTGCCTGATGCTGGCGCAGGAGTGTAGCGTGGAGCTACCGGTTCACGAACTGCCGGTTCTGCAAAATGATTACGCCCTGCGGCTACGCGGTTTTCCGGGATAGCGCGCGATGCAGGTTGTGGTTCATCATCCAGCGGCAGCGGCGTTTCCAGTTGCTGTTGTAGCACGCTCAGCACACCCTGATAGATAAAGTCATGCACCAGACGCGACTGATGGAAACGCACTTCGTGTTTGGCGGGGTGCACGTTGACGTCCACCTGATGCGGGTCGATCTCCAGATACAGCACAAACGCAGGTTGCTGATCGGCGCCCAGTTTGTCTTCGCAGGCCTGGCGGATCGCATGATTGATCAGGCGATCGCGCATCATGCGCCCATTCACGTAGCAATACTGAATTTCCGCCAGTGCAGGCGTGGTGTGATTCGGATCAGCCACCCAGCCGCGCAGCGTGAGATCGCCGTGCTGCCATTCAATCGCCAGCGCATGTTCGAGAAAAGCGGTGCCACAAATCGCCCCTAAACGGCGTTCTTTTTGCCCGCCTTCCGGCACTGCGCGGTACTGGCGCACAATTTTGCCGTTATGCGACAAGTTGATAGTGACGTCGAAACGCGCCAGCGCAATGCGGCGGATGATTTCATCGATATGGTTAAATTCGGTTTTCTCGGTGCGCAGGAATTTGCGCCGCGCCGGAGTGTTGTAGAACAGATCCAGCACCTCCAGCGTTGTTCCCACCGGATGCGCCGCTGGTTTAACCGTCACGTCCATATCACGCCCTTCGGCATAAGCCTGCCAGGCTTCCTGCTGTTCCGCAGTGCGCGAAGTGAGCGTCAGGCGGGAAACCGAACTGATACTCGCCAGCGCCTCACCGCGAAAACCCAGGCTGATAATAGCTTCGAGATCGTCCAGAGAGGCAATTTTACTGGTAGCATGACGAGCCAGCGCCAGCGCCAGCTCATCTTTTTTGATACCGCAGCCGTTATCACGAATGCGGATAAGTTTCGCCCCACCGCGTTCGATATCAATATCGATGCGCGTCGCACCCGCATCGAGGCTGTTTTCTACCAGTTCTTTGACTACCGACGCAGGTCGCTCGACCACCTCACCTGCGGCAATCTGGTTCGCCAGTTGTGGCGGTAAGACCTGAATTGGCATCAATTATCCTTAGTTTGGCAGCGTGCGATCTGGTGTCGTCACCGTACTGGCAGTTTGTGCCGTTGCCCCCTGCGGCGCAGATTGCATCGGATGCGCAAGGAAGTAATTGCGCAGGCCTTTGTAAATGGCTTCTGCCAGCTGTTGTTGGTAATCGTCGCTCGCCAGCAAACGTTCTTCGCTGTTGTTGCTGATAAAACCGGTTTCGACCAGTACTGACGGGATATCCGGCGAACGCAGAACGCCAAGGCTGGCGTGTTCTGGTCGACGTTTATGTATTTCGCCAATGCGTTGCAACTGACTGATCATACTGGTCGCCACATCATACCCTACCCGCTGGGAATGACCGAACTGTAAATCCAGCACCGCCTGGCTTAAATACGGGTCAGACTGACTGTTCGCCAGCACATCGCCTGCCCCGCCCAGCAGCTCCGACTGTTTCTCGTGCTGTTCCAGCCAGCTTGCCATTTCACTGTTTGCGCGACGGTTAGAGAGCACCCACACGGAAGCGCCGGTAGCACTGCGGTTCGGTGCGGCATCAGCGTGAATCGACACAAGGAAATTGGCGTTTTGCTTACGTGCCACATCGCTGCGCCCCATCACCGAGATAAAGTAATCCCCGTCACGGGTTAAAACGCCCTTAAACATCGGATCATCATTGAGCAAAGTACGCAATTTACGCGCGATGGCGATGGTGACATTTTTCTCCCGCGTACCGCCAGGGCCGATAGCGCCAGGATCCTGACCACCGTGTCCGGCATCAATGGCGATGACAATTTTTTCGCCAGTGTTAGCCGTCGCGCGCGCTGCCGGACGCGTCACCGTATTGCTACTGATGACACCCGTAGCCCGGTTGCTCTCGGTTTTAAACGGATTACGCGCCGGTTCGCTGACGCGCGGTGCGACAACCGCAGGCGTTTCAACACGTTTAGCAACCACGGGCGGCGGCGGAGGCGGTGGTGGCGCATCGGCATTAATCGTAAAGACGACGGTGTAATTGCTGCCATTCTGCCGCTTCACCGCTTCGGTTTTACCGTTTTCGGTGAGATCGACCACCAGCCGCAGCGTTTGCGCATCTTTTGGCGTTCCAGAGCGAATCGCCTTCACCAGATTATTACCGCTGAACAACAACGGCAGCCCCTGAATCACGCCCGTTTGTTTGATATCGAGCGCCACGGTGCGTTTGCTTTGATGGCTAAATGCATAGTCAGGATCGCCAATAAAACTTAACGTTATCCGCGCCTGTTGATTGCCATTAGAAACCTGAATATCAGAGAGCGTCGCGGCGCCAGCCTGCGCGCACAGCAGCACCAACGTCGCTACCAACCAATTTCTGATGCGATACATCATCCCGCCACCTTCAAAGGTTAACCGGCTAAACGCGCCAGCAACAATTCACCCGCAGAGGAGACCGCACTCACGCGCGCCTCACGGCCTTGTGCCTGATAATCAATGTGTATTTCGACATCCGGGTCAGGAAGAACACCTGTACCTTGTTGTGGCCACTCCACCAGGCAGATGGCATCGTTGGCAAAATAATCGCGGATCCCCATAAACTCCAGCTCCTCGGGATCGGCAAGGCGGTACAAATCAAAGTGATAAACCATTAAGTTGTCGAGCGTATAGGGTTCGACCAGCGTATAAGTGGGGCTTTTGACATTACCCTGATGACCCAGAGCCTGTAAAAAGCCCCGGCTAAAGGTGGTTTTACCTGCGCCTAAATCGCCATACAGATAGATTACGGTTGCACCATCGCAGGCTTTCGCTACCCGCTCGCCCAGGTCTAATGTTGCCTGCTCATCAGGGAGCGGAATTACTCGATTCATCATGGTTTTTATCAGTCACTTCCGGGTTAACAATACGCTGTAGCGTGGAAAAGAGATCGGTTGCCAGCATCCCGCGCGTACCAAAACGCGCCGCCAGCACGTCAGCCGCCGCGCCGTGTGCGATACAGCCAGCACAGGCTGCATCATACGGCGACAGTTTTTGCCCAAGCAATGCGCCAATAATACCAGAGAGCACATCACCCATGCCGCCGCTGGCCATCCCTGCATTTCCGGCATCAATAATGCCTAAAGCGTCAGGATGGGCGGCGACCACGGTTCCGGCACCTTTCAGCACCGCTACGCCGCCATAACGTTGTACCAGACGTTGGGCGCAATGTAAGCGGTCACTTTCAATTTCTGCAACGGAACAGCCCAACAACCGTGCGGCCTCGCCAGGATGCGGCGTGATCACGCGATTGTGACGCTTATCGGGATTGATTGCCAGCAGGTTCAATGCATCAGCATCCCACAACATCGGTTTGCGAAAACTCTCAACTTTTTGCAGGGCTTTTTCCCCCCACTCTTGCTGGCCCAGACCAGGGCCAATCACCACCACATCGGCCCATTCCAGGCTTTCAGTTAAAGATTTCTCCGTCAACTCGTACACCATCAATTCCGGTCGTGCGGTCAGCAGCGGCGCAATGTTTTCACTGCGGGTCAGTACTCGGACTAGACCAGCGCCAGCACGCAGCGCCGCTTCCCCCGTCATACGAATAGCCCCCGCCGTGCCGTGATCGCCACCGATAATCACCAGCCGCCCGTGATCGCCTTTATGCGAAGTCGGGCGACGCGGTTTCAGCCAGTGAGAAAGTTGTTCTGCCGAAAAACGCTGAATTTTCGTCTCCTGACCTGCCAGCCAACTGTCCAGTCCCAGCGAGTCAAAATGCAGTTGCCCGGTAACATCCCGTGCTTTGCCGGTTAACAAACCAGGTTTAAGGGCAATAAAGGTGATGGTGTGAGCGGCGTTGATCACCGTGCCTGGCGTGGCGCCGGTTTCTGCCAGCAGGCCGGAAGGGATATCAACCGCCACAATCGGCGCCGGATGGGAATTAGCATGGTCGATTAATTGGCTAACAGATTCCCGGGGTGCTTGCTGCAATCCGGTGCCGAGCAGTGCATCAACGATCAAATCCACCGGCGCAGGCCAGACAATATTCGAGGCATGGATCTCGCCTCCCGCGTTTAACCATGCTTCGCGTGCCAGCGCAGCCTCTTCCGGTAACGGTTTCTCGCTCTCCTGGGCCAGTAACGTAACCTCAATACCGACCGCTTTTGCCAGCCGCGCGACCACGTAGCCATCGCCGCCGTTATTGCCATGACCGCACAGCACCAGCCAGTGGCGGGCGTCAGGATAAGCCAAACGACACACCTGAAACGCGGCTTCACCCGCACGAAGCATCAGTTCATAAAGCGTTAGCCCCAGCGCATCTGCCGCTTCGCGTTCACCACGTCGGATATCGTCGGCGTGCCAGACGGTGTGTGGTATACTTACGGGGTTTTTCTTCATTGTATGGTCCGTCATGTCAGAGCCCCTCGATCTCAATCAGTTAGCGCAAAAAATTAAACAGTGGGGGCTGGAACTGGGCTTTCAGCAGGTGGGTATTACCGATACCGATCTCAGCGAGTCCGAGCCAAAACTGCAAGCATGGCTGGACAAACAATACCACGGCGAAATGGACTGGATGGCGCGTCACGGTATGCTGCGCGCCCGCCCCCACGAGTTATTGCCCGGTACGCTGCGCGTGATCAGCGTGCGGATGAACTACCTGCCTGCCAACGCCGCATTTGCCAGCACGCTGAAAAATCCCAAACTCGGCTATGTTAGCCGTTATGCGCTGGGTCGTGACTACCACAAACTTCTGCGCAACCGACTCAAAAAGCTGGGCGAGATGATTCAGCAACATTGTGTTTCGCTGAATTTTAGACCGTTTGTCGATTCTGCGCCTGTTCTTGAGCGCCCGCTGGCTGAAAAAGCGGGACTTGGCTGGACAGGTAAGCACTCACTTATCCTCAATCGCGAAGCCGGCTCGTTCTTCTTTTTAGGCGAACTGCTGGTTGATATTCCGTTACCTGTGGATCAACCAGTCGAGGAAGGATGCGATAAATGCGTGGCCTGTATGACGATTTGCCCGACCGGCGCCATTGTCGAGCCATATACCGTTGATGCTCGCCGCTGTATCTCTTATCTCACCATCGAACTGGAAGGGGCAATCCCGGAAGAGTTACGCCCATTAATGGGAAACCGTATTTACGGCTGCGATGACTGTCAGCTTATCTGCCCGTGGAATCGCTATTCGCAACTGACAACTGAAGATGATTTCAACCCGCGCAAGCCACTACACGCACCGGAACTCATTGAGTTATTCGCCTGGAGCGAAGAGAAGTTTTTAAAAATAACGGAAGGTTCGGCGATTCGCCGTATAGGCCACCTGCGCTGGCTGCGTAATATCGCCGTGGCATTAGGCAATGCGCCCTGGGATGAAGCGATTCTGACGGCGTTGGAAAGTCGTAAAGGTGAGCATCCACTTCTTGATGAGCATATAGCGTGGGCGATTGCGCAGCAAATCGAGAGACGAAATGCCTGCGTGGTCGAAGTACAATTACCGAAAAAACAGCGTCTGGTTCGTGTAATTGAAAAGGGACTACCACGTGATGCCTGATTCATCCACAGCTTGTGAATAAAAATAAAAACGCATTGCAATTCAAGACGAATATCATCGTCAAGTGATCGATACGACAAAACACAATCTTAATTTTCAACTTATATATCAAGAGGTTGAAAAATTACCATTCACCGTGCGAAGTTTTTCTGAAATTAAGATTACAGCCTGAACCTGTGGATAACTCTGTTTACAAGAGTTTGTCAGAGACAACAAAAACCAGCAATAACGCATCGCGTCGCTGTGGATATTTTATTGGGAGGAGAATTTGGAGCGGGAAACGAGACTCGAACTCGCGACCCCGACCTTGGCAAGGTCGTGCTCTACCAACTGAGCTATTCCCGCTTGGGTGGTCTGTGCTTTACAGCACTTTCAAATTTTGGAGCGGGAAACGAGACTCGAACTCGCGACCCCGACCTTGGCAAGGTCGTGCTCTACCAACTGAGCTATTCCCGCTTGGGTAGTCTGTGCTTTACAACACTTTCAAATTTTGGAGCGGGAAACGAGACTCGAACTCGCGACCCCGACCTTGGCAAGGTCGTGCTCTACCAACTGAGCTATTCCCGCGTACTACTTAATTTTTGCTTTCGTAATTTCGCATTTCTGCGTCGTTACGGGAGGCGCATTATACGAGAAATCTTTCCCTCTGCAACCCCCCTAAAAATTTTTTTTTGAGTTTTTATCTCAAGTGCTGAAATTATCAGCAAGACGTTCAATTTAGCGCCAAACCTACGCCGCCGCAAGTGGAATCCGGCGGTTACGTGACCAGGAAAAATTTTACAGCTTGATAAAATGCTCGCGATAGTAAGCCAGCTCCGCCACCGATTCACGGATATCATCCATCGCCTGATGCGTCCCCTGCTTGGTAAAACCATCAAGAATTTCCGGCTTCCAGCGGCGCGCCAGCTCTTTCAGGGTGCTGACATCGAGATAACGGTAGTGGAAGTAGGCTTCCAGTTCCGGCATATATTTAAACAGGAAGCGACGATCCTGACCGATGCTGTTACCACAAATTGGCGATTTCCCCGCAGGCACCCACTCTTTTAAGAACTCGAGCGTCGCCAGTTCTGCTTCGCGATCGCCCATTGTGCTCGCCTTCACGCGCTCCACCAGCCCACTGGCGGTATGGGTACGGACATTCCAGTCATCCATCAACGCCAGTTGTTCATCAGACTGGTGTACTGCAATGGTCGGCCCTTCCGCCAGAATATTCAGGTTGGCATCGGTCACCAGCGTGGCAATCTCAATAATGCGATCGCGCTCGGGATCCAGACCGGTCATCTCAAGATCGATCCAAATCAGGTTGTTTTCATTGGCACTCATGCTATTTTTCCACCCATTCACAGTGACTATATTGATCCACAATTGCGTGTATCATAGATGTTTTGCCCATCAGGGGCGACCAGGAGTCAGTACGATTGAGTAAAAATAAACTCTCCAAAGGCCAACAGCGCCGTGTGAACGCCAATCACCAGCGTCGTCTTAAAACGTCTAAGGAGAAGCCCGACTACGACGACAATCTGTTTGGCGAGCCTGATGAAGGTATCGTCATCAGCCGTTTTGGTATGCACGCTGATGTGGAATCCGCAGACGGCGAAGTTCACCGCTGCAATATTCGCCGTACTATCCGTTCGCTGGTGACCGGCGATCGCGTGGTCTGGCGTCCGGGTAAACCGGCGGCGGAAGGCGTAAATGTCAAAGGGATCGTGGAAGCAGTACATGAGCGCACCTCAGTGTTGACGCGCCCGGATTTTTACGACGGCGTGAAACCTATTGCCGCCAACATCGACCAGATTGTTATTGTCTCCGCCATTTTGCCGGAGCTGTCGCTCAATATTATCGACCGTTACCTGGTGGCCTGCGAAACCTTGCAGATTGAGCCGATTATTGTGCTCAACAAGATAGATCTGCTGGACGACGAAGGCATGGCATTCGTCAACGAACAGATGGATATCTACCGCAATATCGGTTATCGCGTATTGATGGTTTCCAGTCATACTCAGGATGGGCTGAAACCGCTGGAAGAGGCGTTGACCGGGCGCATCAGCATTTTTGCCGGACAGTCCGGCGTCGGCAAATCGAGTCTGCTTAACGCGCTGCTGGGTCTGCAAAAAGAGATCCTGACCAACGATGTCTCAGACAACTCCGGTCTCGGCCAGCACACCACCACTGCTGCCCGGCTGTATCACTTCCCGCACGGAGGCGATGTGATTGATTCCCCTGGCGTGCGTGAATTCGGCCTCTGGCACCTGGCGCCGGAACAAATCACTCAAGGCTTTGTCGAATTTCATGATTACTTAGGCCTGTGTAAATATCGCGATTGCAAACACGATACCGATCCGGGCTGCGCAATCCGTGAAGCGGTTGATGAGGGGAAAATCGCGGAAACTCGTTTCGAAAACTATCACCGTATTCTGGAAAGCATGGCGCAGGTAAAAACGCGTAAAAACTTTTCTGATACGGATGACTGACAATTAAGCTAACCGTCGTTAGAATCGTCCCCTTTTTTTCAGGATCCGGCATGAACGCCGGATCAGGAACGACAAAACAATGGCCTGGAGGCTACCTTGTTAAATTCATTTAAACTTTCGCTACAGTACATTCTGCCAAAACTATGGCTTACTCGCCTGGCGGGTTGGGGCGCAAGCAAGCGGGCAGGATGGCTGACAAAACTGGTTATCGATCTGTTCGTTAAATACTACAAGGTCGACATGAAAGAGGCGCAGAAACCGGACACCGCCAGTTACCGCACCTTTAACGAATTTTTTGTCCGTCCGTTGCGTGACGATGTGCGCCCAATCGATACCGATCCCAATGTCCTGGTCATGCCTGCCGATGGCGTTATTAGCCAGTTAGGTAAAATCGAAGAAGATAAAATCTTGCAAGCGAAAGGCCACAACTACAGCCTCGAAGCCCTGCTGGCGGGTAACTACCTGATGGCGGATCTCTTCCGTAATGGTACGTTTGTGACCACTTACCTCTCCCCGCGTGACTATCACCGCGTACATATGCCATGCAACGGTATCCTGCGTGAGATGATCTACGTGCCGGGCGATCTCTTCTCCGTTAACCATCTCACTGCCCAGAACGTGCCAAATCTGTTTGCCCGTAACGAACGCGTAATCTGCCTGTTCGATACCGAATTTGGCCCGATGGCGCAGATTCTGGTCGGGGCGACGATTGTTGGCAGCATTGAAACTGTCTGGGCTGGCACCATTACGCCGCCGCGCGAAGGCATCATCAAACGCTGGACCTGGCCTGCCGGGGAAAACGACGGTTCGGTGGCACTGCTGAAAGGCCAGGAAATGGGTCGCTTTAAACTCGGCTCTACCGTTATCAACTTGTTTGCGCCAGGTAAAGTGAATCTGGTTGAGCAACTGGCAAGCCTGTCTGTCACGAAAATTGGTCAGCCGCTGGCAGTATCTACCGAAACCTTTGTTACGCCAGAAGCTGAACCAGCCCCGCTTCCTGCTGAAGAGATCGAGGCAGAACACGACGCCAGCCCATTGGTTGACGACAAAAAAGACCAGGTCTAATCCATCAAAGGAAACGCTGACGTGCGCCTGATTATCACTTTTCTGATGGCCTGGTGCCTCAGTTGGGGGGCGTACGCCGCGACGGCCCCCGATAGTAAACAAATCTCACAAGAACTGGAGCAGGCAAAAGCGGCGAAGCCCGCGCAGCCAGAAGTCGTAGAGGCGCTCCAGTCCGCCTTAAATGCGCTTGAGGAGCAAAAAAGCTCCCTTGGGCGCATCAAGCAATATCAGCAAGTTATCGATAATTACCCGAAACTCTCCGCTACTCTGCGCGCACAGTTGAACAACATGCGTGATGAGCCGCGCAGCGTGTCGCCGGGGATGTCTACCGACGCGCTGAATCAGGAAATTCTCCAGGTCAGTAGTCAATTGCTGGATAAAAGCCGTCAGGCTCAGCAAGAACAGGAGCGCGCCCGCGAGATTGCGGATTCACTAAATCAACTACCGCAACAGCAAACCGACGCCCGCCGCCAGTTGAATGAAATCGAGCGCCGTCTGGGAACACTCACGGGAAATAGTCCGCTTAATCAGGCGCAAAATTTCGCGTTGCAGGCCGACTCCGCGCGTTTGAAGTCATTGGTCGATGAACTCGAACTGGCGCAACTTTCTGCCAATAATCGTCAGGAACTGGCGCGTCTGCGTTCGGCACTGGCAGAAAAAGAGAGTCAACAACTGGATGCGTATTTGCAGGCATTGCGTAACCAGTTGAATAGCCAACGCCAACTGGAAGCGGAACGGGCGCTGGAAAGCACCGAATTACTGGCAGAAAGCAGTGCCGATTTGCCGAAAGATATCGTCGCTCAATTCAAAATTAACCGCGAGCTGTCGGCGGCGTTGAATCAGCAGGCGCAGCGGATGGAGCTCGTCGCTTCACAGCAACGTCAGGCTACCAGCCAGACGTTGCAGGTTCGGCAGGCGCTGAATACGCTACGCGAACAATCACAATGGCTGGGTTCGTCAAACCTGCTCGGCGAAGCACTGCGGGCACAAGTGGCACGACTGCCGGAAATGCCCAAACCGCAGCAACTGGATACTGAAATGGCGCAGTTGCGCGTGCAACGGTTACGTTATGAGGATCTCCTCAATAAACAGCCGCTGCTACGGCAAATCCATCAGGCCGACGGTCAGCCGCTGACCGCCGAGCAAAACCGTATTCTGGAAGCACAGCTACGCACTCAGCGTGAGTTACTGAACTCCTTACTCCAGGGTGGCGACACGCTACTGCTTGAACTGACCAAGCTGAAAGTCTCCAACGGACAACTGGAAGATGCACTGAAAGAGGTCAATGAAGCGACGCACCGCTATCTGTTCTGGACTTCTGACGTGCGCCCGATGACCATCGCCTGGCCGCTGGAAATCGCCCAGGATCTACGCCGTCTGATCTCGCTGGACACCTTCAGTCAGTTGGGTAAAGCCACCATGATGATGCTGACCAGCAAAGAGACGATTTTGCCACTGTTTGGCGCTTTGATTCTGGTCGGTTGCAGTATTTACTCGCGCCGCTATTTCACCCGTTTTCTTGAACGTTCGGCGGCGAAAGTCGGCAAAGTGACTCAGGATCACTTCTGGCTGACGTTACGCACTCTTTTCTGGTCGATTCTCGTCGCGTCACCGCTGCCAGTGCTGTGGATGACGCTCGGCTACGGGCTGCGCGAGGCGTGGCCTTATCCGCTGGCGGTGGCGATTGGCGATGGCGTTACGGCCACCGTGCCATTGCTGTGGGTAGTGATGATTTGCGCCACCTTTGCCCGCCCGAACGGCTTGTTTATCGCTCATTTTGGCTGGCCGCGCGAACGGGTTTCCCGTGGGATGCGCTACTATCTGATGAGCATCGGGCTTATTGTGCCGCTGATTATGGCGCTGATGATGTTCGATAATCTCGACGACCGCGAGTTTTCCGGTTCGCTGGGCCGTCTTTGCTTTATCCTCATTTGCGGTGCATTGGCGGTAGTCACACTCAGCCTGAAAAAAGCCGGTATCCCGCTGTATCTCAACAAAGAAGGTAGCGGTGACAATATTGCCAACCATATGTTGTGGAACATGATGATTGGCGCGCCGCTGGTCGCAATTCTCGCCGCTGCGGTGGGTTATCTGGCAACGGCGCAAGCTCTGCTGGCAAGGCTGGAAACGTCGGTCGCCATCTGGTTCCTGTTGCTGGTGGTTTATCACGTTATCCGCCGCTGGATGCTGATCCAGCGCCGCAGGCTGGCGTTTGACCGGGCGAAGCATCGACGGGCAGAGATGTTAGCGCAACGTGCGCGTGGCGAAGAAGAAGCGCATCATCACAGTAGCCCGGAAGGGGCAATTGAAGTCGATGAAAGCGAAGTCGATCTCGATGCTATCAGCGCGCAATCCTTGCGGTTGGTGCGTTCAATCCTGATGCTGATCGCCCTGCTTTCGGTCATCGTGCTGTGGTCAGAAATCCATTCTGCTTTTGGCTTCCTCGAAAATATTTCGCTATGGGATGTCACATCAACAGTGCAGGGCGTGGAAAGTCTGGAACCGATTACCCTCGGTGCGGTGCTGATTGCCATTCTGGTATTTATTATCACCACGCAGCTTGTGCGCAACCTGCCCGCGCTGCTGGAGCTGGCAATTTTGCAGCACCTCGATTTAACGCCGGGTACGGGTTACGCCATCACCACCATCACCAAATATCTGCTGATGCTGATTGGCGGGCTGGTCGGCTTCTCAATGATTGGTATTGAGTGGTCGAAATTGCAGTGGCTGGTCGCTGCGCTCGGTGTTGGTCTCGGTTTTGGTTTGCAGGAGATTTTCGCCAACTTTATCTCTGGCCTGATCATCCTGTTCGAAAAACCGATTCGCATTGGCGATACGGTGACGATTCGCGATCTCACTGGTAGCGTGACGAAAATTAACACCCGCGCCACCACCATCAGCGACTGGGATCGTAAAGAGATTATCGTGCCGAACAAGGCATTTATTACCGAGCAGTTTATCAACTGGTCGCTCTCTGACTCGGTCACGCGCGTGGTATTGACGATTCCGGCTCCTGCCGATGCCAACAGTGAAGAAGTGACGGAGATCCTGCTCACCGCAGCACGTCGCTGCTCGCTGGTGATCGACAATCCGGCACCGGAAGTCTTCCTGGTGGATCTGCAACAGGGGATTCAGATTTTCGAGCTGCGTATTTACGCCGCTGAGATGGGTCACCGTATGCCGCTACGCCATGAGATCCACCAGCTGATTCTGGCAGGCTTCCACGCCCACGGTATCGATATGCCATTCCCGCCTTTCCAGATGCGTCTGGAAAGTCTGAACGGTAAACAAACGGGAAGGACATTAACTTCTGCGGGTAGACGTCGCCAGGCGGGAAGTTTGTAATGTGTGAAGCTGCCAAATGACGCCAACGTGGCTAATTTAGCAGCTTAACTTCATCTTCAGTTATCTCCGGCTCCGGAGAGTATCATCCATAACGCATTTCTTCCTGACAACTCATCGCCGGACTGGCGATGAGTTGTTATTGCAGATAATCAATCTAAAGTTAACTGAGGCTGATTCGCCATGCGGCTGCAATAGTTCTGGTAAATCGCCATCGCTAACAGCGAGAAGAAGACAGGCCCGCCAATCATCCACAATGTGCTGTCCCAGTCTCCGGCTTCAACTACAGGCTGAATGATGGTGAAGACGTTCGCAAATGTCACCACCAGTACAACAACCACAGTTGCGATCATTGCCGACATATGCGTTTTGAAAATCACAAACGGTCTGTCGAGATCCTGACGCGCTTTAAAGAACGGGAAAGCCAGCGCGAGGAACAGATATGGAATGGTCATGGAAACGTTCGCCATCAGCGTCAGCTTGTTAAAGAACGCCGATGCGGTGCCACCGCCAAAGGAAACCAGCAGGATGAAGACAGTAACCAACCCACACTGCATCCACATAGCAATGGATGGCATCCCCATGGCATTCAGGCGCGTCATCGGCTCCGGCCACAAGGCTTTCGGCGTCCCTTGAATAATCGCTTTCAGTGGTGAGTAGCAAAGCGTAAAGAACGCACCGGTGTAGGCGAGGAACATGGAAAGTCCGGTAATACGCGCAAACCATACGCCCAGCGACAATGACGCTTCAGGTGATAAATGCAGTGCATTACCCAGAGACATCCCCAGGCTCTTCATCAGCACATAAGTAATATTACCAAGGTTAACAGAACCATTACTTAATACCTGCTGCCAGTTAGTGCTGACGCCCCATAAGAATATTGCTAACGAATAACCGATTGAAATAACAATAGCGGCAAAAACAATACCTTTAGCAAAGTTCTTTTCTGGGTTTTCCGTTTTATCTACCAGCCCACCTACAGCCTCAATTCCGCCATAAGCAAAAATGGCAAATACGACAAAAGATAACATCGCCAGACCGGACTGATATCCCGGATTCGGTGATACCAGGAAATTAATATCCTGCGCGAAATGCCCACCATTTAATAACAAAATAGTAATGCTTACTAACAGCAATACTAAATTAAGACACATTACTGCAATACCGCCCACCGCAGTAATACGGGCAATTTTATTAATCCCTTTCGAGGCAACGACGGTAACCAGAATCATCCATGCTACAGCCAGCAGCCCAACCACCTGCGTAGGCTCAAGCCCAGCAATGCGCCAGTGCTGGGTCATATCGCTACCATAGAGGAAAGTAGAAAACGGCACCCAGACTTTAGCGGAGGTACTCACCATCCAAATGATATAAGAGGAAAACCACATAAATGTGCCGATGAAAGCAAAACGTGGTCCAACGCTATTATTCATCCAGGAATAGATACCGCCCTCTTCTTTGCGATAGGCAGCCCCCATTTCAGCCATCATTAAGGCGAATGGAATAAAGAATAATAATGCAGAAAATATATACCACGGAATCGCACTATATCCCATTAAATAATAAGCCGAAGGGCTATTCGCAAAACCGAATACTGAAGTAAAGATCATCAGTATGAGTCCAATTAGACTCATCTTTTTTATCGTGTGAGGCATGAAATCATCCTTCATTTCAGCGCGCATATTAAACGCGCCAACTAACTGCACTACCCACCGATTGGTGGGCAACAATAAAACTAAAACAGAATTGATACCTGGATGATAGCAAACATCCAGTCTTAAATTGTGCGCTTTAGCGGAAAAATGAAAACATATGCTACAGAATGGCGTCAGCTACGCCATTCTGTGTTGGATTTTAGCCAATTTTTCAGAATTATGCCCGGTCAACACTAAAGGCGATCACTTCTGCCAGTGTCTCCGCGCCCAGTGCTAACATCACCAGGCGGTCAACGCCTAACGCCACGCCGGAACAGTCGGGCATACCAACTTCAAGAGCTTCGATCAGGTTATGGTCGATAGGATGCTGCGGTAAACCACGTGCCGCACGTTTACGGTTATCCTGTTCAAAGCGTTGTTGCTGTTCACGGGCATCCGTCAATTCATGGAAACCATTCGCCAGCTCAATACCTTTGTAGTAGACCTCGAAGCGTTCTGCGACCCGATGATCCTCGGTACTGATTTGTGCCAGTGATGCCTGAGTGGCTGGAAAATGGTACACAAAAGTTGGTTTCTCTTTACCAATGTTCGGTTCCACGCCAAAGGTAAACAACAGTTGCAGCAGCGTGTCGCGGTCTTCTTCGGTATCTGCAACGTTGCTGAGATCCAGCTTTGCCGCCACTTCCCGCAACTGCGTTTTATCAGCAGAGAGCGGATCAATTTCCAGATAACGCAAGAAGGCTTGCTGATAAGAGAGGCTTTCTGCTGCCGGGCAGTCCAGCACCTGTTGCAGAAGATCGTCCACCTCGTTCATCAACCGGTACATATCATAGTGCGGTCGATACCACTCCAGCATAGTAAACTCAGGGTTGTGATAACGCCCCATCTCTTCATTACGGAAGCTGCGGCACAGCTGGAATACCGGACCACAACCGGCCACCAACAGGCGTTTCATGTGGTATTCCGGACTGGTCATTAACCAGAGATTCATCCCCTGCGAATGCCCGGGGCCAACGAAACGTGTCTCAAACGGGACCAGATGAATATCGGTTACCGTTGCCTGGCTCATACAAGGCGTCTCCACCTCCAGCACTCCACGATCGGCAAAGAAACGACGGATCTCCGCCATAATCGCCGCACGTTTTAATAAGTTAGGAATAGACGCGCTCGGCTGCCAGGATGCCGTTTCGCTCATAGTAAAATCTCCAGTTTTTAACAAGGGCACGAAGTCTACTCGCAACGCGGCGGCGAGACAAATTTTACGCAGGAATCAATCAACGGTGGACGGCGACTAAAAAAACCGCAATATGATGGTTTAGTAATTAAATTAATCATCTTCAGTGATAATTTAGCCCCCTGGCACGCTAAAAAAATCGATCTCGTCAAATTTCAGACTTATCCATCAGACTATACTGTTGTACCTATAAAGGAGCAGTGGAATAGCGTTCGCAGGCCGTAACTTTCAGATACTTACCCTGAAGTACGGTGCTGCGGGATAAAAACAATCTGGAGGAATGTCGTGCAAACCTTTCAAGCCGATCTTGCCATTGTAGGTGCCGGTGGCGCGGGATTACGTGCTGCAATTGCTGCCGCGCAGGCAAATCCAAATGCAAAAATCGCACTAATCTCAAAAGTATACCCGATGCGCAGCCATACCGTTGCCGCTGAAGGGGGCTCCGCCGCTGTCGCGCAGGATCATGACAGCTTCGAATATCACTTTCACGATACAGTAGCGGGTGGCGACTGGTTGTGTGAGCAGGATGTCGTGGATTATTTCGTCCACCACTGCCCAACCGAAATGACCCAACTGGAACTGTGGGGATGCCCATGGAGCCGTCGCCCGGATGGTAGCGTCAACGTACGTCGCTTCGGCGGCATGAAAATCGAGCGTACCTGGTTCGCCGCCGATAAGACCGGCTTCCATATGCTGCACACGCTGTTCCAGACCTCTCTGCAATTCCCGCAGATCCAGCGTTTTGACGAACACTTCGTGCTGGATATTCTGGTCGATGATGGTCATGTTCGCGGCCTGGTAGCCATGAACATGATGGAAGGTACGTTGGTACAGATCCGCGCTAATGCGGTAGTCATGGCAACCGGCGGTGCGGGTCGTGTATATCGCTACAACACCAATGGCGGTATCGTAACTGGTGACGGTATGGGTATGGCGCTGAGCCATGGCGTTCCGCTGCGTGATATGGAATTCGTTCAATATCACCCGACCGGCCTGCCAGGTTCCGGTATCCTGATGACCGAAGGTTGCCGTGGTGAAGGCGGTATTCTGGTCAACAAAAACGGCTACCGTTATCTGCAAGACTACGGTATGGGCCCGGAAACGCCGCTGGGCGAGCCGAAAAACAAATATATGGAACTGGGTCCGCGCGACAAAGTTTCTCAGGCCTTCTGGCACGAATGGCGTAAAGGTAACACCATCTCCACGCCACGTGGCGATGTGGTTTATCTCGACCTGCGTCATCTGGGCGAGAAAAAACTGCACGAACGTCTGCCGTTCATCTGTGAACTGGCGAAAGCGTACGTTGGCGTCGATCCGGTTAAAGAACCGATTCCGGTACGTCCGACCGCACACTACACCATGGGCGGTATCGAAACCGATCAGAACTGCGAAACCCGTATTAAAGGTCTGTTTGCCGTTGGCGAATGTTCTTCTGTTGGTCTGCACGGTGCAAACCGTCTGGGTTCCAACTCGCTGGCAGAACTGGTGGTCTTCGGTCGTCTGGCGGGTGAGCAAGCTATGGAACGCGCATCTACCGCCGGTAATGGCAACGATGCGGCAATCAATGCCCAGGTTGCTGGCGTTGAGCAGCGTCTGAAAGATCTGGTTAACCAGGATGGCGGCGAAAACTGGGCGAAGATCCGCGACGAAATGGGTCAGTCCATGGAAGAAGGTTGCGGTATCTACCGTACACCGGAACTGATGCAGAAAACCATCGACAAACTGGCGGAGCTGCAGGAACGCTTCAAGCGCGTGCGCATCACCGATACCTCCAGCGTGTTCAACACCGACCTGCTCTACACCATTGAACTGGGTCACGGTCTGAACGTTGCTGAATGTATGGCGCACTCCGCAATGGCACGTAAAGAATCTCGCGGCGCACACCAGCGTCTGGACGAAGGTTGCACCGAGCGTGACGACGTCAACTTCCTCAAACACACCCTCGCCTTCCGCGATGCTGATGGCACTACCCGCCTGGAGTACAGCGACGTGAAGATTACTACGCTGCCGCCAGCTAAACGCGTTTACGGTGGCGAAGCGGATGCAGCCGATAAGGCGGAAGCAGCCAATAAGAAGGAGAAGGCGAATGGCTGAGATGAAGAACCTGAAAATCGAGGTGGTGCGCTATAACCCGGAAGTCGATACCGCACCGCATAGCGCATTCTACGAAGTGCCTTATGACGCAACCACCTCATTACTGGATGCGCTGGGCTACATCAAAGACAACCTGGCACCAGACCTGAGCTACCGCTGGTCCTGCCGTATGGCGATTTGTGGTTCCTGCGGCATGATGGTTAACAACGTACCGAAACTGGCATGTAAAACCTTCCTGCGTGACTACACCGACGGTATGAAGGTTGAAGCGTTAGCTAACTTCCCGATCGAACGCGATCTGGTCGTCGATATGACCCACTTCATCGAAAGTCTGGAAGCGATCAAACCGTACATCATCGGCAACTCCCGCACTGCGGATCAGGGTACTAACATCCAGACCCCGGCGCAGATGGCGAAATATCACCAGTTCTCCGGTTGCATCAACTGTGGTCTGTGCTACGCCGCGTGCCCGCAGTTTGGCCTGAACCCAGAGTTCATTGGTCCGGCTGCCATTACGCTGGCGCATCGTTATAACGAAGATAGCCGCGACCACGGTAAGAAGGAGCGTATGGCGCAGTTAAACAGCCAGAACGGCGTATGGAGCTGTACTTTCGTGGGCTACTGCTCCGAAGTCTGCCCGAAACACGTCGATCCGGCTGCGGCCATTCAGCAGGGCAAAGTAGAAAGTTCGAAAGACTTTCTTATCGCGACCCTGAAACCACGCTAAGGAGTGCAACATGACGACTAAACGTAAACCGTATGTACGGCCAATGACGTCCACCTGGTGGAAGAAGTTGCCGTTTTATCGCTTTTACATGCTGCGCGAAGGCACGGCGGTTCCGGCTGTGTGGTTCAGCATTGAACTGATTTTCGGGCTGTTTGCCCTGAAAAATGGCCCGGAAGCCTGGGCGGGATTCGTCGACTTTTTACAAAACCCGGTTATCGTGATCATCAACCTGATTACTCTGGCGGCAGCCCTGCTGCACACCAAAACCTGGTTTGAGCTGGCACCGAAAGCGGCCAATATCATTGTAAAAGACGAAAAAATGGGACCAGAGCCAATTATCAAAAGTCTCTGGGCGGTAACTGTGGTTGCCACCATCGTAATCCTGTTTGTTGCCCTGTACTGGTAAGGAGCCTGAGATGATTAATCCAAATCCAAAGCGTTCTGACGAACCGGTATTCTGGGGCCTCTTCGGGGCCGGTGGTATGTGGAGCGCCATCATTGCGCCGGTGATGATCCTGCTGGTTGGCATTCTGCTACCACTGGGCCTGTTTCCGGGCGATGCACTGAGCTATGAGCGCATTCTGGCGTTTGCACAGAGCTTCATTGGTCGCGTATTCCTGTTCCTGATGATCGTCCTGCCGCTGTGGTGTGGTTTACACCGTATGCATCACGCGATGCACGATCTGAAAATCCACGTGCCTGCGGGCAAATGGGTTTTCTACGGTCTGGCTGCTATCCTGACAGTTGTCACGCTGATTGGTATCGTTACAATCTAACGCATCACCAATGTAAATCCGGCCCGCCATAGGCGGGCCGTTTTGTATGGAAACCAGACCCTATGTTCAAAACGACGCTCTGCGCCTTATTAATTACCGCTTCTTGCTCCGCACTCTCCGCCCCCCAACAGCTCAACGATATTGTGCATCGCACAATGACTCCGCTTATAGAGCAACACAAAATCCCTGGCATGGCGGTGGCGGTGATTTATCAGGGTAAACCTTATTACTTTACCTGGGGCTATGCGGACGTAGCAAAAAAGCAGCCCGTCACACAGCAAACGTTGTTTGAGTTAGGTTCTGTCAGCAAAACATTTACGGGTGTGCTCGGTGGCGATGCTATTGCACGAGGGGAAATCAACCTAAGCGATCCCGCAACAAAATACTGGCCTGAACTTACTGCTAAACAGTGGAACGGAATCACGCTATTACATCTTGCAACCTACACCGCTGGCGGGCTGCCGTTACAGGTGCCCGATGAAGTGAAGTCCTCAGGCGACTTGCTACGTTTCTATCAAAACTGGCAACCCACCTGGGCACCAGGAACACAGCGTCTGTATGCTAACTCCAGCATCGGTTTGTTCGGTGCGCTGGCAGTGAAACCATCCGGTTTGGGCTTTGAACAGGCGATGCAAACTCGTGTTTTCCAGCCACTCAAACTCACCCATACGTGGATTAATGTGCCGCCCGCAGAAGAAAAGAATTACGCCTGGGGATATCGTGAAGGCAAGGCCGTGCATGTTTCGCCAGGGGCGTTAGATGCTGAAGCTTACGGTGTGAAATCAACCATTGAAGATATGGCTCGCTGGGCGCAGAGCAATATGAATCCCCGTGATATCAACGACAAAACACTTCAGCAAGGTATCCAGCTGGCGCAGTCACGCTACTGGCAAACTGGCGACATGTATCAAGGTCTGGGCTGGGAAATGCTCGACTGGCCGGTAGATCCAGACAGCATCATTAATGGCAGCGACAGTAAAATTGCGCTGGCAGCACGACCAGTAAAAGCGATTACGCCCCCCGCCCCTGCGGTACGAGCATCATGGGTACATAAAACAGGCGCGACCGGCGGATTTGGTAGCTACATCGCATTTATTCCAGAGAAAGAGCTGGGGATTGTGATGCTGGCTAACATAAACTATCCCAATCCAGCGAGAGTCGCTGCCGCCTGGCAGATTCTCAACGCTTTGCAATAACAACGCAGATGGTTCGAATTTTCGGACCTTTTATCCGCTTTTCCTTGCTGTCATCTACACTTAGAAAAAAAACCAGTAAGGAAACATCTATGCGCCTGCTCCCTCTCGTTGCCGCAGCGACAGCGGCATTTCTGGTCGTTGCCTGTAGTTCTCCCACACCGCCTCGTGGCGTTACTGTGGTAAATAATTTCGATACCAAACGCTATTTGGGTACGTGGTATGAGATTGCCCGTTTTGATCACCGTTTTGAACGCGGGCTGGAGAAAGTGACTGCGACGTATAGCCTGCGGGATGACGGCGGCCTGAATGTCATCAACAAGGGTTATAATCCGGACAGAGAGATGTGGCAGCAAAGCGAAGGAAAAGCGTACTTTACGGGAGACCCGCATCGCGCCGCGCTGAAAGTGTCGTTCTTTGGCCCTTTCTATGGCGGCTATAACGTCATTGCGCTAGATCGGGAGTACCGCCATGCGCTGGTTTGCGGCCCGGATCGCGATTACCTGTGGATTCTCTCTCGCACGCCAACCATTTCTGACGAAGTTAAACAGGAGATGCTGGCAGTCGCGACCCGGGAAGGGTTTGATGTCAGTAAGTTTATTTGGGTACAGCAGCCCGGCAGTTAATGGGTGCTAAGTTTCAGACCAATAATCCCCAGTACGATTAACGCCAGACTCGCCAGGCGCATCGGGTTAGCGGACTCACCGAGCAGTACAATGCCGGTAATCGCCGCCCCGACTGCGCCAATTCCCGTCCACACGGCATAAGCCGTCCCTACTGGTAACGATTTCATCGCCCAGGCAAGTAGCGCCATACTAACAACCATCGCCGTCACGGTAATAACGCTTGGTGTCAGGCGACTAAAGCCGTGCGTATATTTCAGGCCAACCGCCCATACCACTTCCAGCAAACCAGCAATAACTAAGATTATCCAGGACATATCAGGCTCCGGAGATTTGGGGCCGTCCCCGGTGAAAAGAAGCGTTTGCAGGTCGTCCTGCAAAGCAGATGGTGAAGGAGGTATTTTGCCGATTTAAGAGGAAATTTCAACGGTTACGACAGTGATTACCGCCGAGAAAAACAAACGGCACGACAAATCTGCCGTACCGTTATTGCTTATTGCTGCGCTTTCGTCGCTGCGCCAGAAATCGCGTTACCGCCATCAGAAATGTCTTCACCAACGCCGCGCGTGGTATTGCAGGCGGTTAATACAGTTGAAAGCACCAGAACAGAAAAGATCGCTGCAATTGTCTTCTTAACCATAACGTCTTCCTTTTAGGTAATGTTATTTGTGTTTGCCTATAGCAAATTAATAATAGACAACATCACCAAAAATGACGGAAATCTGATGATTTTTCGGAAGTGAAGAATAAATTAGCTGGCAGCGCGGGAGATGGAATTACCAAGATGTTTGATGTCTTCGCCGAACCCCCGAGCGGTGTTACAGCCCGTAAGCAGCGTGCTGGCAAGCAAAACAAGAACGATAAGGCGTTTCATCATCTCTGACCTGAATAAGTGATGGTGCAGCCAGCAGGCCGCACCACAACCGCATTACTTCACGCGAGAGACGTATTCACCAGAGCGGGTATCCACTTTGATGACTTCGCCGATCTGTACGAACAGCGGAACTTTAACCACAGCACCAGTAGACAGGGTAGCCGGTTTGCCGCCAGTACCTGCGGTATCGCCTTTCAGACCCGGATCGGTATCAACGATTTCCAGTTCAACGAAGTTCGGCGGAGTAACGGAGATCGGCTGACCATTCCACAGAGTTACAATGCACTCAGCCTGATCCAGCAGCCATTTAGCGTTGTCGCCAATTGCTTTTGCATCAGCAGACAGCTGCTCGAAGGTTTCGTTGTTCATGAAGTGCCAGAACTCACCGTCGTTGTACAGGTAAGTCAGGTTCATATCGACAACATCAGCGCCTTCAGCGGAATCAGTAGATTTGAAAGTTTTTTCTACGCGAGTACCAGTCAGCAGACGACGCAGTTTAACGCGAGCAAATGCCTGGCCTTTACCCGGTTTTACGAATTCACTCGCTTCAACCGCGTAAGGTTCGCCGTCTAACATGATTTTAAGACCAGCACGAAAATCGTTGCTATAGTACGTTGCCATAAGGCCCTCTGAAATTTGTTAATTGGTAGCTAAGCCACAAAATGGCGCATATTGTAACCCTAAATACCCCATCCAGAGAAGATTGGTTAACGCAACTTGCCGATGTTGTGACCGATCCTGATGAACTTCTGCGTCTTTTGAATATAGACGCGGACGAAAAACTGTTGGCCGGACGCAGCGCCAAAAAGCTGTTTGCACTGCGCGTGCCCCGCTCATTTATCGATCGCATGGAGAAAGGCAATCCTGACGATCCACTTTTGCGTCAGGTACTTACCTCGCAAGATGAGTTTGTCGTCGCGCCCGGATTCTCCACCGATCCGCTGGAAGAACAGCACAGCGTAGTGCCTGGTTTGTTGCATAAATACCACAACCGGGCGCTACTGTTGGTTAAAGGCGGCTGCGCGGTAAATTGTCGCTACTGTTTCCGTCGCCACTTCCCGTATGCCGAAAATCAGGGCAACAAGCGTAACTGGCAGGCGGCGCTTGAGTATGTTGCGGCGCATCCGGAACTGGACGAGATTATTTTCTCCGGCGGCGATCCGCTGATGGCGAAAGATCACGAGCTGGACTGGCTGCTGACGCAACTGGAGGCGATCCCGCATATCAAACGTCTGCGGATTCACAGCCGTCTGCCGATTGTGATCCCGGCGCGCATCACAGAGTCGCTGGCTGAACGCTTTGCCCGTTCTACGTTGCAAATCTTGCTGGTGAATCACATCAACCATGCCAATGAAGTAGATGAAACATTCCGTCAGGCAATGGCTAAGTTGCGCCGCGTGGGCGTTACTTTGCTGAACCAGAGCGTTCTGTTACGTGGCGTGAATGACAACGCGCAAACGCTGGCAAACCTGAGTAATGCGTTGTTCGATGCGGGCGTGATGCCCTATTACCTGCATGTGCTCGATAAAGTGCAGGGCGCAGCGCATTTTATGGTGAGTGATGATGAAGCACGGCAGATTATGCGTGAGTTACTGACACTGGTGTCGGGATATCTGGTGCCGAAACTGGCACGGGAGATTGGCGGTGAACCCAGCAAAACGCCTCTGGATCTCCAGCTACGCCAGCAGTAACTGATTAACAGGGAAGTTAAACAGAAAATTGCCTGATGCGCTTCGCTTATCAGGCCTACATCGTGCATTGAAACTCAATGAGCTGTAGGCGGGATAAGGCATTTACGCCGCATCCGGCAAGAGCAACAAACGCAAGTACAGCAACCTGTCATTAAACTGGGAAATTTAATCTTTGCACGTTGCATAACCTTTAATTATTCATATGCATTGCTGTTGTTACTCTTTATATAACTAACACCAATAATTAACCTTTCTTTTCTGTTTATATAGAGTGAGCACGGCTATTTATGTTATTTTAACAACTATTACTACCAAGCCCATTTATCTGGCTTATAAATTAAAATTAATTATTTTATTGAGAAATGGTTAGGGAGAACCTACATGGCCATAAGCATCAAGGGTGTTAATACCGGTGTTATTCGCAAAAGTAATAATTTCATTGCACTGGCACTGAAAATTAAAGAGCCTCGCAATAAAGAGTCGTTATTCTTTATGTCTGTCATGGAACTGCGAGACCTGCTGATTGCGCTGGAAAGTCGTCTGCATCAAAAGCATAAACTGGATGCTGATACACGTATTCAGTATGAGCAGGCTCGCGATAAAGTCATGAAGAAAATGGCAGAGAATATCCCAGAAATTCTGGTTGATGAGCTTAAAAATGCCGATATTAATCGCCGGGTCAACACTCTGGAACTTACCGATAACCAGGGCGAAAATCTCACATTCACATTAACTCTGCATGATGGCAGCAAATGTGAATTAATTGTCAATGAGTTGCAGATTGAAATGCTGGCGCGAGCAATCATTCATGCAATTAATAATGCTGAAATGCGTGAACTGGCATTGCGTATTACATCGCTATTAGATTTCCTGCCGTTATATGACGTCGACTGCCAGGACAATGGCAATCTGGAATATGACACCTATTCTCAGCCGGAATGGAAACATAATCTGTTTAGCCATTATCTGGCGGTGCTTTATCGCTTTAAAGATGAAAGTGGTAAAGAACAATTTAGCGGCGCGGTGGTGAAAACGCGTGAAGCGACAGCGGGTAAAGAAATTGAGGCTATCACACGCCGGATGCTTGATTTCAGCCCACGGCTGAAAAAACTCGCGGGTGTGCCATCTCAGGTCTACGTTCGTACAGTAGCAGCAAATAACGCCCAACCACTGACTCAGGATCAATGCTTACGCGCAATACATCACTTACGAGTTCAGTCCATCAGCAAGGCCGCGCCACAGGCGAAATAATCTCATCTTTTTGAATGCGAGGCTGGAGCCCTCCAGCCTGAAATTACTGATAACGTGATCGTTGATCATGCCGGATGCGGCGTAAACGCCTTATCTGGCCTACAAATTCTCGAGCATTCAATCAGTTGCAATGCCCGATGTAGGCCTGATAAGCGAAGCGCATCAGGCAATTACACGTTTGTCATCCAGCCTCTGGATCACATCAGTTCGGGCACTTATAAACCTGACCGATAATCTGGCTATCCGTCGGGACAAAACTGGACAACATTCCCTGCGACGGGCTGCTGATGCCATAAATCACGTTACCGCCCATTGCAGCCGCCTGGTTGCGCAGATCGTTTGCTGCGCCGCGCATAGAACCGCCTTCTTCACCATGTTGCCCGGAAAGCCAGTTACTTTGCTTACCTGTCGCAGTACCAATCAGTTGGCACTCTGCACCTGGTTGCTCGTCAACAATGCGCACACTCTGACCGGCAGCACTCAATTCGTTACTGGAGCTACAACCCGCCATCAGTAGCGCGGCACCGACAATCCCTGCTAAGTATTTTACGTGCATGTTATTCCCCATAATCAATGAGCTGGACGCAACTCGTGTCGTCCGTGTCTGAATCTTATACTAGAAAGATGACCAAAAGAAAAACCCCCAGACATTTCTGCCTGAGGGTTTCTTTATTTCTGCAAGGTGCAGGGCAATTACATCATGCCGCCCATGCCACCCATACCGCCCATACCGCCAGCAGCGCCTAAATCAGCTGCATCGTTTTTCGGCAGGTCGGTAACCATGCACTCGGTGGTGATCATCAGGCCAGCCACAGAAGCTGCGTACTGCAGAGCAGAACGGGTAACTTTGGTTGGATCCAGGATACCCATGTCGATCATGTTGCCGTATTCTTCGGTTGCTGCGTTGTAACCGTAGTTGCCGTCGCCACCTTTAACGGTGTTAGCAACAACAGAAGGTTCTTCACCGCAGTTCAGGACGATCTGACGCAGCGGAGCTTCCATTGCACGCAGTGCAACTTTGATACCCACGTTCTGGTCTTCGTTCTGACCACGCAGGTCAGCCAGTTTAGACGCTACGCGGATCAGCGCAACGCCGCCACCAGCAACCACGCCTTCTTCTACCGCAGCACGGGTCGCGTGCAGGGCGTCTTCAACGCGTGCTTTTTTCTCTTTCATTTCAACTTCGGTAGCAGCACCTACTTTGATAACTGCAACGCCGCCTGCCAGTTTCGCTACGCGCTCCTGCAGTTTTTCACGGTCGTAATCAGAAGTTGCTTCTTCAATCTGCTGACGGATCTGAGCAACACGGCCCTGGATTGCAGCTTCTTCACCCACGCCATCAATGATGGTGGTGGTGTCTTTGTTAATAACAACACGTTTAGCCTGACCCAGGTCTTCCAGGGTCGCTTTTTCCAGCTCCATACCGATCTCTTCAGAGATTACAGTACCGCCGGTCAGGGTTGCGATATCCTGCAGCATTGCTTTACGACGATCGCCGAAGCCCGGTGCTTTAACCGCAGCGACTTTCACGATGCCGCGCATGGTGTTAACAACCAGAGTTGCCAGTGCTTCACCTTCAACATCTTCAGCGATGATCAGCAGCGGTTTGCCTGCTTTTGCAACAGCTTCCAGAACTGGCAGCATTTCGCGGATGTTGGAGATTTTCTTGTCAGCCAGCAGGATGAACGGGCTTTCCAGTTCTACTGCGCCAGTTTCCGGCTTGTTGATGAAGTAAGGAGACAGGTAGCCACGGTCGAACTGCATACCTTCAACCACGTCCAGTTCGTCCTGCAGACCAGTACCATCTTCAACGGTGATAACGCCTTCTTTACCGACTTTGTCCATCGCTTCAGCGATCAGTTTACCTACAGTTTCGTCGGAGTTAGCGGAGATAGTACCAACCTGAGCAATAGCTTTAGAGTCAGAGCACGGTACGGACAGCGTTTTCAGTTCTTCAACTGCAGCGGTAACGGCTTTGTCGATACCACGTTTCAGATCCATCGGGTTCATGCCCGCAGCAACAGCTTTCAGACCTTCAGTGATGATAGCCTGAGCCAGTACGGTTGCGGTGGTGGTGCCGTCGCCTGCAGCGTCGTTCGCTTTGGAGGCAACTTCTTTCACCATCTGCGCACCCATGTTTTCGAACTTGTCTTCCAGTTCGATTTCACGAGCAACGGAAACACCATCTTTGGTGATGGTCGGTGCACCGAAAGATTTATCCAGAACTACGTTACGGCCTTTCGGACCGAGGGTAACTTTCACTGCATCTGCCAGTACGTTTACGCCGCGCAGCATTTTCACACGAGCGTCGTTACCGAATTTTACGTCTTTAGCTGCCATTATCTTTATTCCTTAAATTCGTATGTTCAGTGTCGTGCGCGGATTACGCTTCAACAATTGCCAGAATGTCGCTTTCGGACATGATCAACACTTCTTCATTGTCGATCTTCTCAGATTTCACACCGTAGCCATCGTTGAAAATAACGATGTCGCCAACTTTCACGTCCAGCGGCTTCACTTCGCCATTTTCAAGGATACGGCCATTGCCGACAGCCAGCACTTCGCCACGGGTAGATTTAGCCGCTGCAGAGCCGGTCAGAACGATGCCGCCAGCAGATTTAGTTTCAACTTCTTTACGCTTGACGATCACGCGATCATGCAATGGACGAATATTCATTGATAACTCTCCTTTGAGAAAGTCCGTATCTGTTATGGGTGACGCCGGAGCTTACGTGGTTTCCCGGCTGGTGACCAGAGAAATGGGGATGAGGCTTCGCCCCTTCAAGGGGGAAAAAGAAAAAAAATTCTGATCAGCACAAAATCGGGTAAAAATCCTGATTCACCTCACGTTTCATCGCAATTTCGACATCGCCGTCATAAGCGAATCTGATTGTGCTACCATCGAAATCCTGCGCAGTTGCCCAATATTTGGGCGCAATCGGACATCAACCCATGAGTGGACTCAAACAAGAATTGGGGCTGGCCCAGGGTATCGGCCTGCTATCGACGTCATTATTAGGCACTGGCGTGTTTGCCGTTCCTGCGTTAGCTGCACTGGTAGCGGGCAATAACAGCCTCTGGGCGTGGCCTGTTTTGATTATCTTAGTGTTCCCGATTGCAATTGTGTTTGCGATTCTGGGTCGCCACTATCCCAGCGCGGGCGGTGTTGCGCACTTCGTCGGTATGGCGTTCGGCTCGCGGCTTGAGAGAGTCACCGGCTGGCTGTTTTTATCAGTCATTCCCGTAGGTTTGCCCGCCGCGCTACAAATTGCCGCCGGATTCGGCCAGGCGATGTTTGGCTGGCATAGCTGGCAACTGTTGTTGGCAGAACTCGGTACGCTGGCGCTGGTGTGGTATATCGGTACTCGCGGTGCCAGTTCCAGTGCTAATCTACAAACGGTCATTGCCGGGCTTATCGTCGCACTGATTGTCGCCATCTGGTGGGCGGGCGATATCAAACCTGCGAACATCCCCTTCCCTGCGCCAGGTGATATCGAACTTACCGGGTTATTTGCTGCGTTATCGGTGATGTTCTGGTGCTTTGTCGGTCTGGAAGCATTTGCCCATCTTGCCTCGGAATTTAAAAATCCAGAGCGTGATTTTCCGCGCGCTTTGATGATAGGTCTGCTGCTGGCAGGATTAGTCTACTGGGGCTGTACGGTAGTCGTCTTACACTTCGACGCCTATGGTGAAAAAATGGCGGCGGCTGCATCGCTTCCCAAAATTGTGGTGCAGCTATTCGGTGTAGGGGCGTTATGGATTGCCTGCGTGATTGGCTATCTGGCCTGCTTTGCCAGCCTCAACATTTATATACAGAGCTTCGCCCGCCTGGTCTGGTCGCAGGCGCAACATAATCCTGACCACTACCTGGCACGCCTCTCTTCTCGCCATATCCCGAATAATGCCCTTAATGCCGTGCTCGGCTGTTGCGTGGTGAGTACGTTGGTGATTCATGCTTTAGAGATCAATCTGGACGCACTCATTATTTATGCCAACGGCATCTTTATTATGATTTACCTATTGTGCATGTTGGCAGGCTGTAAATTATTACAAGGACGTTATCGCGTACTGGCGGTGGTTGGCGGGCTGTTATGCGTTCTGTTATTGGCAATGGTCGGCTGGAAAAGTCTCTATGCGCTAATCATGCTGGCGGGGTTATGGCTGTTTCTGCCAAAACGAAAAACGCCGGAAAATGGCATAACCACATAATCCGGCGTTTTGACATTAATCCTGGCGATCGTTTTTATGATCAAGGCGGTCGCGGTCATCATCTTTTCGCTGATACTCACCATCAAAAGTATTACCGCCACCGGTTCCGGCGCTAAAACCGCCGCCCGGCATCCGGGAGAAACGCAAATGCGGCATCAGCTTCACTGTCAGATGCTTTTGCACCGGCGGTAATAAAAGAAGAAGACCGAGGAAATCGGTGAAAAAGCCCGGTAATAAAAGCAGCAAACCGGCAATGATCAGCGAAACACTTTTAATCATCTCCGCCGCAGGGTTTTCACCCGCCGCCATTTTTTGTTGCATCAGCACAAAATTCTTAAAGCCCTGATTACGTACCAGTGACATACCGATAACCGACGTGAATATAACCAGTACGAGGGTCAACAATACCCCCAGGACATGGGCAACCTGAATAAAAATTGAAATCTCAATATAGACATAAAGGAAAATGGCAATAAAAGGTAACCAGCGCAAAGGTTTCTCCTGTAATAGCAACCGGTTAAATCCGGGCGCCTGAATGGGTTGCGAATCGCGTTCAGCTTATATTGTGGTCATTAGCAAAATTTCAAGATGTTTGCGCAACTATTTTTGGTAGTAATCCCAAAGCGGTGATCTATTTCACAAATTAATAATTAAGGGGTAAAAACCGACACTTAAAGTGATCCAGATTACGGTAGAAATCCTCAAGCAGCATATGATCCTGGGTATTCGTCCGATGCAGGGGATAATCGTCGGTCGAAAAACATTCGAAACCACATATATTCTGTGTGTTTAAAGCAAATCATTGGCAGCTTGAAAAAGAAGGTTCACATGTCAAACAACATTCGTATCGAAGAAGATCTGTTGGGTACCAGGGAAGTTCCAGCTGATGCCTACTATGGTGTTCACACTCTGAGAGCGATTGAAAACTTCTATATCAGCAACAGCAAAATCAGCGATATTCCTGAATTTGTTCGCGGTATGGTAATGGTTAAAAAAGCCGCAGCTATGGCAAACAAAGAGCTGCAAACCATTCCTAAAAGTGTAGCGAATGCAATCATTGCCGCATGTGATGAAGTCCTGAATAACGGAAAATGCATGGATCAGTTCCCGGTAGACGTCTACCAGGGCGGCGCAGGTACTTCCGTAAACATGAACACCAACGAAGTGCTGGCCAATATCGGTCTGGAACTGATGGGTCACCAGAAAGGTGAATATCAGTACCTGAACCCGAACGACCATGTTAACAAATGTCAGTCCACTAACGACGCCTACCCGACCGGTTTCCGTATCGCGGTTTACTCTTCCCTGATTAAACTGGTAGATGCGATTAACCAACTGCGCGAAGGCTTTGAACGTAAAGCTGTCGAATTCCAGGACATCCTGAAAATGGGTCGTACCCAGCTGCAGGACGCAGTACCGATGACCCTTGGTCAGGAATTCCGCGCTTTCAGCATTCTGCTGAAAGAAGAAGTGAAAAACATCCAACGTACCGCTGAACTGCTGCTGGAAGTTAACCTCGGCGCAACGGCAATCGGTACAGGCCTGAACACGCCGAAAGAGTACTCTCCGCTGGCAGTGAAAAAACTGGCTGAAGTCACTGGCTTCCCATGCGTTCCGGCTGAAGACCTGATCGAAGCGACCTCTGACTGCGGCGCTTACGTTATGGTTCACGGTGCGCTGAAACGCCTGGCTGTGAAGATGTCCAAAATCTGTAACGACCTGCGCTTGCTCTCTTCTGGCCCACGTGCCGGCCTGAACGAGATCAACCTGCCGGAACTGCAGGCGGGCTCTTCCATCATGCCAGCTAAAGTAAACCCGGTTGTTCCGGAAGTGGTTAACCAGGTATGCTTCAAAGTCATCGGTAACGACACCACTGTTACCATGGCAGCAGAAGCAGGTCAGCTGCAGCTGAACGTTATGGAGCCGGTCATTGGCCAGGCCATGTTTGAATCCGTTCACATTCTGACCAACGCTTGCTACAACCTGCTGGAAAAATGCGTTAACGGCATCACTGCTAACAAAGAAGTGTGCGAAGGTTACGTTTACAACTCTATCGGTATCGTCACTTACCTGAACCCGTTCATCGGCCACCACAACGGTGACATCGTGGGTAAAATCTGTGCCGAAACCGGTAAGAGTGTACGTGAAGTCGTTCTGGAACGCGGTCTGTTGACTGAAGCGGAACTAGACGATATTTTCTCCGTACAGAATCTGATGCACCCGGCTTACAAAGCAAAACGCTATACTGATGAAAGCGAACAGTAATCGTACAGGGTAGTACAAATAAAAAAGGCACGTCAGACGACGTGCCTTTTTTCTTGTGAGCAGTAACTTAAAAATAACAATCTAATATCAACTTGTTAAAAAACAAGGAAGGCTAATATGCTAGTTGTAGAACTCATCATAGTTTTGCTGGCGATCTTCTTGGGCGCCAGACTGGGGGGAATAGGTATTGGTTTTGCAGGCGGATTGGGGGTGCTGGTTCTTGCCGCTATTGGCGTCAAACCTGGTAACATCCCGTTCGATGTCATTTCCATTATCATGGCGGTTATCGCCGCTATTTCTGCCATGCAGGTTGCTGGCGGTCTGGACTATCTGGTTCATCAGACAGAAAAGCTGCTGCGCCGTAATCCGAAATACATCACGATCCTCGCACCTATCGTGACTTATTTCCTGACAATTTTTGCGGGTACTGGCAACATCTCTCTGGCAACGCTGCCAGTTATCGCTGAAGTTGCGAAGGAACAAGGCGTTAAACCTTGCCGTCCGCTGTCTACTGCGGTGGTTTCCGCGCAGATTGCGATCACCGCATCGCCAATCTCGGCGGCAGTGGTTTACATGTCTTCCGTAATGGAAGGTCATGGCATCAGCTACCTTCATCTGCTCTCTGTGGTCATCCCGTCCACCCTGCTGGCGGTTCTGGTGATGTCCTTCCTGGTCACTATGCTGTTCAACTCCAAACTGTCTGACGATCCGATTTATCGCAAGCGTCTGGAAGAAGGTCTGGTTGAACTGCGCGGTGAAAAGCAGATTGAAATCAAATCCGGTGCAAAAACTTCCGTCTGGCTGTTCCTGCTGGGCGTAGTTGGCGTGGTTATCTATGCAATCATCAACAGCCCGAGCATGGGCCTGGTTGAGAAACCGCTGATGAACACCACTAACGCAATCCTGATCATCATGCTCAGCGTTGCAACTCTGACCACCGTTATCTGTAAAGTTGATACCGACAACATCCTCAACTCCAGCACCTTCAAAGCAGGTATGAGCGCCTGTATTTGTATCCTGGGCGTTGCATGGCTGGGCGATACTTTCGTTTCCAACAACATCGACTGGATCAAAGATACCGCTGGTGAAGTAATTCAGGGCCATCCGTGGCTGCTGGCCGTCATCTTCTTCTTTGCTTCTGCTCTGCTGTACTCTCAGGCTGCAACCGCAAAAGCACTGATGCCGATGGCTCTGGCGCTGAACGTTTCTCCGCTGACCGCTGTTGCTTCTTTTGCTGCGGTGTCTGGTCTGTTCATTCTGCCGACCTACCCGACGCTGGTTGCTGCGGTACAGATGGATGACACGGGTACAACTCGTATCGGTAAATTCGTCTTCAACCATCCGTTCTTCATCCCAGGTACTCTGGGTGTTGCCCTGGCCGTTTGCTTCGGCTTCGTGCTGGGTAGCTTCATGCTGTAATGACCAATCGCGGGGCGTTCACGCCCCGCTTTCTTTCCCGCCGACTAACATCATTCCCTCGTCCGTTGTATAGTGACCTCTCTCTTGCGGTTCCATCTGTTCTTGCGAGGTGTTTATGCTTGATGATAAAAGTTCGAATACCGCGTCTGTCGTGGTGCTGTGTACCGCACCGGATGAAGCGACAGCCCAGGATTTAGCCGCCAAAGTGCTGGCAGAAAAACTGGCGGCCTGTGCAACCCTGCTCCCCGGCGCAACCTCACTCTATTACTGGGAAGGTAAGCTGGAACAGGAATATGAAGTACAGATGATCTTAAAAACCGACAACGCTCACCAGCAAGCTCTGCTGGAATGCCTGAAGTCTCATCATCCGTATCAAACCCCAGAGCTTCTGGTTTTACCTGTTATACACGGAGACACAGATTACCTCTCATGGCTCAACGCATCTTTACGCTGATCCTGCTACTTTGCAGCACTTCCGTTTTTGCCGGATTATTCGACACGCCAGGACGCTCACAATTTGTCCCGGCTGATCAGGCTTTTGCTTTTGATTTTCAGCAAAACCAACATGATCTTAATCTGACCTGGCAGATCAAAGACGGTTATTACCTTTACCGTAAACAGATCCGCATCACGCCTGAACACGCGAAAATTGCCGACGTGCAGTTACCGCCAGGCGTCTGGCATGACGATGAGTTTTACGGCAAAAGCGAGATTTATCGCAAGCGACTGACGCTTCCTGTAACCATCAACCAGGCTACGGCTGGCGCGACATTAACTGTCACTTACCAGGGCTGCGCTGACGCTGGTTTCTGCTATCCGCCAGAAACCAAAACCGTACCGTTAAGCGAAGTGCTCGCCAGCAACGCAGCGCCACAACCTGCGGCTGTTCCGCAGCAAGAGCAGTCCGCCGCGCAATTGCCCTTTTCTGCGCTCTGGGCATTGTTGATAGGCATCGGCATCGCCTTCACCCCCTGCGTACTGCCGATGTACCCACTGATTTCCGGCATCGTGCTGGGCGGTAAACAGCGGCTCTCCACCACCAGAGCATTGTTGCTGACCTTTATTTATGTGCAAGGGATGGCGCTGACCTACACGGCGCTGGGTCTGGTGGTTGCCGCCGCAGGGTTACAGTTCCAGGCGGCGCTACAGCATCCTTACGTGCTTATTGGCCTCGCCATCGTCTTTACCTTGCTGGCGATGTCGATGTTTGGCTTGTTTACCCTGCAACTCCCCTCTTCACTGCAAACGCGCCTCACGCTGATGAGCAATCGCCAACAGGGTGGCTCGCCCGGCGGTGTGTTTGTTATGGGGGCGATTGCCGGTTTGATCTGCTCACCATGCACCACCGCGCCGCTTAGCGCGATTCTGCTATATATCGCCCAAAGCGGAAACATGTGGCTGGGCGGCGGCACACTTTATCTCTATGCGCTGGGCATGGGTCTACCGCTGATGTTAATTACCGTCTTTGGCAACCGTCTGCTGCCGAAAAGCGGTCCGTGGATGGAACAGGTCAAAACCGCGTTTGGTTTTGTGATCCTCGCACTGCCGGTCTTCCTGCTTGAGCGAGTGATTGGCGATATATGGGGATTACGCTTGTGGTCGGCGCTTGGCGTCGCATTCTTTAGCTGGGCCTTTGTCACCAGCTTACAGGCCAAACGCGGTTGGATGCGCATTGTGCAAATAATCCTACTGGCAGCGGCGTTGGTTAGCGTGCGCCCACTCCAGGACTGGGCATTTGGTGCGACGCATACCGCACAAACTCAGGCGCATCTCAACTTTACACCAATCAAAACGGTGGATGAGTTAAATCAGGCGCTCGTTGAAGCCAAAGGCAAACCTGTAATGTTAGATCTCTATGCCGACTGGTGCGTTGCCTGTAAAGAGTTCGAGAAATACACCTTTAGCGACCCACAGGTGCAAAAAGCGTTGGCTGACACAGTCTTACTTCAGGCCAACGTCACCGCTAATGACGCACAAGATGTGGCGCTGTTAAAACATCTAAATGTCCTTGGACTGCCGACAATTCTCTTTTTTGACGGACAAGGCCAGGAGCATCCACAAGCACGCGTCACGGGCTTTATGGATGCTGAAACCTTCAGCGCACATTTGCGCGATCGCCAACCGTGAACGACACTTGCAGTGGGAAAGACGGAGGAAAATAGCGTGCAACGTGAAGATGTACTGGGAGAAGCCCTGAAATTATTAGAATTACAAGGGATTGCCAACACCACGCTGGAGATGGTTGCTGAACGTGTGGATTATCCACTGGACGAGCTGCGCCGCTTCTGGCCAGACAAAGAGGCAATCCTCTACGATGCGCTGCGTTATCTTAGCCAACAGATAGATGTCTGGCGTCGTCAGCTGATGCTGGACGAAACGCAAACCGCCGAACAAAAGCTGCTGGCGCGTTATCAGGCGTTATCAGAGTGCGTTAAAAACAACCGCTATCCGGGCTGTCTGTTTATCGCTGCCTGTACGTTTTATCCCGATCCTGGTCACCCTATTCATCAACTGGCCGATCAGCAAAAAAGCGCGGCCTACGATTTCACCCACGAACTATTAACCACGCTGGAAGTTGACGATCCGGCGATGGTAGCAAAGCAGATGGAACTGGTGCTGGAAGGCTGTTTAAGCCGAATGCTGGTGAATCGTAGCCAGGCGGATGTCGACACCGCACACCGGCTGGCGGAAGATATTCTGCGCTTCGCCCGCTGCCGCCAGGGTGGCGCACTGACCTGATGACAGAAACACAGAAAAGAAGCGATTTGCCGCAATCTTAAGCAGTTGAATCGCTTTTACTGAAATTAGGTTGACGAGATGTGCATATTACGGTTTAATGCGCCCCGTTGCCCGGATAGCTCAGTCGGTAGAGCAGGGGATTGAAAATCCCCGTGTCCTTGGTTCGATTCCGAGTCCGGGCACCACTAATTCTTGAGAACCCGCCTACAAGGCGGGTTTTTGCTTTTGGGAATACGTCCTTCCTGCCTTCGCCCCATCAACTGCGAATATCATCATACTCACGCGTTTTATCAAATTCGTGTTTTGCAAACGGGCACAGCGGGATAATTTTCCGTTTTTCCTGGCGCATTTTTTCCACGACTTTCGCTACCAGTTGTTTACCAATCCCCTGCCCTTTCAGGCTTTCATCAACATCGGTATGTTCGATAATCGCTAAATTCTCTCCGGTCGGCACAAAGACAATTTCAGCTATTTGATTTCCCTGCGCATCATTGATGTAAAATTTATTATGACCCTCACATATTTCCATTTTCCCCTCGCTTATTTAAGACGGTATTTCAGCGCGCCGCTCGGGCACGTATCAATAACATTCACGACGGTAGCGACGTCTACTTCATCCAGCATGATCCACGGCTTACGTTTGAGATTAAACAGTTTGCTATTACCGCGCACACAATTACCGGAATGCTGACATATTGCGGTGTTGAAATAGACATCGACCTTTTCGCCGGTATAGCAGCGATAACCAACATCCAGTAGTTCCTGATCCATGACCTTCTCTCCCTCATAAGTATGGTTTTCGCTATAAGCATAGCTCTCGAATCGCCAGACGACACCGGAAGTTTCAGTTACCAAATCCGCTTCCCCGGATGGCCAATCCCCTTACTCCCTTTGAATTACCCGCAGCATCAGAGATAATGCTTAGGAAATTTGTCATACAAGGAAGCTGATGAGACATTCACTGCCCTGCCGCATGTTACGCAAACGTCCGATGAAACTCAGTACCACGGTGATCTTAATGGTCAGCGCAGTGCTGTTCTCGGTGCTGCTGGTAGTGCATCTGGTTTACTTCTCGCAAATCAGCGACATGACGCGTGACGGGCTGGCTAACAAGGCGCTGGCCGTGGCGCGTACCCTTGCCGACTCGCCAGAAATTCGCCAGGGCTTGCAGAAAAAACCGCAGGAGAGCGGTATCCAGGACATCGCCGAAGCTGTACGCAAACGCAACGATCTGCTGTTTATTGTCGTTACCAATATGCAAAGTCTTCGCTACTCGCACCCTGAAACCCAACGCATTGGTCAGCTCTTTAAAGGGGACGACATCCTGAAGGCGCTCAACGGCGAGGAAAATGTCGCTATTAATCGCGGTTTTCTGGCGCAGGCTTTACGCGTATTTACCCCTATCTACGACGAAAATCATAAGCAGATCGGCGTGGTGGCGATTGGCCTGGAGTTAAGCCGCGTAACGCAGCAGATCAATGACAGTCGCTGGAGCATTATCTGGTCAATTTTATTCGGTGTGCTGGTTGGCGGGCTGGGTACATGGATTTTAGTCAAAGTACTTAAGCGCATCCTGTTCGGCCTGGAACCTTACGAAATCTCAACTCTGTTTGAGCAACGCCAGGCAATGCTGCAATCGATCAAAGAAGGTGTCGTTGCCGTAGACGCGCGCGGCGAAGTCACACTAATTAATGATGCCGCGCAAGAACTGCTTAATTATCACAAATCCCAGGATGATGAAAAGCTGTCGACACTGAGTCAGGCATGGTCGCAGGTGGTGGATGTCTCGGAAGTATTACGCGACGGCACGCCGCGACGAGATGAAGAGGTTACCGTCAAAGATCGGCTATTACTCATCAACACCGTACCCGTACGCAGCAATGGCGTTATCATCGGAGCCATCTCTACCTTCAGGGACAAAACGGAAGTTCGTAAGCTAATGCAACGGTTGGATGGGCTGGTCAACTATGCCGACGCACTTCGTGAACGCTCCCACGAATTTATGAACAAATTACACGTGATTCTCGGATTATTACATCTGAAGAGTTATAAGCAGTTGGAAGATTACATTCTAAAAACAGCCAACAACTATCAGGAAGAGATTGGCTCTTTGCTGGGAAAAATCAAATCTCCGGTTATCGCTGGTTTTTTAATCAGCAAAATTAACCGCGCGACCGATTTAGGCCATACGCTGATATTAAATAGTGAGAGCCAGTTGCCAGACAGCGGTAGTGAAGATCAAGTCGCAACGTTAATTACCGCGCTGGGAAATCTGATAGAAAACGCGCTGGAGGCATTAGGGCAAGAACCCGGTGGTGAAATCAGCGTTACGTTGCACTACCGTCACGGCTGGCTGCACTGTGAAATTAACGATGATGGTCCGGGAATTTCCCCTGACAAAATCGATCACATTTTTGAAAAAGGTGTCTCGACAAAAGGAAGTGAACGAGGCGTCGGTCTGGCACTTGTCAAACAACAGGTTGAAAATCTCGGCGGCAGCATTGCCGTGGAATCGGAACCCGGGATTTTCACACAATTTTTTGTCCAGTTACCCTGGGATGGGGAGAGGTCGAGCAAATGATCAATGTATTAATTATCGATGACGACGCAATGGTGGCGGAGTTGAATCGCCGATACGTGGCGCAGATCCCTGGTTTTCAATGCTGCGGAACAGCCTCGACACTGGAGAAAGCCAAAGAGATTATCTTCAACAACGAAACGCCTATCGACCTGATCTTGCTCGATATCTATATGCAAAAAGAAAACGGGCTCGATTTACTGCCTGTCCTGCACAACGCTCGATGCAAAAGCGATGTGATTGTCATCTCCTCAGCTGCTGATGCCGCAACCATTAAGGATTCTCTGCATTATGGCGTCGTTGATTATCTAATCAAACCGTTCCAGGCATCACGTTTTGAAGAGGCGCTCATCGGCTGGCGACAAAAGAAAATGGCGCTGGAGAAACATCAATACTATGACCAGGCCGAGCTGGATCAGCTAATTCATGGCAATTCATCTAACGAACAGGATACCCGCCGTCTGCCAAAAGGCTTAACGCCGCAGACTTTACGCACGCTGTGCCAGTGGATTGACGCTCACCAGGACTATGAATTTTCAACCGACGAGCTGGCCAACGAGGTTAACATCTCTCGCGTTTCCTGCCGCAAATATCTGATCTGGCTAGTGAATTGTCACATCTTAGTTACCAGTATCCATTATGGCGTCACCGGTCGTCCGGTTTATCGCTACCGTATTCAGGCAGAGCATTACTCATTACTGAAGCAATATTGCCAATAACGCGTTATTAGTTATCTGGAAGTAACAATTATTGCAGTAATGCAAACCAGCACTGGCACAAGTTACATCAGCCATCAGTAAAACTTGTGCCAGATCAAATATAATTATCCCTCTTCATCCCCTGCGAATTAATATCAATTCGGATAAATAGAGTTTTTAATTTCAAAACGCTAACAAAAGTTAATTAACTATTATGTCACCCGTATTATGTGTATTTTTACCCATAAATAGGTAGATCAGAATAATCTATAAAGTTGATGACATCCGTCTGTAGAACAAAAAATAGACCAATAAATATCAACAAGATAGCGCAAAAACAGACCATTAACATCTGCGAAACACAAACTATAACCCCATCGCCAGAGAGTATTTTTCTCTGAAAAAAACACTTATCACAGTGCATAAATTTACTGCTGCCTGAATCAGCCAATATTCACTGTGAAGTATTTGCTCGAGCCAGCAACGACCAAACGGATATTTAGTCAGTCTCTGATAACAGTTCATCCAAAACAGAATGTGGCTGTGATCTATTTGGCAAGAATTTAAATGGGATTATCGCGAGGGTTTACACATGTTATTTACCATCCAACTTATCATAATACTGATATGTCTGTTTTATGGTGCCAGAAAGGGCGGTATCGCGCTGGGTTTATTAGGCGGTATCGGCCTGGTCATTCTGGTCTTCGTCTTCCATCTTCAGCCGGGTAAACCACCGGTTGATGTCATGCTGGTCATCATTGCGGTGGTGGCAGCATCGGCGACCTTGCAAGCCTCTGGCGGCCTGGATGTTATGCTGCAAATTGCCGAAAAACTGCTGCGTCGCAATCCGAAATATGTTTCCATCGTCGCGCCGTTTGTCACCTGTACGCTGACCATTCTTTGCGGTACGGGTCACGTGGTTTACACCATCCTGCCGATCATCTACGACGTTGCGATTAAGAACAACATCCGTCCGGAACGCCCAATGGCGGCGAGCTCTATCGGCGCGCAGATGGGGATTATCGCCAGTCCGGTGTCGGTTGCCGTAGTATCGCTGGTCGCAATGCTGGGGAACGTAACCTTTGATGGTCGTCACCTTGAGTTCCTCGACCTGCTTGCGATTACCATCCCCTCTACCTTGTTAGGTATCCTGGCGATCGGTATTTTCAGTTGGTTCCGTGGTAAAGATCTGGATAAAGACGAAGAGTTCCAGAAATTCATCTCCGTACCGGAAAACCGTGAGTACGTTTACGGTGACACCGCCACGCTGCTGGATAAAAAACTACCGAAAAGCAACTGGCTGGCAATGTGGATCTTCCTCGGGGCAATCGCGGTGGTCGCACTTCTTGGTGCTGATTCTGACCTGCGTCCGTCTTTTGGCGGCAAGCCGCTGTCGATGGTACTGGTTATCCAGATGTTTATGCTGCTGACCGGGGCGTTGATTATTATCCTGACCAAAACCAATCCCGCGTCCATCTCAAAAAATGAAGTCTTCCGTTCCGGTATGATTGCCATCGTGGCGGTATACGGTATCGCGTGGATGGCCGAAACCATGTTCGGTGCGCATATGTCTGAAATTCAGGGCGTACTGGGCGAAATGGTGAAAGAGTATCCGTGGGCTTATGCCATTGTTCTGTTGCTGGTCTCCAAGTTTGTTAACTCCCAGGCCGCTGCACTGGCAGCAATTGTTCCGGTTGCACTGGCGATTGGCGTTGACCCGGCATACATCGTGGCTTCAGCACCGGCTTGCTATGGTTATTACATCCTGCCGACCTATCCGAGCGATCTGGCAGCGATTCAGTTTGACCGTTCCGGAACCACCCACATCGGCCGCTTCGTCATCAACCACAGCTTTATTTTGCCAGGGTTGATTGGTGTGAGCGTATCGTGCGTCTTCGGCTGGATCTTCGCTGCGATGTACGGGTTCTTGTAATTGCACTCTGCGTGCTGCCCGTCGCTGTGCGGCACGCCATTTTCGTATAACAAATACAGAGTTACAGGCTGGAAGCTATGTCAAATAAAGAGTTTATTTATCAGGCGCCTTTCCCGATGGGGAAAGACAATACCGAGTACTATCTGCTCACATCCGATTACGTTAGTGTTGCCGAATTTAACGGCGAAACCATCCTGAAAGTGGAACCTGAAGCCCTGACCTTGCTGGCGCAGCAAGCCTTCCATGACGCTTCTTTCATGCTCCGCCCGGCACACCAGCAACAGGTAGCTTCTATTCTTCATGACCCTGAAGCCAGCGAAAACGATAAGTATGTGGCGCTGCAATTCTTGAGAAACTCCGAAATCGCAGCCAAAGGTGTATTGCCGACCTGCCAGGATACCGGCACCGCCATCATCGTCGGTAAAAAAGGTCAGCGAGTGTGGACCGGCGGCGGTGATGAAGAAGCCTTATCAAAAGGTGTCTATAACACTTATATCGAAGATAACCTGCGCTATTCACAAAACGCACCGCTGGACATGTACAAAGAGGTCAACACCGGCACTAACCTGCCTGCGCAAATCGACCTGTACGCAGTGGATGGCGACGAGTACAAATTCCTCTGCGTCGCCAAAGGCGGCGGTTCTGCCAACAAAACGTATCTCTATCAGGAAACCAAAGCCCTGCTGACTCCGGGTAAACTGAAAAACTTCCTCGTTGAGAAAATGCGTACTCTCGGCACCGCAGCCTGCCCGCCGTACCATATCGCGTTTGTGATTGGCGGCACGTCTGCGGAAACCAACCTGAAAACCGTCAAGTTGGCAAGTGCTCACTATTACGATGAGCTGCCGACTGAAGGGAACGAACACGGTCAGGCTTTCCGCGATGTCCAGTTAGAACAAGAACTCCTGATCGAGGCTCAGAAACTCGGCCTCGGCGCACAGTTTGGTGGTAAATACTTCGCTCACGACATCCGCGTGATTCGCCTGCCTCGTCACGGCGCATCCTGCCCGGTGGGTATGGGCGTCTCCTGCTCCGCTGACCGTAACATCAAAGCAAAAATTAACCGCGAAGGCATCTGGATCGAAAAACTGGAACACAACCCAGGCCAGTACATTCCGGAAGAACTGCGTCAGGCGGGTGAAGGCGACGCGGTGAAAGTCGATCTCAACCGTCCGATGAAAGAGATCCTCGCCCAGCTTTCGCAGTATCCGGTCTCTACTCGTCTGTCACTCACCGGCACCATTATCGTTGGTCGTGATATTGCGCACGCCAAGCTGAAAGAATTGATCGACGCCGGTAAAGAGCTGCCGCAGTACATCAAAGATCATCCGATCTACTACGCAGGTCCGGCAAAAACGCCAGCCGGTTATCCATCGGGTTCTTTAGGCCCAACCACCGCAGGCCGTATGGACTCTTACGTGGATCTGCTGCAATCCCACGGCGGCAGCATGATCATGCTGGCGAAAGGTAACCGCAGTCAGCAAGTCACCGACGCGTGTCATAAACACGGCGGCTTCTACCTCGGCAGCATTGGCGGCCCGGCGGCAGTGCTGGCACAGCAGAGCATTAAGCATCTGGAATGTGTCGCTTATCCGGAACTGGGTATGGAAGCTATCTGGAAAATCGAAGTAGAAGATTTCCCGGCGTTTATCCTGGTCGATGACAAAGGCAACGACTTCTTCCAGCAAATCGTCAACAAACAGTGCGCGAACTGCACTAAGTAACTTCTTTGGCCCAGCGCCTGGCGGCATACTGCCAGGTGATCCCCCTGGGCCACCTCTTTTGCGATTGTAATTTCACGCTTGCTGGTGAATAGTCAGTATTTTCCCTGACTTGCGAACTCACCATGACCCGCACACTCAAGCCGTTAGTTCTTAACACTAGCGCACTGGCGCTGACGTTAATCCTGATGTACACCGGAATTTCGGCCCATGACAAACTCACCTGGTTGATGGAAGTGACGCCGGTAATTATTGTCGTACCGTTGCTGCTTACCACCGCCAGACGTTATCCGTTAACGCCGCTGCTCTATGCACTGATTTTCTTTCACGCCATCATCCTGATGGTCGGCGGTCAGTACACCTACGCGAAAGTCCCCATCGGTTTTGAAGTGCAGGAATGGCTGGGGTTAAGCCGTAATCCGTATGACAAGCTGGGGCATTTTTTCCAGGGGCTGGTGCCTGCACTGGTGGCACGAGAAATCCTCGTGCGTGGGATGTACGTGCGCGGACGCAAAATGGTCGCGTTTCTGGTCTGCTGCGTGGCACTGGCGATAAGCGCCATGTATGAGTTGATCGAGTGGTGGGCGGCACTGGCGATGGGTCAGGGAGCGGATGATTTTCTCGGCACCCAAGGCGACCAGTGGGACACGCAGTCCGATATGTTCTGCGCGCTGCTGGGCGCATTAACTACGGTGATATTGCTTGCTCGCCTTCACTGTCGCCAGCTCCGGCGCTATGGCTTAATCACCAAAGCGCCGGACGCGATTACCTCTTAACGGTGCAACCAGCCTGGCAGCCAGTCGCCGTGGGCGGCAATCAGATCGTCAACAAGGGCATATATTTCGTCAATTCCCAGCACGGCGCCGGTGTGCGGGTCCATCATCGCGGCGTGGTAAACACGGTCACGGTTTTCGGTGAGAATGGCTTCGGTAAGCAGCGTCTGTACGTTGATATTGGTTTGCATCAGGGCTGCCAGATGCGACGGTAGCGTACCGACTTTGGTCGGCTGAATGCCATTTGCATCAACCAGACAGGCCACTTCCACGCAACATCCTTGCGGCAGGTTATCAATCAAGCCATCGTTACGGACGTTGCCATAAATCACGCTCGGCTCTCCGGTCCAGATAGCGTTCATGATTGTGCTGGCATATTCCCGTGATGGTTTAATATCAATCCGGGAGGCGTTCTTATACTCCTCCAGCTCTTTGTGCCAGTTCGCCAGCTGCTCGACGCAGCGTTTCGGGTACTCATCCAGCGGTACTTTATAACGCTCAATCAAATCCTCACGGCCTGGCTTAATAAACCACGGCGTATATTCGGCAAAATGTTCTGACGACTCCGTGACGAAGTAGCCCAGCTTTTTGAACATTTCATAGCGCACAATGTTCTGGCAGCGAGGATTCCCATGAATATTCGGCTTCGGTGCCTGACCTGCGTCATAAGCCGCCAGCAGTTCCGGGTAGAGATTCACGTAACTGCCGTCGGTGGTTTTGCGCTCCAGCTCCAGGTAAAACGCCATATGGTTGATACCCGCGCAACGATATCGCAGCGTGGCGGGATCAATATTGAGATCGCGCGCCAGCTCTTCCGCCGTTCCCTGCACCGAATGGCACAACCCTACCTGTTTGATATGCGGATAGCGGGCATACATCGCCCAGGTATTCATCGCCATCGGGTTAACGTAGTTGAGCATGGTGGCATCGGGGCAGACTTCCGTCATGTCCTCGCAAATTTGCCACAGGTGCGGAATGGTACGCAGTGCGCGCATAATGCCGCCCGGCCCTAACGTATCGGCAATAGTTTGTTCCAGACCGTGGCGCTTACAGACCTCGAAATCAGTCACCGTGCAAGGTTCATAACCACCAATCTGAAATGCCACCACGACAAAATCGGCATCCTGTAAGGCTTCTTTCTGTTGCGTGTGGCAGGTAATTTTGCCGCTGGCTCCTGCTGAATCCATCAGCTTACGCACCACAATGTGCGACTCTTCCAGGCGAGTTGGATCAATGTCCATCAGGGCAATATGCGCCGTTTTCAGCGCCTCGCGATGAAACACATCACCAAGAATATTTTTTACGAAAATTGTCGAACCAGCGCCGATAAAAGTAATTTTGGGTGCAGACATCATTCAGGTCTCCAGGCTTGCTTGAATGATTTCATCATGGCAGGCGATGTCGCAGAAAACCTCCGGCTTCCCCGTTGAGCATTCCCAAAAGCTCAGATCCAGGGTTACTTAGCAGTAAATATGAGTTTTTGGGACTAAATTGACTGAAAAACAGAGTAATTAGCCCTTATAAAATCCTCTCTCTTTATGTTTTGTGTCGTCATTCGCAGTCATCCTCAGCTACTCATGCCATAATTCTGATAATCCAGGAAAGAGATCCATCCATGAACACAGACACGTTTATGTGCAGCAGTGATGAAAAGCAGACCCGCAGCCCGCTGTCGCTGTACTCGGAATATCAGCGAATGGAGATTGAATTTCGTGCGCCGCATGTCATGACCACCAGCCACTGGCATGGTCAGGTTGAAGTGAATGTGCCTTTCGATGGCGATGTGGAATACCTGATCAACAATGAACAAGTGAATATCAATCAAGGGCATATTACGCTGTTCTGGGCCTGTACGCCGCACCAACTAACCGATACCGGAACTTGTCAGAGCATGGCGATTTTTAATCTGCCGATGCATCTGTTTCTCTCCTGGCCTCTGGATAAAGACCTTATAAACCACGTCACTCACGGCATGGTGATTAAATCGCTGGCGACACAGCAACTTAGCCCCTTTGAAGTGCGCCGCTGGCAGCAGGAATTGAACAGCCCGAATGAGCAAATCCGCCAGCTCGCCATTGATGAAATTGGCCTGATGCTCAAGCGATTTAGCCTCTCCGGCTGGGAACCGATTTTGGTCAATAAAACCTCGCGCACGCACAAAAACAGCGTCTCGCGTCATGCGCAATTTTATGTCAGCCAGATGCTGGGCTTTATTGCAGAAAACTATGACCAGGCGCTGACCATCAACGACGTGGCTGAGCACGTCAAACTAAACGCCAACTATGCGATGGGGATATTTCAGCGAGTCATGCAGTTGACGATGAAACAGTACATTACCGCAATGCGCATCAACCACGTTCGCGCGTTACTCAGCGATACCGATAAAAGTATTCTCGATATTGCCCTGACGGCAGGTTTTCGTTCGAGCAGTCGTTTTTACAGTACTTTCGCCAAATATGTCGGCATGTCGCCGCAACAATACCGCAAACTTAGCCAACAACGCCGCCAGACGCTTCCCGGTTAAAAACGATATCAGTATCAGCCAAAAAAATAATTTAGCTGTCGATAATAAACATTGAAAATTAATTGAAAAATTAATATAAGCTTCTGTTTATAATAATAAAAAATTAAAAACGTTTATTTTTCAATCGCTTTACAGCCTGAAATGCCCGGAAGATACTTGCCCGCAACGAAGATTCCTTCACAACCGGGTAAACAATGATGAAAGTATTAATTGTTGAAAGCGAGTTTCTACATCAGGACACCTGGGTCGGTAGCGCCGTTGAGCGTCTGGCGAATGCCTTGAGTCAACAAAATGTTACCGTCATTAAATCAACCTCATTTGATGATGGTTTTGCCATTCTCTCTTCAAATGAAGCCATTGATTGTCTGATGTTCAGTTATCAAATGGAGCATCCGGACGAACATCAAAACGTCAGAGAATTGATCGGTAAACTTCATGAACGCCAGCAAAACGTGCCGGTATTCCTGTTAGGCGATCGGGAAAAATCAATCGCCGCGCTGGATCGCGACCTGCTGGAGCTTGTCGATGAATTCGCCTGGATTCTGGAAGATACTGCCGATTTTATTGCCGGGCGCGCCATCGCCGCGATGACCCGCTACCGTCAACAGTTGTTACCGCCACTGTTCAGCGCGCTAATGAAATATAGCGACATCCATGAGTATTCCTGGGCCGCGCCGGGTCACCAGGGCGGTGTGGGGTTCACTAAAACGCCAGCCGGACGTTTCTACCATGACTATTATGGTGAAAACCTGTTCCGCACCGATATGGGTATTGAACGAACTTCTCTCGGTTCTTTGCTCGACCATACTGGCGCATTTGGCGAAAGTGAAAAATATGCCGCGCGCGTATTTGGTGCCGATCGCTCCTGGTCAGTCGTTGTTGGCACTTCAGGTTCTAACCGCACCATCATGCAAGCCTGCATGACGGATAACGACGTGGTCGTTGTTGACCGTAACTGCCACAAATCCATTGAACAAGGCTTAATGCTGACTGGCGCGAAACCGGTATACATGGTGCCAAGCCGCAACCGCTACGGCATTATCGGGCCAATCTATCCGCAGGAAATGCAGCCTGAAACCTTGCAGAAGAAAATCAGCGAAAGCCCGCTGACTAAAGACAAAGTCGGGCAAAAACCGTCTTACTGCGTGGTGACCAACTGCACCTACGACGGCGTGTGTTATAACGCCAAAGACGCGCAGGATCTGCTGGAAAAAACCTCTGACCGTCTGCACTTCGACGAAGCCTGGTATGGCTACGCACGGTTTAACCCAATCTATGCCGATCACTATGCAATGCGCGGTGAACCGGGCGATCACAATGGCCCAACCGTTTTCGCTACCCACTCCACACATAAGCTGCTGAATGCGTTGTCGCAGGCGTCTTATATTCATGTACGTGAAGGCCGGGGCGCGATTAACTTCTCCCGCTTTAATCAGGCATACATGATGCATGCCACCACTTCCCCACTGTATGCCATCTGCGCATCAAACGATGTGGCTGTATCAATGATGGACGGCAACAGCGGTCTGTCACTGACTCAGGAAGTGATCGACGAAGCGGTCGATTTCCGCCAGGCAATGGCACGGTTGTATAAAGAGTTTACTGACGAAGGTAGCTGGTTCTTTAAACCGTGGAATAAAGAAATGGTTACCGATCCGGAAACCGGCAAAACCTATGACTTTGCTGACGCGCCGCGCAAACTGCTGACCACCGTTCAGGACTGCTGGGTAATGCATCCGGGCGAAAGCTGGCACGGCTTTAAAGATATCCCGGACAACTGGAGTATGCTCGACCCGATTAAAGTCAGCATCCTCGCACCGGGGATGGGTGAAGACGGTGAACTGGAAGAGACAGGCGTACCTGCCGCACTGGTTACCGCATGGCTTGGCCACCACGGCATCGTGCCAACTCGCACCACCGATTTCCAGATTATGTTCCTGTTCTCAATGGGCGTGACCCGAGGGAAATGGGGAACTCTGGTTAACACCCTCTGTTCCTTCAAACGCCACTACGACGCCAACACACCACTGGCGCAGGTGATGCCGGAACTTGTTGAACAATATCCTGACACTTACGCGAACATGGGGATTCACGATCTGGGTGACAAAATGTTTGCCTGGCTGAAAGAAAACAACCCAGGAGCACGGTTGAACGAAGCCTATTCCGGCCTGCCGGTGGCGGAAATCACTCCGCGTGAAGCGTACAACGCGATTGTCGACAACAACGTTGAGCTGGTATCCATTGAAAATCTGCCAGGACGCATTGCGGCGAACTCAATTATCCCGTATCCGCCAGGAATCCCGATGCTGCTGTCTGGTGAAAACTTCGGCGATAAAAACAGTCCGCAGGTAAGTTATTTACGCTCGCTGCAATCCTGGGATCATCATTTCCCTGGATTTGAACACGAAACTGAAGGTACTGAAATTATTGACGGTATTTACCACGTAATGTGTGTGAAAGCGTAACCACTATTCCGCTGAAGGCGTAATTGTTTTAATAACATTACGCCGCCTGGCCTGAGGCCTTTTGAGTATGGCAACGTTTTCATAAAAATTGCTGCAAACAAAAATGTCATGCTTTTTGCGCGGTCCCACCCCGCGCTTTTTTTTGTTTATTATTTACCCTTATTTACTCTGTAAAATTTTTTGTACATGAGAAATTACTATAAAAATTTGTAATATTAGTAAAACACGTTATTTTTATGCATGTTTTGATTCGTCATACAATTATATAACCCGTTCCCGGTATCTCTCTATGTTGGCGAGATCCACTATTTTTCTTTGCATTTCAGGAGTACATGTATGAGGATTTGCAGCAACCAACCTTGTATAGTTTTATTAACTGAAAAAGATGTCTGGCTAAGAGTGAATGGGAAAGAGCCTATAAGTTTAAAAGCTAACCATATGGCGTTATTAAGTTGTGAAAATAATATTATCGACGCCTCCTCTCTGAATAACACTTTGATTGCTTATATTAGCCTCGACATCATCAAAGATTATCTCCGTTTTCTGAATAAAGATCTCTCGAAAATACCGGTCTGGCAACGTAGCGCCACACCGATTATTTCCCTGCCATGCCTTACACCAGAGGTGTTTCGCGTTGCAGCGCAACATAGCACAGAGCCTGCTGAAACAGAGTCGGAAAAAGAACGAACACGTGCATTATTATTCACTGTGCTCTCTCGCTTTCTCGACAGTAAAAAATTCCTTTCTCTACTTATGTATATGTTACGTAATTGTGTTAGCGACAGCGTTTATCAAATCATTGAAAGCGATATCCATAAAGACTGGAATCTTAGTATGGTAGCCAGTTGTTTATGTCTTAGCCCAAGTTTGTTAAAGAAAAAGCTGAAAAGCGAAAACACCAGTTATAGCCAAATAATAACCACCTGCCGGATGCGTTATGCTGTAAATGAATTAATGATGGATGGAAAAAATATCTCACAGGTGTCACAGTCCTGTGGCTACAACAGCACGTCTTACTTTATTTCTGTATTTAAAGACTTCTATGGCATGACGCCACTCCATTATGTTAGCCAACACAGAGAACGTTCTGTCGCCTGATTTATAACCTTTACAAAGAGATATATTAATAACGGCATCAGCGATAACCCGACTGACGATAATTCAATGCGCGAATGCAGGCGTATGATATGACGTAATTTATTGTCACGAAGCTCGCCTTCGCAGGAGTTTAATTATGTCTTCGGATGCTGATGCTCACAAAGTGGGCTTAATCCCCGTTACTCTGATGGTGTCGGGGAATATTATGGGGTCAGGTGTCTTTCTGTTACCTGCAAACCTGGCCTCGACTGGCGGTATTGCTATATATGGTTGGTTGGTGACGATTATCGGTGCTTTGGCTTTATCGATGGTCTACGCCAAAATGTCGTTCCTCGATCCCAGCCCTGGCGGTTCATATGCCTACGCGCGCCGCTGTTTTGGTCCTTTTCTCGGATATCAAACCAACGTTCTCTACTGGCTGGCCTGCTGGATCGGCAATATCGCCATGGTGGTCATTGGCGTCGGCTATTTGAGCTATTTCTTCCCGCTCCTCAAAGATCCGTGGGTATTAACCATCACCTGCGTGGTGGTGCTGTGGATCTTCGTTCTGCTTAATATCGTCGGTCCGAAAATGATCACCCGCGTGCAGGCCGTCGCTACCGTGCTGGCGCTGATTCCCATCGTCGGGATTGCCGTATTCGGCTGGTTCTGGTTCCACGGAGAAACCTATATGGCGGCATGGAACGTCAGCGGCCTGGGCACCTTCGGCGCGATTCAAAGCACCTTAAACGTTACGCTGTGGTCATTTATCGGGGTGGAAAGTGCGTCTGTTGCAGCGGGTGTGGTGAAAAACCCGAAACGCAACGTCCCTATCGCCACCATTGGCGGGGTATTGATTGCCGCCGTTTGCTATGTGCTCTCGACCACCGCGATTATGGGGATGATCCCCAACGCCGCACTGCGCGTTTCCGCCTCACCTTTCGGTGATGCTGCACGGATGGCGCTGGGTGATACCGCAGGAGCCATTGTCTCCTTCTGTGCGGCGGCTGGTTGCTTAGGTTCGCTGGGTGGCTGGACACTACTGGCCGGGCAAACGGCGAAAGCCGCTGCCGATGACGGTCTGTTCCCACCGATTTTTGCCCGCGTCAACAAAGCAGGCACACCGGTAGCCGGGTTGATTATCGTCGGTATCCTGATGACTATCTTCCAGTTCAGCAGCATTTCGCCAAACGCAACCAAAGAGTTCGGTCTGGTCTCTTCCGTATCGGTAATCTTTACCCTGGTGCCTTATCTTTATACCTGTGCCGCTTTACTGCTTTTAGGCCACGGTCACTTTGGTAAAGCGCGTCCGGCGTATCTGACCATCACCACTATCGCCTTCCTTTACTGCATCTGGGCGGTAGTCGGTTCTGGCGCACAAGAGGTCATGTGGTCATTCGTCACGCTGATGGTGATCACCGCAATGTACACACTGAACTACAACCGGCTGCATAAAAACCCCTATCCTTTAGATGCACCAATAAGCAAAGATTAAGCCCCCTTAATCCAGCAAACATAAAAGCCAACCTTAAGAACTTAAGGTTGGCTTAACTTTGCTTTGCGAGCATATGCGCACTTTGTTCGATGGAAACACCGTGATGTTGAAGCGCCTTCTAAAAAGACCCTCTTTGAATTTACTCGCCTGGCTATTGCTGGCCTCTTTTTATATTGCTATCTGCCTGAACATTGCCTTTTTTAAACAGGTTTTACAGGCGCTACCGCTGGATTCAATGCATAACGTGCTGGTTTTCTTGTCGATGCCGGTCGTCGCGTTCAGCGTGATTAATATTGTCCTGACGCTAGGTTCTTTCTTATGGCTTAATCGTCCACTGGCCTGCCTGTTTATTCTTGTCGGCGCGTCTGCGCAATATTTCATAATGACTTATGGCATCGTCATCGACCGTTCGATGATTGCCAATATCATGGATACCACACCTGCGGAAAGCTACGCGTTAATGACACCGCAGATGTTATTAACGCTAGGGTTAAGCGGGGTTCTTGCTGCACTGATTGCCTGCTGGGTAAAAATCAAACCCGCAGCCTCACGCCTGCGTAGCGTTCTTTTCCGTGGAGCCAATATTCTGATTTCTGTGCTGCTGATTCTGCTGGTCGCCGCGTTGTTTTATAAAGACTACGCCTCGCTGTTTCGCAACAACAAAGAGCTGGTGAAATCCTTAAGCCCCTCCAACAGCATTGTTGCCAGTTGGTCATGGTATTCCCACCAGCGACTGGCAAATCTACCGCTGGTTCGCATTGGCGAGGATGCACACCGCAACCCGTTAATGCAAAACGAGAAACGTAAAAATCTGACCATCTTGATCGTCGGCGAAACCTCGCGGGCAGAGAATTTCTCACTCAACGGCTACCCACGTGAAACCAATCCACGGCTGGCGAAAGATAATGTGGTCTATTTCCCCAATACCGCGTCTTGCGGCACGGCAACGGCTGTCTCTGTGCCATGCATGTTCTCGGATATGCCGCGTGAGCATTACAAAGAAGAGCTGGCACAGCACCAGGAAGGCGTGCTGGATATCATTCAGCGAGCGGGCATTAATGTGTTGTGGAATGACAACGACGGTGGCTGCAAAGGTGTCTGCGACCGCGTACCGCACCAGAATGTCACCGCGCTGAACCTGCCCGGCCAGTGCATCAACGGCGAATGCTATGACGAGGTGCTGTTCCACGGGCTGGAAGAGTACATCAATAACCTGCAAGGTGATGGCGTGATTGTCTTACACACCATCGGTAGCCACGGCCCGACCTATTACAACCGCTATCCGCCGCAGTTCAGGAAATTTACCCCCACCTGCGACACCAACGAGATCCAGACCTGTTCCAAAGAACAACTGGTGAACACTTACGATAATACGTTGCTCTACGTCGACTATATTGTTGATAAAGCAATTAATCTGCTGAAAGAACATCAGGATAAATTTACCACCAGCCTGGTTTATCTTTCTGACCACGGTGAATCGTTAGGTGAAAATGGCATCTATCTACACGGCCTGCCTTATGCCATCGCGCCTGATAGCCAAAAACAAGTACCGATGCTGCTGTGGTTGTCGGAGGATTATCAAAAGCGGTATCAGATTGACCAGAGCTGCCTGCAAAAACAGGCACAAATACAGCACTATTCACAGGACAATTTATTCTCAACCCTGTTGGGATTAACCGGCGTCGAGACGAAGTATTACCAGGCTGCGGATGATATTCTGCAAACTTGCAGGAGAGTGACTGAATGAAAATACTGATTGTTGAAGACGATACGCTGTTATTGCAGGGGCTGATTCTGGCGGCACAAACCGAAGGCTACGCGTGCGATGGCGTCACGACCGCGCGGATGGCGGAACAAAGCCTGGAAGCCGGGCACTACAGCCTGGTGGTGTTGGATTTAGGTTTACCCGACGAAGATGGGCTGCATTTTCTCGCCCGTATCCGGCAGAAAAAATACACCCTGCCGGTACTGATCCTCACCGCTCGCGACACCCTGACCGACAAAATCGCCGGGCTGGATGTCGGTGCCGATGACTATCTGGTAAAACCTTTTGCGCTGGAAGAGTTACACGCCCGCATCCGCGCCCTGCTGCGACGCCATAATAATCAGGGCGAAAGCGAGTTGATTGTTGGCAATCTGACGCTGAATATGGGGCGCCGTCAGGTATGGATGGGCGGCGAAGAATTGATTCTGACGCCCAAAGAATATGCTCTGCTATCGCGGCTGATGCTCAAAGCAGGCAGCCCGGTGCATCGGGAAATTCTCTACAACGATATCTATAACTGGGATAACGAACCCTCGACCAACACCCTGGAAGTGCATATCCACAACCTGCGCGACAAAGTGGGCAAAACACGTATCCGCACCGTGCGCGGCTTTGGCTATATGCTGGTCGCGAATGAGGAAAACTAATTGAATCTGATGCGTTTTCTGCGCCGACCAATGTCGCTGCGTCAACGGCTGATATTGACCATCGGCGCTATTCTGCTGGTTTTTGAGCTGATTAGCGTCTTTTGGCTATGGCATGAAAGTACCGAGCAAATTCAGCTCTTTGAGCAGGCGCTACGTGACAATCGCAACAACGATCGCCACATCATGCGTGAGATCCGCGAAGCGGTTGCCAGCCTGATTGTTCCCGGCGTATTTATGGTCAGCCTGACACTATTTATCTGCTATCAGGCAGTGCACCGCATCACTCGCCCGCTGGCGGAACTGCAAAAAGAACTGGAAGCGCGCACCGCTGACAACTTAACGCCCATAGCCATTCACAGTGCCACCCTCGAAATCGAAGCGGTGGTTTCGGCGTTGAACGATCTGGTCAGTCGCCTGACCAGCACGCTGGATAACGAAAGGTTGTTTACCGCTGACGTCGCTCACGAACTGCGAACGCCGCTGGCGGGGGTGCGTTTGCATCTGGAACTGCTGGCGAAAACGCATCACATTGATGTAGCGCCGTTAGTCGCACGGCTTGATCAGATGATGGAGAGCGTCTCCCAGTTGTTGCAACTGGCGCGCGCCGGACAGTCATTTTCTTCCGGTAATTATCAGCATGTAAAACTGCTGGAAGATGTGATCCTGCCCTCCTATGACGAACTCAGCACCATGCTCGACCAGCGTCAACAAACTTTGCTGTTACCAGAGAGCGCCGCTGACATCACTGTTCAGGGCGACGCGACCCTGCTGCGGATGTTATTGCGTAACCTGGTAGAAAACGCCCATCGCTATAGTCCAGCAGGCAGCAACATTATGATTCAGCTGCAAGAAGATGGCGGTGCGGTAATGGCGGTTGAAGACGAAGGGCCTGGCATTGATGAGAGTAAATGCGGAGAGTTGAGCAAAGCGTTTGTACGAATGGACAGCCGTTATGGCGGGATTGGTCTGGGATTAAGTATTGTCAGCCGCATCACACAGTTGCATCACGGGCAGTTTTTCCTGCAAAACCGGGAAGAGGCTTCCGGCACGCGCGCCTGGGTACGGCTGAAAAAAGATCAGTACGTGGCAAACCAGATATAGAGAAAGCTGCTGACTACCAGCACGCTAAACACAGTCGTTAAACTTTCATACACACGGTTTTTCATTGCACTCTCCTCCGTTGTCCTGGAGGAGAGTATGCGCGTCAGAGATTAAGTGAACCTTAAGAGTTCGATTGTTGGCCTGATAAGAGAGTGTCGCATCAGGCAATCCGTTTCAGCTTACTCATCAATTCGCGGATGTTGCTGCACCAGGCGGGTACGTTTCGCCTGCAAATCGGCAATTTCCTGGTCAATATCCTCGATTTTCTGCTCAATATTATCGTAATGCTCGACGAGAATTTCCTTCGCTTCCTGCAAATCTGACGCCGCAGGCGTCGCACCTTTCAGTGGACGATTTGCCGTCTCTTTCATGGTCACGCCAGTGATTAAACCAACCACCGCCACTACCATCAGGTAATAGGCAGGCATCATCAGATTATGCGAGCTTTCCACCAGCCAGGCCGCCAGCGTTGGCGTCAGACCGGCAACCAGCACCGAAATATTAAATGCCGCCGCCAGCGCACTGTAACGGATATGTGTCGGGAACATCGCTGGCAAGGTAGAGGCCATAACACCCGTAAAGCAGTTAAGGATCACCGCCAGCATCAGCAACCCGGCGAAAATCAGGCCGATAATATTGCTGTTAATCAGGATAAACGCCGGGATCGCCAGCGCAAACAACGCAACACTGCCGAGGATCACAAACGGACGACGGCCAAAACGGTCACTCAGCAAGCCCATCACCGGCTGAACAAACAGCATACCGATCATAATCGCGATAATAATCAGCACCCCGTGGTCTTCGGAGTAATGCAGGTTATGCGACAAATAACTCGGCATATAAGTCAGCAACATGTAGTAAGTCACGTTGGTGGCGATCACCAGACCAATACATGTCAACAGACTGCGCCAGTGTTTGGTGGCAATCTCTTTAAACGAGACTTTCGGGCCATCCTGCAAACCTTCGCGGTCACCCTGTTCCAGTTTCTCAACATGTTGCTGGAACGCTGGCGTCTCTTCTAAAGCATGACGAAGATAAAGCCCAATAATTCCCAGCGGCAGCGCGATAAAGAACGGAATACGCCAGCCCCAGTCAAGGAAGTTCTCTTCACCGACGATGGTCGAAATCAACACCACCACGCCCGCACCCAGCACAAAGCCGGCAATAGAACCGAAGTCCAGCCAGCTGCCCATAAAGCCACGTTTACGGTCAGGTGAGTATTCCGCAACAAATATCGACGCTCCGGTATATTCACCGCCGACCGAGAAACCTTGTGCCATCTTACAGATCAACAGCAAAATCGGCGCCCAAATACCAATAGAGGCGTAGGACGGTATTAAACCGATACAGAACGTACTGATCGACATAATCACAATAGTGATAGCGAGGATCTTCTGGCGACCATATTTATCGCCCAACATACCGAAGAAGAGTCCGCCAAGCGGTCGAATCAGAAAGGGAACGGAGAAGGTGGCAAGTGCAGCAACCATCTGCACGCTGGGGTCAGCCCCCGGGAAAAATACTTTACCTAATGCGTAAGCAACAAAGCCATAAACACCAAAATCGAACCATTCCATTGCATTACCCAGCGATGCTGCAGTAATGGCTTTTCGCAGTTTACCGTCATCAATAATGGTGACATCACGAAGGGTTATCGGTTTTACTTTTTTCCTTTTCAGCATAGCTTTCCTCGCAGAGTAAGCCCATTTCCGCACGCGTCAGGCAAATAGACGCGGCGCCCGCAAAAGGGGAGCGGGAATTGCAGGGTGCAATCTCTGTAACAAGCGTAGCTGGTTTGCTTACACGATCCGATTAAGGATTGTACAATCAAACCTGTTGACGCCTGAATTGGGCAGTTAATGACCTTTTTACCCTACCAGCGTTTAAATTTGTGATCAACTTCACACATGGATTTCGTTGAGCACTCATTGATGTAACTGATTATTTACAGTTAATTTACAGAGAAGATTTCTTCGACCATTGCCCCCGCCAGACGTTGTGCTGAACAGAGCCGTGGCATCCCCAGCGCGACGGTTTGCCAGCGTTGGGTTACTGACCAGCAAACAGGCTGCTTATCGGCATCCGACCACTTGCCCAGCCAACTTAAAAAGTCTGCATGATCCCCGCCTGTCGAGGCTCCAGGAGGGGAAAACCACTGATGGTAATAATGGCGAGTGGTCGGTGCCGCATTGATACTATCTGCCAGATATTGCGTCGCTTTCACGCGCAAATCACCCAGCAACAACGCCACCGCTTGCGGGCTTCCCAGATGGCAGGCATCGCCAAACGCTCCCCAGCGCAGCTCCTCCAGAGCAATAAAACAACGTCCCGGTAGCGACCAGGCGTTATACGCACCAGCACGCCAGCGGGTAAAAATTTGCTCACTCTGCTCACCTGCCTGAACCAGTAACCCTCGTTGCATTAACGCTTTTTCCTTCCAGCGACAGCGGGCAGAAAACCACTCATACAACGCGGCGATTTGCTGGGGAAGTTCCGGGAAAGCAGAGTACGAACGGTGATCCATTTTTTGCAATAGTGCCAGATGTTGCGCGATCTGCGTCAGCGCCAGATGACCGGGATCAAGCATCGCCGCCAGTTTTTCCACCAATGTCAGGCGCAGGCTAAGTGGCGCATTTAACATTCCGGCATTCGCCCACGTCTGAAGTTGTGCGCGCGCAAGAAGTTCCTGCATCAGTCGTTCACGAAGCTGCTGCTGATGGGTTTGTGGATAGCGGGCATCATCGCCCTGCGCCAGATCCACCAAAAAGCGGGGATAAACCGACTCCAGTACGCGACCAGAGCCGTCCAGTAACGTCTTTGTCAATACTGTTCTGCCATGAAAAGAGTTTGAATATCATCGCGTAACAACTGAGAGTCCGTATAAATCCAGCCATGAATCATCACGGTCTGTTGCAATTGCTGCTGCATCATCCTGACCACGGATTCATTTTGTTGACGCAGAGCCAGACTATCGCGTAAACGCGCCTGTAATTCCGTCAAACATAACGCGAAATCAGCGAAAAAAGTGTTCATGCCTGCCGTGACAGAATCATCGACCTGAACCGCCAAAGCTTTAGCCATTTGTTGGCAATAAAGGTCTACTTCTTCGGTTAACGTTCGTTGTAGCGCACTGTAATCAACGGCCTCTGGCGGTGATTTCTCACCACCCCGTCCCCAGTCAGGCTGATTCAGCCAGCGCGAGAACGTCTCACGCACAATGCCAAAACGGCTGCTCTGCTCATCCATTGCTTCCTGGTGGGATATTGCATCGCTGAACAGCTGGCGAGTATTGAAGTGTGGGACTGCGCCGTGAAAAGCAGGAAAATGAAAGCCGGGGCGAAACCCGGACTCATTCAATTCTGTTTTTACCCGTTGCTCGATGGGGTGAATAACATCGGTTAACACCCGGCAAAGGGTTGATTCCAGTTCAGCAAAACGCAGCGTAAAGTCACGGCTGATTTTGGTCTGTGCCGCCTGTAACAGCGTCTCGCAGCGGGTACGAATCTCGCTTAACGGCCATGAATCATGTTGAAACAGCACTGCTAACTGGGTATTCACCTCGTCTTGCTGCTGACGCAGAAAGTCGTTGGCTGATGCCAGAGCCACCTCGATTTCATGTTTAATCTCGCCACTCACCTGCACCTGATTAAGCTGCAATAGCTGCATATTTTCTTCAACCTGGAGGATATTTTGCCGCAATTGCTCGCAAACGACGTTCAGCCCGTGCGCGCGAAAATCAAGGTATTCCCGCGCTTGTTGGGCATAATTCAACAACTTATGCGAGGCAGATCGCAGTGCATATAACGACGCGTTGGCGTAGGCGGCATGGAGTAATGCCTGAACCGGTTGGGCGAACAGCGAATCTTCCCACAGTTGATCGGCAGCATGGCGAATATGGTCGATATCTGCCAGATCGGCATTGCACCAGCGCCTGCCAAGCGCGGCATGGGCAAAATCCTCCACCCAGCGTTGTTGCTCCGGTGCTGGCAACTTACCATTGTTAGCTAACTCATGACGTGCCCGATTTGCCAGATAGCCCCACATCGACGATACCGGAAATATCTGCCCTGGCGTAACACAACCTTTCATCAACGTCCCGGAAATCAGCGCCCGCACCTGTTCTGCATCGTCACTGTTACGATCCTGCTGATCGAACTTATTGACGAGCACATACAGCGGTACTGATTTCCCCACCGCTAAAACCGCCTCACGCACTTCTTCATCGGAGATTGACTTCAGTTGCGTATAGTCCAGCACCGCCAGCACTGCGGAGGCGCGCGCCAGTTGCTCGTTAAGCATTTTTTGCAGATGCGGTTGTCCGGCTTCATTCGGTCCGGGGGTATCCAGCAGCGTCAACTGCCCGGGATAACTCTCCAGCCCTGCCAGATGGACAAACTCCACTTCAATTACAGGAATATGCTCAATGGCGGCGTAAGCAGAAAAAGGAAAATCGACGTCCAGCGCCTTCGCCAGACGCACCAAATCATTCAAACTTTTCAGGCAATGAAAAATTGGCTGGGCACCAAGATAATATTTTTCAAAAGCAACGCCATTTTCGATCCGCTGCATAAGCGCACGCATATCTTTATCTATTTCCAGCAGTTCGGTCAGATGCTCAATATCGCAATCGCGCAGGCGTTGTTGTAATTTTTGGATTAAACAGTCGATTGGTGCGACATGCGAAAAATGCAGCACCGGTTCTTTTTGCCCCGGCGTATGGCGAATAAGCGTCGGCAGCGCAGTCATAGGGCGATTGCGATTAGGCAGAACTTCAGTGCCAACAATAGCGTTAATGGTGGTTGATTTCCCTGCTTTCATGGTGCCAATAATCGCCAGCACCATTTCCAGACGGGAAATTTTTCGCAGCTCATTATTCAGCATTGCGTGACGCTCGGCGATATTAGGCTGACTCCAGGGTAAAGCCAGTGGTGGTGCATCTTCTCCGGGCACAGAGAGCGGCATTTTTTCCAGTAACTGCAACTGTTGTCTGGAAAGCTGTAACAGACGTTCAGCCTCCTGACTTAACTCATATATTGTCTGTGTGTACATGGAAAATTCTTCCTTAAAGCAAATTTCATTATTTTTATTTAGCCAGATCGTTTTTTCGTTCTGTTGTCGGCTTTTATAATTACTGCAGGAAATAATTTTTATATTTAATATGTTGTTTTTATTCGGATGAATAAATCTCTTCCGACAAGTTAAAAGTCAGAAAGATAAAATAACAATTTAATTAAAAAAAGAACAAGAAGAGAGTTAACCTTAACTTAAATAATAAACAGAGGCAAAAAGATTATTTTCTTTTTGCGTTGTCTTTCAAATGAAAACGATCGTCGACTAAAATCAGCAGTACCCCCGACAAACTCAGGGATTTTGTGTATAATTGCGGCCTTTTTCGGCAATCTGCCGTTTTTTGGCGCTTTTGCCCTGCTGACTTTTGAGGAAATCCACATGTCATTACCACACTGCCCGAAATGCAACTCCGAATACACCTACGAAGATAACGGCATGTACATCTGCCCGGAATGCGCCTACGAATGGAACGACGCTGAACCTGCGCAGGAAAGCGACGAGCTGATCGTTAAAGATGCTAACGGCAACCTGCTGGCTGACGGCGACAGCGTTACCATCATTAAAGATCTGAAGGTGAAAGGTAGCTCTTCGATGCTGAAAATCGGCACCAAAGTGAAAAACATCCGCCTGGTTGAAGGCGACCATAACATCGATTGCAAAATCGACGGTTTTGGTCCGATGAAACTGAAATCTGAGTTTGTGAAAAAGAATTGATTTCGAATGCCGGGTGCGATACATCCGGCAACGGTGCCAAATGCCTGATGCGACGCTTGCGCGTCTTATCAGGCCTACAAATTCCCGCGCCATCCGTAGGCCGGAATAAGGCGTTTACGCCGCATCCGGCAACGGTGCCAATGCCTGATGCGACGCTTGCGCGTCTTATGAGGCCTACTCTTCATCTGTACAAAATTCAAACTACACTTAACTGACTTCTCTTAACTGAGGTCACCATCATGCCGTTAAGCCCCTATATCTCTTTTGCCGGTAACTGTGCCGACGCCATAGCCTATTACCAACGCACGTTAGATGCGGAACTGCTCTATAAAATCAGCTTTGGGGAAATGCCGAAACCCGCGCAGGAAAGCTCCGAAGGTTGTCCTTCAGGGATGCAATTTCCCGATACTGCCATCGCCCATGCTAACGTGCGCATTGCCGGAAGCGACATCATGATGAGCGATGCCATACCGTCAGGAAAAGCCAACTACTCCGGATTTACGTTGGTGCTCGATTCGCAACAGGTCGAGGAAGGGAAACGTTGGTTTGACAACCTTGCCGCCAACGGAAAAATCGAAATGGACTGGCAGGAAACCTTCTGGGCACATGGCTTCGGCAAAGTTACCGATAAATTTGGAGTGCCGTGGATGATTAATGTCGTTAAGCAGCAGTCAACACAATAGCCGGGCTTTAATAGCTGATGGGGAGAATTAGGGGGAGGGGCGATGCCTGCCCCATACCCAACATCACCGCCCATACTCATCTTCCATTCTCCGCTCTTCATCTTCCAGCTGCCGACGCTCCTGATCAAGCTGGCGCTGGCGGTCGTCCAGCTGCCTGCGGCGATCTTCAAACTGGCGGCGGCGGTCGTCATATTGTCTGCGACGATCGTCGCTCACTTGACGCTGCCAGCCGTCGTCGCGCGAATCTTCATAGTCACGCCCACGGTCAGGGTTATAAGCGTCGTTAATCGCCTGCTGAATATTACCAATCGTGTCGTCGATAATATCGGCCTGAGCCGGAACGGTGGTCAGCGTGAGCAGGGTGAAAAGAAAGAGCGTGGAGTAAGGTTTCATAAGACAGTCTCTGTGATGGACTGGCTTAACGTTAGTTGAGTGTGAATAACCGGAGTAGCGGAGTAATCTCAAATACGGTAAGGCGCAGACTCTTCCATTAGCTGGATAGCTCGCCGTTTATTTTCCGCCACCAGCACAATGCTATGACATTTTTGATCCGGAGAAATACTCCAGATACGTTCTTCCGGAATGCAGCCACCATCGTAGATCACTTTCGTGCCATCGTAAGGCCAAAATGTCTCTTGTTCAGTGTCTAATATAAACACCGAAATCTGATCGGACTCGCGCGCGATCTTCTGCCAGAGCATCTTCCCGCCATCATACTGATCAAAATCGCTGATGAGTGTGATTCCGCATTGCAGGATTAACGCTTCATACAGTCGCGTTGCCAGACCTTTATCACGTTCACCTGGGGAGACGCAGATACCTTCCACTTGTACCAGATCCGAGTCTTCCCACCAGCGTTCAACGGCAATAATATCGCTGCCGAACTCTTTTTTACGCTGCAGGTCGAGAGCGGCGAGTACCCGATGACGTGGCACGCCTGCAAAAACTTCAATGTCCGCTTCAATGATGGCCGCTCTTGGCGTCTGGCTGTCATAAATCACCTGTAACAGACGCCCGGAAAGCTCGATCTCTTCCACCACGCGAAAAGAACGAGCAACCGTCATTGGGCTATAGGTGGTTGGCATCACGATCATATGTGAATCGCCTCTTGTCAGTACTGACATAATTCCTTTTATATCCCATTCAGAGCAGAATTGCTCACAATAACAGCACGTTTGCTCCAGGCCTCTTGATAAATTCTGAAAATCATCCCTCAATTTGCCCCAATGCCTGCGCCAGTTGCACGCGGGTAAAAGGTTTGCGCAGCAGCGCCACTTCTGGCAACGCGGGGTTATAGCTGGGGCGTAAATCCTGACCGCTGATGAGCAGCAGCGTCAGGTGTGGGTAGCGTTTGCGTGCTGCATTGACCACTTCTGCGCCGCTCATACCGTCTGGGAGCATTAAGTCGCTGATAAAAATATCGATTTCCACTGATGCCGCCAGCAGATCCAGCGCCTGTTCGCCGCTGCTGGCTTCCAGCGTCAAATAGCCCAGCAGGTGCAACTGTTCGCAGATTGTCTGGCGTACTGCAGCTTCATCTTCCAGCACCAACACCAGCTTATCGCCGCTGACGGCTGTCTGTTCTACCACCGCTGACGATACATTTTTCGCCGCCAACAACGCACGGGGAAGCTGTAGTCTGACTGTCGTTCCCTGCCCCGGCGCGCTTTCGATTTCCACCCTCCCGCCGGACTGACGCACGAAACCATAGACCATCGACAAGCCCAGCCCGCTGCCACTGCCCGTCTGTTTGGTGGTAAAGAACGGCTCGAATACCTGGCTTTTCACCTCCTGCGACATTCCACAGCCATGATCGATAACCTCCAGAGCCACCATGTCCTGACGCTGCCCACCGCTACGGGTGACACGCTGGTTCCAGGTGCGGATTTTGAGGGTTCCCGTCAGCCCTTCCATCGCATCACGAGCGTTCATCACCAGGTTGATGATGGCGTTTTCCAGTTGGCTGATGTCAATCCACGCAGGCCACGCCGGAGACTGTGCTTCAATCTCCAGCGTCAGCGTTGTCGGTAAGGAGTGGCGCATCAATTCACTTAACTCTTCCAGTAATGTTTTCAGTTCAATGGCTTGTGGATGTAAGGACTGCTTGCGGGAAAACGCCAGCAGCCGTTGGGTTAGTAGCGCGCCACGTTCGGCGGCTTGCTGCGCCCGTTGTATTCGCGGCGCGTCGGGCGAGTCCGTGTTCACCAGCTCCAGGCTGCCAATAATCACCGCCAACAGATTATTAAAATCATGCGCCAGTCCCCCCGTCAGTTGCCCGACCGCTTTTAGTTTCTGGCTATGCAACAGCGCCTCTTCCAGCCCCTGCCGCTCGGTTTGGGCAATCTCCATCTGCGTGGTTTTCTCTTTCAGCAGCCGTGACGTCCGCTCAAGCGATGCGGTATTACGGGCGAAGACGTTAAAGGCGCGTGCCAGTTCACCTAACTCATCGCGCCGCTGTAACGCCGGAAAGCTGACGTCTGCTTCACCGTGCGCCAGACGGCTCATGGCGCGGGAAATCGCCGTCAGGTTTGAGCCGAGATTGCGATAGATGTACCAACCTGCAAATGCGGTGATCACCACCGCTAACAGGGCAAAAATCATGATCACCCTCTCGCCGGAGCGCAGATCCTGGTAACTTTGTGCTACCCGCTGACCGGAAAGCATCGCCACCTGTTCGGCATAATGGTTTATATCGCTGTTAAGGATCGCCACCAGAGCTTTGATGTGAAACATATACCAGCTAATCGCCAGATCGCTTTGCTCCAGTGACGCCGAAAGCGGCGCGAGTTTACGTAGTTCATCATTGAAATCAGTAAGTAGCGTATTTACTAACGGCGTATCACTATGAGTCGGCAGCGCAGACATCACTTCAACCAGTTGATGAATAATCGCCTGCGGTGCTGGAGTGGCAATGGCGGCAACGATCAGCCGGTTCATCTCGTTAAGCAAAAGATCATCTTCCGCGTAAGTGACTTTTTGCAGATGCCGCAGATAACTTAAGTTTTGATATAGCGAACTTAACAGCGCGTTACGCTCCAGATGTCGCCTTTGCCCCCGCTCCAGCATTCCGCCGACGCTGGTTTGCAGTTCATTGCTGCGCTGGATGATTCGCGCCACCAGCCCGGCGTCCTGCTGTGCTAAAGGCGCGTTCGCCAGTTGTGCAAGCGAGCTTTTTAATGCCCGCTGTGTCTCCTGCAATCGCTCGGCTTCACCTTTATATTCCAGCGCCCCCACCACCTGTGATAATCGCACCGCCGCTGTCGCCACGTTTGCGGTGTCGCGCGCCAGATTCAGGCTGCCGGTCATATCATCCACCGTTTGCTGCTGCACCTGCTCCTGCATCTGGCTGGCATGACGAAAGCCCATTACCGCCACGCCGCTGACCATCAGCGTCACCGCCACCACAAGCAAATTTAAAAGCAGCAACCGCCCGCGCGCGCTGGCAAAAAAGTGACGTCCGGGGTGCGCCATATCACGCTCCGTAAAGAAAAATCGCAATATGACAAATATGAACGGCTTCTGACATTTTGCATTTACTTTCCTGTGATGGAGTGCTGATATCGACAACCTCGCAGGAGTCCGCCATGAACAGCACGCCAGTTCTGGAGATGCGCAATATTGCCAAAGCCTTCGGCAAATTTTACGCGCTCAAAGGGGTGGATTTGACGGTTTACCCTGGCGAGATCCATGCCCTGATGGGGGAAAACGGCGCCGGAAAAAGCACGCTGATGAAGGTGCTGGCGGGGGCGTATACCGCCACCAGCGGCGAGATCCTGATAGACGGCAAGCCCTTTCACATTCGCACACCGAAAGATGCCTTAAGCGCCGGTATTACGCTGATTTATCAGGAGATGCAGCTGGCACCGAATCTGACGGTGGCAGAAAATATTTTCCTCGGCAGCGAGCTTTCCCACGGCGGGCTGGTGCAGCGTAAAGAGATGCTGGTGCAGGCGCAAAAAGTGATCGACCGCCTCGGCGCGCAGTTTAACGCCAGCGATAAAGTCATGACGCTGACCATCGCCGAGCAACAGCAGGTCGAAATCGCCCGCGCGTTGCATCGCAACAGCCGCATTCTGGTGATGGACGAACCTACCGCCGCCCTCTCCTCCCGCGAAACTCACCGCCTGTTTGAACTGATTATGCGACTGCGCGATGAAGGGATGGCGATTATCTACATCAGCCACCGCATGGCAGAAGTGTATGAGCTTTCCGATCGCGTCAGCGTGCTGCGTGACGGGCAATACGTTGGCAGCCTGACCCGCGACAATCTCAACGCCGGGGAACTGGTGCGGATGATGGTCGGCAGGCCGCTGAGCGATCTGTTCAATAAAGAGCGCGATATCCCGCTCGGCAAAGCCCGCCTGAACGTTCACCACCTGACCGACGGCGGCAAAGTCCAGCCGAGTAGCCTGCTGGTGCGTTCCGGCGAAATTGTCGGCCTCGCCGGGCTGGTGGGCGCCGGACGTTCCGAACTGGCGCAGTTAATTTTCGGCGTGCGGAAAGCGACAGGCGGAATGATTGAAGTCGATGGCGAACCGGTGGTGATCCACTCCCCGCGCGAAGCCATCGATCTTGGCATTGGTTTTCTCACCGAAAACCGCAAAGAACAGGGATTGTTCCTTGAAATGGCGGCAGCCGAAAACATCACCATGGCAACCCTGGAGCGCGATGCCAGCTGGGGGATGCTCAATCGCAAAAAAGCACAAACCATTTCCGATGACGCCATTAAGTTGCTCAACATCCGCGTGCCTCATGCCCAGGTGCGAGCAGGTGGGCTTTCGGGCGGTAATCAGCAAAAACTGTTGATCTCCCGCTGGGTGGCGATTGACCCACGCATTTTACTGCTCGATGAACCCACGCGCGGCGTGGATGTCGGCGCAAAAAGCGAGATCTACCGGATCATGAACGAGATGGCGCGCAAGGGCGTGGCGATCCTGATGATCTCCAGCGAACTGCCGGAGATAGTCGGGATGAGCGATCGCGTTTATGTAATGCGCGAAGGCAGCATTGCCGGTGAGTTAAACGGCAACAACATCACCCAGGAAAACATTATGACCTTAGCGACCGGCGTCAACGACGCCCATTCCCAGGCGGTGCGCTCATGACGACATCTGCAAAGACCTCTGCCAAAAAAATGTTAATGAGCGATCTGATGCAAACGGTCGGCATTTTGCCGATTCTGATCCTGATCGTGGCGGTTTTTGGCTTTATCGCGCCAAACTTTTTTACCGAAAGTAACCTGCTGAATATTACCCGCCAGGCGTCGATCAACATTGTGCTGGCGGCAGGAATGACCTTCATCATTTTGACCGGCGGGATCGATCTTTCTGTAGGTTCAATTCTCGGCACCACGGCGGTGGCGGCAATGGTCGTCTCCCTTAGCCCGGAGTTCGCCATGCTGTCGATTCCAGCGGCGCTGATGCTCGGCCTGCTGCTGGGGTTGTTCAACGGCGCACTGGTGGCCTTTGCCGGATTGCCGCCATTTATCGTCACGCTCGGCACCTATACGGCGCTACGCGGGGCGGCGTATCTGCTGGCAGACGGCACCACGGTCATCAACTCCAACATTAATTTCGAGTGGATAGGTAATAACTATCTCGGGCCGGTCCCGTGGCTGGTGGTGATTGCGCTGGCGGTGATCGTGGTGTGCTGGTTTATTCTGCGCCGCACCACACTTGGCGTTCATATCTACGCCGTCGGCGGCAATATGCAGGCGGCGCGTCTTACCGGCATTAAGGTCTGGCTGGTGCTGCTGTTTGTTTATGGCATGAGCGGCCTGCTTTCAGGGCTGGGCGGGATTATGAGCGCCTCGCGGCTATACAGCGCCAACGGCAACTTAGGCATGGGTTACGAACTGGACGCCATTGCGGCGGTGATCCTCGGCGGCACCAGTTTTGTTGGCGGGATCGGCACCATCACCGGCACGCTGGTCGGCGCGCTGATTATCGCCACGCTCAACAACGGCATGACCTTAATGGGCGTCTCTTACTTCTGGCAGTTGGTGATCAAAGGGGCGGTGATCATCATTGCGGTGCTGATCGACAAATACCGTACCCGACATCATCAAAGCGCATAACAACAATACCCTACACATGAGGAATACAGTATGAGATTGAAGCCCTTAGTGACCGCGCTCTGTGCAGGCGCGCTGCTGGCTGCGGCACCGTTCGCCCAGGCGAAAGAACTGAAATCGATAGGCGTAACGGTAGGCGACCTGGCGAACCCGTTCTTCGTACAGATAACCAAAGGCGCGGAGCTGGAAGCGCGTAAACTGGCAGGCGATAACGTCAAAGTGACGCTGGTTTCCAGCGGCTACGATCTAGGCCAGCAGGTGTCGCAAATTGACAACTTTATCGCCGCTAACGTCGATATGATCATCCTTAACGCTGCCGATTCAAAAGGGATCGGCCCGGCGGTAAAACGGGCGAAAGACGCCGGGATCGTGGTGGTGGCGGTTGACGTAGCGGCAGAAGGTGCCGACGCCACCATTACTTCCGATAACACCCAGGCGGGCGAAATGGCCTGTAAATACATCACCGATCGCCTGAAAGGCAAAGGCAACGTGGTGATCATCAACGGGCCGCCGGTGTCCGCCGTGCAGAACCGCGTCGAAGGCTGCCAGACCGAATTTAAACGCCATCCTGACATCAAGGAGCTCTCTGACAACCAAAACGCCAAGGGCAGTCGTGAAGGCGGGCTGGAGGTGATGACCGGGCTGCTGGCGGCGAATCCGAAGATCGACGGCGTGTTTGCGATTAACGATCCCACCGCGATCGGCGCCGATCTGGCAGCAAAACAGGCGCAACGTAACGAGTTCTTTATTGTTGGCGTGGATGGTAGCCCGGACGCCGAAGAGGCGCTGAAACGTGAGAACTCGTTGTTTGTCGCGACTCCCGCACAAGACCCACAGGTGATGGCGGCGAAAGCCGTCGAGATCGGTTATGACATTTTGCAGGGCAAACCCGCGCCGAAAGAGCCGGTGCTGATCCCGGTGACGATGATCGACAAAGACAACGTCGGCAATTACAAAGGCTGGACGGTGAAATAAGTCCGAAGCCGGGCGGCGACGCTGCCCGGCGACAGCGCATTAGCTAATCCAGGAGCGGGCATGATGGAACGTAAAGGTATTATCGCAGCAGGAAATATGCTGGTTGACCACGTCCACCAGATTATCCAGTGGCCGGAGCGCGGCTGGCTGGCTGAGATCACCCACAGCGAACGCTCCACCGGCGGCGCGCCGCTTAACGTCCTGCTGACGCTGGCGAAAATGCGCGCCGGGCTGCCTTTGCAGGCGGTCGGGCTAATCGGTCAGGACAGCGATGGCGATTACATTATGGCGATGCTGGAGCAATATCACGTCAACCGCCAGCATGTGCAGCGCACCACTTTTGCGCCGACGTCGATGTCGCAGGTGATGACCGATCCCAGCGGACAGCGCACATTTTTCCATTCACCGGGCGCTAACCGGCTGCTGGATCTTCCGGCGTTCGACCAGCTTGATAGCAGCATGAAAATCTTCCATCTCGGTTATCTGCTGTTGCTCGAAAGCCTGGATATGCCAGACGATGTTTATGGCACTCGCAGCGCCCGCCTGCTGGCGCAGATGCATGACGCTGGCTATGAAACCTGTCTCGATCTGGTTTCCCGCAAGGGCGATCCGCGCTATCAGCCGCTGGTATTGCCCGCGTTGCGTCATCTGGATTATCTGGTGATTAACGAACTGGAGGCTGGGGAATTTAGCGGGCTGGAGATTCGTTTGCCTAACGGCGAGCCACATATCGCGCATATTGCCGCCGCCGCGCGCGAACTGTTAGATGCGGGCGTGCGCCAGCGCGTGGTGATTCACTGCGCGGAAGGCGCATGGGGAGAGACGCCGGAACAGGGCGGCATGTGGATACCCTCACGGAAATTAGAACCGCGCGAGATTATCGGTAGCGTCGGCGCGGGTGATGCGTTTTGTGCCGGATTTTTGTATGGCTGCCACGAACGCTGGACGCTTACCGAGAGCATCAAACTGGCACATGCCTGCGCACGCGCGAGCCTGTTATGCGCCAACGCCATCGACGGGGCAAAAACACTGGAAGAGCTGCAAACAGAAATGTCGGATTAATGCACGTCGGCAGCGAAGACATAACCCAGACCGCGCAGAGTTTTAATCAACATTGGCTGATGCGGGTTCAGTTCGATTTTGCGTCGTAGTCGCATGATTAATACGTCGATGGTGCGATCAAACACCTCTATGCTGTCACTATGGGTAAACTCCAGCAACTGCTCACGGCTCAATACCCGACGGGCGTTTTGTGCCAGAGCCAGCAACAAGCAATATTCGCCCTGAGTCAGCTCAACAAGTTGCTGTCGCGGATTGTGTAGCTGGCAGCGTGTGGTATCGAGATACCAGCCATTAAATGACAGCCCGGCATTTTTCTCCTCATTGACCGCCAGCACGCCAACGCGCCGTAACACCGCTTTTAGTCGCGCGACCACTACCCGTGGGGTAAATGGCTTGCAGATGTAATCATCCGCGCCCATTTCCAGCCCGACCACCACATCAGACTCACTGCCCAGACCGGTCAGCATCACCACCGGCAATGCAGGACGCATTTTCTGTAGTTGTTGTAATACCATCAGGCCGTTGGTATCAGGCAACATCATATCCAGCACCACCAGCGCAATATCAGGATCGCCTTCAATACACGATATTGCCGCCTGTCCGGTATGGCAGACTGAAACCGTAAAGACATGTTCGCTTAACACGTCCTGCAACAGTGCACAGATAGCTGCGTCATCATCCACCACCAGCACCACGGGTTTCATGGTTACACTCCGCATTATTCACCTGATTAATCATTGTGCGTACTTCCTGGCGAAGTGAAAGAGGAAAGCAATATATATAATGAAAATATAATTCATGTCACATTATTGATATTGTTAATAGATATGCCGTACTTTTTCACCTTCAGCACAAATGCCTAATAAAATGGCTCGTTCCGCTCACACTTCCGTTTATTAAAGTCGTCGTTTCCCAATTATGATATCGCCAGCTTTAAATGACGTATTTTGCATGGATTACATATTTACGACACAAATGATAAATGGAGATTTATATGAATAACTCTCGGTTATTCCGTTTGAGCAGGATTGTTATTGCGTTAACCGCCGCCAGCGGCATGATGGTAAATACCGCTTACGCGAAAGAGGAAGCGAAAGCCGCCTCCCAATATACGCAACAGGTTAATCAGAATTACGCCAAATCATTACCGTTTAGCGATCGTCAGGATTTTGACGATGCCCAGCGTGGATTTATCGCTCCGCTGCTGAACGAAGGTATTCTGCGTGATGCGAACGGTAAAGTTTACTACCGCGCAGACGATTACAAATTTGATATTAATGCCGCTGCGCCGGAAACCGTAAACCCCAGCCTGTGGCGTCAGTCACAGATCAACGGTATTTCTGGCCTGTTCAAAGTCACCGATAAAATGTATCAGGTGCGTGGTCAGGACATCTCCAACATTACGTTCGTGGAAGGCGAGAAAGGCATTATTGTTATCGACCCGCTGGTAACGCCGCCTGCCGCAAAAGCCGCCCTTGACCTTTACTTCCAGCATCGTCCGCAAAAACCGATTGTTGCGGTTATCTACACCCACAGCCACACTGACCACTATGGTGGCGTGAAAGGTATTATCTCTGAAGCCGATGTTAAATCGGGCAAAGTGCAGGTGATTGCCCCTGCTGGATTTATGGACGAAGCCATCAGTGAAAACGTACTGGCGGGTAACATTATGAGCCGCCGTGCGCTCTACTCTTACGGCCTGTTACTGCCGCACAACGCGCAGGGTAACGTGGGTAATGGCCTTGGCGTGACGCTGGCAACCGGTGACCCAAGCATTATTGCGCCAACCAAAACGATCGTCAGAACTGGCGAGAAGATGATTATCGACGGCCTGGAGTTTGACTTCCTGATGACCCCAGGCAGCGAAGCGCCAGCGGAAATGCACTTCTATATTCCGGCACTGAAAGCCCTGTGTACCGCCGAGAACGCCACTCATACCCTGCACAACTTCTACACTCTGCGCGGCGCGAAAACCCGCGATACCAGCAAATGGACCGAGTACCTGAACGAAACGCTGGATATGTGGGGTAACGAAGCGGAAGTCCTGTTTATGCCGCACACCTGGCCGGTATGGGGCAATAAGCATATCAATGATTATATTGGTAAATATCGCGATACTATCAAGTACATTCACGACCAGACCCTGCACCTGGCAAACCAGGGCTACACCATGAATGAAATCGGCGACATGATTAAGCTGCCACCTGCGCTTGCCAATAACTGGGCCAGCCGTGGCTATTACGGTTCTGTCAGCCACAACGCCCGTGCGGTATATAACTTCTACCTCGGCTATTACGACGGTAACCCGGCAAACCTGCATCCGTATGGTCAGGTGGAGATGGGTAAACGTTATGTACAGGCGTTGGGCGGTTCCGCACGCGTCATCAGCCTGGCGCAAGAAGCAAACAAGCAGGGAGATTATCGCTGGTCGGCAGAGTTACTGAAACAGGTGATTGCCGCCAATCCGGGCGACCACGTGGCGAAGAATCTGCAAGCCAATAACTTTGAACAGCTTGGTTATCAGGCGGAGTCAGCCACCTGGCGCGGTTTCTACCTGACTGGCGCGAAAGAGCTGCGCGAAGGGGTACATAAGTTCAGCCACGGCACCACCGGTTCCCCGGATACCATTCGCGGGATGTCGGTCGAAATGCTGTTCGACTTTATGGCTGTTCGCCTCGATAGCGAAAAAGCCGCCGGGAAGAACATCAGCCTGAACTTCAATATGAGTAACGGCGATAACCTCAACCTGACCCTGAACGATAGCGTGCTTAACTACCGTAAAACGCTGCAACCGCAAGCCAATGCGTCCTTCTACATTAGCCGTGAAGATCTGCACGCCGTGCTGACCGGACAGGCAAAAATGGCGGATCTGGTAAAAGCGAAGAAAGCCAAAATTATTGGCAATGGTGCGAAACTGGAAGAAATTATTGCTTGTCTGGATAATTTCGATTTGTGGGTGAATATTGTAACCCCGAATTAATTCCACTCATTTTCGGGGGCATTCAAGCCCCCGAAAGTATTTATATTAAAAATACATACAGAAAATTAATACACAATATATATAAGTTATGAATGCGGTGGCTGAATAAAGCTATTTTTATTCATCAAGAAAATAGCCATACTGACGCCTTCAATGGATATTGATATTCACTACAGATATTGTTCGCAGCAGACAGGATGTATTTATTATGCCAACAGTTCTCTCTCGCATGGTGATGCAATTCAAAAAAGCAGCCTGGATAATTCCCGTCATCATGGTTTCGGGATGCTCATTATCTCCGGCGATCCCGGTGATTGGCGCTTATTATCCCAGCTGGTTTTTCTGCGCTATTGCCAGCCTTATTGTGACACTCATCACGAGGCGAATTATTCAGAGGGCAAATATCAATCTGGCATTTGTCGGAATTATTTATACCGCCCTTTTTGCTCTCTACGCCATGCTGTTCTGGCTGGCATTTTTCTAATCTATTTGAGATGCGCTCATGGAAAGTACGCCGAAAAAAGCTCCTCGCAGTAAGATCCCTGCCCTGCTGGTCGTTGCGCTGGCGCTTGTTGCCCTCGTTTTCGTTATCTGGCGCGTAGACAGTGCGCCATCAACCAACGACGCTTATGCTTCTGCCGATACCATCGATGTAGTGCCGGAAGTCAGCGGTCGTATTGTGGAACTGGCAGTCACAGACAACCAGGCAGTCAAACAGGGCGATTTGCTGTTCCGCATCGACCCTCGCCCATACGAAGCGAATCTGGCGAAAGCCGAAGCCTCCCTCGCGGCGCTGGATAAGCAAATTATGCTCACCCAGCGTAGCGTTGACGCGCAACAGTTTGGTGCCGACTCGGTTAATGCCACGGTAGAAAAAGCCCGTGCCGCCGCGAAACAGGCCACAGATACATTACGCCGCACCGAGCCATTACTGAAAGAAGGTTTTGTCTCAGCGGAAGACGTTGACCGTGCAAGAACGGCGCAGCGCGCCGCAGAAGCGGATCTTAATGCCGTATTGTTACAGGCGCAGTCAGCCGCCAGCGGCGTCAGCGGCGTCGATGCGCTGGTCGCCCAACGTGCGGCGGTGGAAGCGGATATCGCGCTAACCAAACTGCATCTGGAAATGGCAACCGTCCGCGCGCCGTTTGATGGTCGGGTCATTTCCCTCAAAACCTCGGTTGGGCAATTTGCTTCTGCCATGCGCCCTATTTTCACGCTAATCGACACTCGTCACTGGTACGTTATCGCCAACTTCCGCGAAACCGATCTGAAAAATATTCATGCCGGTACGCCTGCGACGATTCGCCTGATGAGCGACAGCGGCAAAACCTTCGAGGGTAAAGTGGATTCCATTGGCTACGGCGTGCTGCCGGATGACGGCGGTCTGGTGCTGGGCGGCCTGCCGAAAGTGTCTCGCTCTATTAACTGGGTTCGCGTTGCCCAGCGTTTTCCGGTCAAAATCATGGTCGATAAACCTGACCCGGAAATGTTCCGTATTGGCGCGTCGGCAGTCGCTAATCTTGAGCCGCAATAATGAGCGCGCTCAACTCCCTGCCATTACCGGTGGTCAGGCTGCTGGCGTTCTTTCATGAAGAGTTAAGCGAGCGGCGACCTGGTCGTGTGCCGCAGACCGTGCAGCTCTGGGTAGGCTGCCTGCTGGTGATTCTGATCTCAATGACCTTCGAGATCCCCTTCGTGGCGTTATCACTAGCGGTGCTGTTTTACGGTATTCAGTCGAACGCGTTTTACACCAAATTTGTGGCGATCTTGTTTGTGGTTGCCACGGTGCTGGAGATCGGCAGCCTGTTTTTGATCTACAAATGGTCATACGGCGAACCGTTGATCAGATTGATCATCGCAGGTCCTGTCCTGATGGGCTGCATGTTTTTGATGCGCACCCATCGGCTGGGACTGGTCTTTTTCGCCGTCGCCATTGTCGCCATTTACGGGCAAACCTTCCCCGCCATGCTCGACTATCCGGAAGTGGTCGTGCGCTTAACGCTGTGGTGTATCGTTGTCGGCCTCTATCCAACCTTGCTGATGACGTTAATCGGCGTGCTGTGGTTTCCCAGCCGCGCTATTACGCAGATGCATCAGGCGCTTAATGATCGGCTTGATGACGCGGTACGTCACCTGACAGAAAGCCTTGCGCCGCTACCCGAAACGCGGATTGAAAGAGAGGCGCTGGCGCTGCAAAAACTGAATGTCTTTTGCCTCGCGGACGACGCCGACTGGCGAACCCATAATGCATGGTGGCAAAGCTGCGTGGCAACGGTAACCTACATTTACTCGACGCTGAATCGCTACGATCCCACCTCTTTTGCTGATTCGCAGGCGATCATTGAGTTTCGGCAAAAATTAGCCATTGAAATCAACAAGCTGCAACATGCTATTGCCAAAGGGCAGTGCTGGCAAAGCGACTGGCGGCTTAGTGAAGATGAAGCGATGGCGGCACGGGAATGTAACCTGGAGAATATTTGCCAGACACTGTTACAGCTTGGTCAGATGGACCCGCACACGCCGCCAACGCCCGCCGCCAAACCGCCGTCAATGGTCGCCGATGCCTTTACTAATCCGGACTATATGCGTTACGCGGTAAAAACGCTGCTGGCCTGTTTGATCTGTTACACCTTCTACAGCGGCGTGGACTGGGAAGGCATTCACACCTGTATGCTGACCTGCGTGATCGTCGCTAACCCCAATATCGGTTCTTCGTACCAGAAGATGGCGCTACGTTTTGGCGGAGCTTTTTGTGGTGCAATTCTGGCGTTGCTGTTTACGCTACTGGTCATGCCATGGCTGGACAACATTGTCGAATTGCTGCTCGTACTGGCACCGATTTTCCTGGTGGGCGCGTGGTTCGCCACCAGCTCTGAGCGTTCTTCTTATATCGGCACGCAGATGGTGGTGACCTTTGCTCTCGCCACGCTCGAAAACGTCTTTGGTCCGGTTTACGACCTGGTGGAAATACGCGATCGTGCCATCGGCATTCTTATCGGTACGGCGGTATCGGCGGTGATTTACACCTTTGTCTGGCCTGAAAGCGAAGCGCGTGCACTGCCGCAAAAACTGGCTGGCGCGCTGGGTATGTTAAGCAAACTGATGCGTATCCCGCGCCAGCAGGAAGTCACGGCTCTGCGCACTTATCTGCAAATTCGTATAGGTCTACATGCGGCGTTTAATGCCTGTGAAGAAATGTGCCAACGCGTGGCGCTTGAACGTCAACTGGACGGCGATGAACGCGCCTTACTGATTGAACGCTCGCAAACAGTTATTCGTCAGGGACGCGACATTCTTCACGCCTGGGATGCCACCTGGAACTCGGCTCAGGCGCTGGATCACGCGCTCCAGCCGGACAGAGCCAGCCACTTTGCCGACGCACTGGAGAAATACGCTGCCGGTCTGGCAACCGCGCTCAGCCGTTCTCCTCAAATAACGCTTGAAGAGATACCCGCCTCGCAGGCCATCCTGCCCACCTTATTAAAACAGGAGCAACACGTCTGTCAGCTCATCGCCCGCTTGCCAGACTGGACAGCCCCGGCATTAACGCCCGCCACGGAACAGGCACAAGGAGCCACTCAATGATCAATCGTCAACTTTCACGCTTGTTGTTGTGCAGCATTCTCGGCAGCACGACGCTGATTTCCGGCTGTGCGTTAGTGCGTAAGGATTCAGCCCCTCATCAACAGCTTAAACCAGAGCAGATCAAACTTGCCGATGATATTCATCTTGCCAGTTCCGGCTGGCCGCAAGCGCAGTGGTGGAGACAGTTTAATGATCCACAACTGGATGCGCTGATCCAACGGACGTTAAGCGGTTCTCACACCCTCGCCGAAGCGAAATTGCGGGAAGAAAAAGCGCAGTCGCAGGCAGATTTGTTAGATGCTGGTTCACAATTGCAGGTGGCGGCGTTAGGGATGCTCAACCGCCAGCGCGTCTCTGCCAACGGCTTTTTAAGCCCTTATGCGATGGATGCGCCCGCACTGGGAATGGATGGTCCGTACTACACCGAAGCCACCGTAGGTTTATTTGCTGGACTGGATCTCGATTTATGGGGCGTACATCGCTCAGCGGTTGCCGCCGCCATTGGCGCGCATAACGCCGCGCTGGCAGAAACTGCGGCAGTGGAACTGTCGCTCACTACAGGCGTAGCGCAGCTTTATTACAGTATGCAGGCCAGCTACCAGATGCTCGATCTGTTAGAGCAAACCCGCAGCGTGATTGATTACGCGGTGAAAGCGCATCAGAGCAAAGTGGCGCACGGCCTGGAAGCGCAAGTACCGTTCCACGGCGCGCGGGCGCAGATTCTGGCGGTCGATAAACAAATTGCTGCCGTCAAAGGGCAAATCACTGAAACACGAGAATCTCTGCGCGCATTGACTGGCGCGGGCGCCAGCGATATGCCGGAGATCAAACCAGTGGCGTTACCACAGGTACAGACCGGCATTCCGGCGACACTCTCTTATGAGTTGCTCGCCAGACGTCCGGATCTGCAAGCCATGCGCTGGTATGTTCAGGCGTCATTAAATCAGGTGGATTCCGCGCGGGCGCTGTTCTACCCAAGCTTTGATATCAAAGCGTTTTTCGGCCTGGATTCCATCCACCTGGATACCTTATTCAAAAAAAGCAGTCGCCAGTTCAACTTCATTCCAGGCCTGAAATTGCCGCTGTTTGACGGTGGACGGTTGAATGCCAATCTCGAAGGCACTCGTGCCGCCAGCAACATGATGATTGAACGTTACAACCAGTCCGTGCTGAACGCAGTGCGCGACGTTGCAGTCAATGGCACGCGTCTGCAAACGCTGAATGACGAGCGGAAGATGCAGGCAGAACGCGTAGAAGCGACCCGCTTCACCCAGCGCGCCGCCGACGCCGCCTACAAGCGCGGTTTAACCAGCCGCTTACAGGCAACCGAAGCCGAATTGCCGGTGCTTGCCGAAGAGATGTCATTACTGATGCTGGATAGCCGCCGCGTGATCCAAAGCATTCAGTTGATGAAATCGCTGGGCGGCGGGTATCAGGCGGCTCCCGGCATCGAGAAAAAATAAAATGTCTGCCGCGTGATGGCTGTCACGCGGTATTTCGTTTCGTCACGTCAAAACTGACGACAGCCTGTTTTTCGTCAGAGTTTTGAATAAATAGTGCCCGTAATATCAAGGAATGTCCCCAAATAAAATGTGGCATAAAAGATGCATACTGTAGTCGAGAGCGCGTATGCGTGATTTGATTAACTGGAGCGAGACCGATGAAAAAAGTCGTCACGGTTTGCCCATATTGCGCATCAGGTTGCAAAATCAACCTGGTCGTCGATAACGGCAAAATCGTCCGGGCGGAGGCAGCGCAGGGGAAAACCAACCAGGGTACTCTGTGTCTGAAGGGTTATTATGGCTGGGATTTCATTAACGATACCCAGATCCTGACCCCGCGCCTGAAAACCCCCATGATCCGTCGCCAGCGTGGCGGCAAACTCGAACCTGTTTCCTGGGATGAGGCACTGAATTACGTTGCCGAGCGCCTGAGCGCCATCAAAGAGAAGTACGGTCCGGATGCCATCCAGACGACCGGCTCCTCGCGTGGTACGGGTAACGAAACCAACTATGTAATGCAAAAATTTGCGCGCGCCGTTATTGGTACTAATAACGTTGACTGCTGCGCTCGCGTCTGACACGGCCCATCGGTTGCAGGTCTGCACCAATCGGTCGGTAACGGCGCAATGAGCAATGCCATTAACGAAATTGATAATACCGATTTAGTGTTCGTTTTCGGGTACAACCCGGCAGATTCCCACCCAATCGTGGCGAATCACGTAATTAACGCTAAACGTAACGGGGCGAAAATTATCGTCTGCGATCCGCGCAAAATTGAAACCGCGCGCATTGCTGACATGCACATCGCACTGAAAAACGGCTCGAACATCGCGCTGTTGAATGCGATGGGCCATGTCATTATTGAAGAAAATCTGTACGACAAAGCGTTCGTCGCTTCTCGCACAGAAGGCTTTGAAGAGTATCGTAAAATCGTTGAAGGCTACACGCCGGAGTCGGTTGAAGATATCACCGGCGTCAGCGCCAGTGAGATTCGTCAGGCGGCGCGGATGTATGCCCAGGCCGAAAGCGCATCCATTCTGTGGGGCATGGGTGTTACCCAGTTCTATCAGGGCGTGGAAACCGTGCGTTCTCTGACCAGCCTCGCGATGCTGACCGGTAACCTCGGTAAGCCACATGCGGGCGTTAACCCGGTTCGTGGTCAGAACAACGTGCAGGGTGCCTGCGATATGGGCGCGCTGCCGGATACGTATCCGGGCTATCAGTACGTGAAAGATCCGGCTAACCGCGAGAAATTCGCCAAAGCCTGGGGCGTGGAAAGCCTGCCGGCCCATACCGGTTATCGCATCAGCGAACTGCCGCACCGCGCAGCGCATGGCGAAGTCCGTGCGGCGTACATTATGGGCGAAGATCCGCTACAAACGGACGCGGAACTGTCGGCAGTACGTAAAGCCTTTGAAGATCTGGAACTGGTCATCGTTCAGGACATCTTTATGACCAAAACCGCGTCGGCGGCGGATGTTATTTTACCGTCAACCTCGTGGGGCGAGCATGAAGGCGTGTTTACTGCGGCTGACCGTGGCTTCCAGCGTTTCTTCAAAGCAGTTGAACCGAAATGGGATCTGAAAACGGACTGGCAAATCATCAGTGAAATCGCCACCCGTATGGGTTATCCGATGCACTACAACAACACCCAGGAGATCTGGGATGAGTTGCGTCATCTGTGCCCGGATTTCTACGGTGCGACTTACGAGAAAATGGGCGAACTGGGCTTCATTCAGTGGCCTTGCCGCGATACTTCAGATGCCGATCAGGGGACTTCTTATCTGTTTAAAGAGAAGTTTGATACCCCGAACGGTCTGGCGCAGTTCTTCACCTGCGACTGGGTAGCGCCAATCGACAAACTCACCGACGAGTACCCGATGGTGCTGTCAACGGTGCGTGAAGTCGGTCACTACTCTTGTCGTTCGATGACTGGTAACTGTGCGGCGCTGGCGGCGCTGGCTGATGAACCTGGCTACGCACAAATTAATACCGAAGACGCCAAACGTCTGGGTATTGAAGATGAGGCATTGGTTTGGGTGCACTCGCGTAAAGGCAAAATTATCACCCGTGCGCAGGTCAGCGATCGTCCGAACAAAGGGGCGATTTACATGACTTACCAGTGGTGGATTGGTGCCTGTAACGAGCTGGTTACCGAGAACTTAAGCCCGATTACGAAAACGCCGGAGTACAAATACTGCGCCGTGCGCGTCGAGCCGATCGCCGATCAGCGCGCCGCCGAGCAGTACGTGATTGACGAGTACAACAAGTTGAAAACTCGCCTGCGCGAAGCGGCACTGGCGTAAATCAGTCCCTCTTACAGCCTCCTTTCGGAGGCTGTTTTTTTATCCATTCGAACTCTTTATACTGGTTACTCCCTACCCAATCGTATTATCAAAATGAAAAAAATTATCGCATTGATGTTGTTTTTGACATTCTTTGCCCACGCGAACGACTCCGAGCCTGGCAGCCAGTATTTAAAGGCAGCAGAGGCCGGGGATCGACGCGCACAATATTTTCTTGCCGACAGCTGGTTTAGCTCCGGCGATTTGAGCAAAGCCGAATATTGGGCACAGAAAGCCGCCGACAGCGGTGATGCTGATGCCTGCGCGCTGTTAGCGCAGATCAAAATCACCAATCCGGTCAGTCTGGACTATCCACAAGCAAAAGTGCTCGCCGAGAAAGCAGCGCAGGCGGGCAGTAAAGAAGGTGAAGTGACGCTGGCGCATATTCTGGTTAATAGCCAGGCGGGTAAACCAGATTATCCGAAGGCGATTTCGCTGTTAGAAAACGCCTCGGAAGATTTAGAGAATGATACCGCCGTTGATGCCCAGATGCTGCTTGGCTTGATTTACGCCAACGGCGTAGGCATCACGGCTGACGACGACAAAGCAACCTGGTATTTCAAACGCAGCTCCGCGATTTCCCGTACCGGTTATTCCGAGTACTGGGCGGGGATGATGTTCTTAAACGGTGAAGAGGGTTTTATCGAGAAGAACAAACAAAAGGCGCTGCATTGGTTGAACCTGAGCTGTATGGAAGGGTTTGATACCGGATGTGAAGAGTTTGAAAAATTAACCAACGGTTAAGATAGGCCTGATAAGACGCGTTAAGCGTCGCATCAGGCGTTGATGTCGGATGCGGCGTAAACGCCTTATCCGACCTACAAAAATCACGCTAAATCAGGCTATTGCACTGTCTGGCGTAGGCCTGATAAGACGCGGCAAGCGTCGCATCAGGCATTGATGTCGGATGCGGCGTAAACGCCTTATCCGACCTACAAAATCACGCTAAATCAGGCTATTGCTCTGTCTGGCGTAGGCCTGATAAGACGCGACAGCGTCGCATCAGGCATCCATACATTGCCGGGTGGATATACCCCCCGGCAATCTTCAATTACTGATCCGCAGTCTTATCAAATTTGCCCAGCATTTCACGTTCGTAGGCCATCGCCTTTTTGCGGTCAAATTTGTGTTCCCACTTGGCAATGACCAGCACAGCCAGCGCATTACCCACCACGTTCAGCGCGGTACGCGCCATGTCGAGGATACGGTCAACACCGGCAATAAACGCCAGACCTTCCAGCGGAATACCGACACTACCCAGCGTTGCCAGCAGCACCACAAACGACACGCCAGGCACGCCAGCAATCCCTTTCGAGGTCACCATCAGCGTCAGCACCAGAATGATTTCCTGCCAGATAGACAGGTCAATTCCATACAACTGCGCGATAAAGATAGCGGCAATACTTTGATACAGCGTCGAACCATCGAGGTTAAAGGAGTAACCGGTCGGCACCACGAAGCTGGTGATCGACGCCGGTGCTCCGTAGGCTTCCATCTTCTCAATAATTCGCGGCAGTACGCTTTCAGAGCTGGCAGTGGAGTACGCCAGAATCAGCTCATCTTTCAGAATACGAATCAGGATCCAGACGCTTAACCCGCACAGGCGCGCCACAATTCCCAGCACTACCAGCGCGAAGAACAGAATGGCGAAATGCACCAGCAGCACCAGTTTCGCCAGTGGCCACAGAGAAGAGAAACCAAAGTTAGCCACCGTCACCGCAATCAGCGCAAACACACCCACCGGTGCATAACGCATCACCATGTGAGTCACTTTAAACATGGTTTCAGAGATGGAGCGGAACACGGTCACCAGCGGTTCACGATGCGTCGCGGGCAGGGAGGAAAGCCCCAGACCAAACAGCACCGAGAAGAAGATGATCGGCAGCATTTCGCCTTTCGCCATCGACGCCACAATGTTCGTCGGCACCAGCGACAAAATCGTGCCCATAATGCCGTGGGAACTGCTTTGTACCGCTTCCGTAGTGCTCTGATATTTCGAGATATCGACGGTCGCCAGCTGCGACATATCCACCCCGGCACCGGGCTGGAAGACGTTTGCCAGAGTGATCCCCAGAATGATGGCGACGGTGGTGATCACTTCAAAGTAGATAATGGTTTTCGCGCCAATACGCCCAAGCTGTTTGGCATCACCAACACCCGCGATACCTACCACCAGCGTGGAGATCACAATCGGCACAACAATCATTTTGATCAGGTGGATGAAGATATCACCCGCCGGAGAGAGCAAATTGACGACCAGCCATTCGCGACTGTCGCTATGGTAGTGCAGGTAGCTTCCCAGGAGAATGCCCAGCACCATAGCAAACAGAATCTGCCAGGCCAGGCTGAATTTTATATTTTTCATATGAATGACTTCCTCAATGGAGCACCGTTCCCCGTTCAGAAACGCGAGAACGTGACATACTGCCAGGGCATGAATTGTGTTGCGTTGGTTTGTAGATTTTTTTAACGCTTATGATCAGTATCATTTGCGCGGTATGTTGCGCAACCCTTTAACAACAGAGCTTTTCGCTGCATTAATGCATAATAACGCGAGTTTATGGCAGGATTAATGAATAACCATTTGTTATGGAAAGATTTTTATTTGTTTAATCTGCAATAATACTGATTGGTGATTATTTTTGCCATATGTTCATTCGATTATTTTTTATGCAGCTCAATAACATAATCTTCATCACCAGATGATTAATCCGATCTCCGCTGCAACAGTTTCGCCATATTAATCGACTCGACCAGCTGTGTCCGGTTGATCCGGGGTGAGTTGAGATCCATCACTTTTTGCCATAGTTCGATGGCTTGCGCGTAATTCGCCTGCATAAACGCATCGGAAGCCAGCAGCATCAGGGCGGTAATTTCGTTTTCGTCCAGCGCGAGGGCTTTGTCGATCATTGCGCGAGTCTGGGCGGTCATATGCTGGCTGGCCTGGTAATAAAGCACCGTCGCCAGCGCCGCATACAGTTCAGCGTTCTCACCACGTAGTTGCAACGCCTGACGGTACGCCAGCAGCGAATTGCTGTAATCGTTTTGCCACAGATAGTACTCGCCCAGTAACGCCCATTGTTCGCTGTTTTGTGGATTAGCGCGGATTTTATCCTGCAATACCTGAAGCTGCGCTTCCGGGGTTTGCTGGCTGGCAAACTGATGTAGCGGATCGCGCTGACGCTGATACTCCGCACGTACCGCCTGCCATTTTGGGCTTAACAGATAACTGCCGACACAGAGAAATAGCATCAAAATCGTGAGTATTGTCAGCATTTTCACCGGTATTTTGGGCTGTTTCATCGCTTCGCCCTCACTCGCCAGAGGATCAGTGCCATCAGCAGTAACAACACCACAGGCAGCGCCCACAACACCAGCGTCTGACCCGTTAACGGTGGGTTATAGCGAACAAAATCTCCGTAGCGTTCGGTCATCCAGCCAATGATTTCGACTTCGTTCTTCCCCTCCGCCACCATGCTGTAAACCTGATGGCGCATACTGACTGCCACCGGCGCGTTGGATTCCAGTAAGTTCTGATTTTGGCACTGCGGACAACGTAACTGGCTGGCAATATTTAACGCCTGTTGCTGTTGTTGCGGATTGGCGAATTGCCAGGTGTCTACAACCTGAGCGCGCGCAAAACAGGTAAATAACAGCAGTAGCGTGAGAAGTCCTTTATTCATCGCGCTTCCTCCCCCGCCATCCGCTTAACAATGCGCCCGCAATCATCAACAATCCTCCCCCCCAGATCCAGCGCACACCGCTTTGTACATACAAACGAAAAGCGTAACGATCCGCTCCGGTTTTTTCACCCATGACCGCATACCAGTCATGGATGCCGTTCCAGCGAATTGACGGCTCCATCATTTGCTGACGACGTGCTTCGTAAAAACGCCGCTCCGGTGTCAGTTCACCAATGCGTTGCTGATGGTCAAATAACGCCACTATCGCTTTTTCGCTGGTGTAATTACCTTTGGCTTGTAGATCGAGGCGCTCAAAACGGAAGGTGTATCCTGCCAGCGTCACCTGCTGACCCGGCTGTAAATTCAGGCTGATCTCCTGACGGCTGACGCTGGAGACCACGATCCCGGCGGCAAATAACAGCACGCCCGCATGAGCTACCAGCGCCGGAAGCTGCGCGCGTTTGCCAGAGACAAACGTCGCCAGCACAATCACCACCAGCATCAACAGACCAAACGGTAACGTCGCGCGGTTAAAATACGGCGCGCCAACGGAGAGGCGTCCCCAGCCCAGCAGGCCGTAAATCATCGGGTAGAGCGTTCCCACCTGCACGATCAGTAGCACTGCGCAAAACAGCAACAGCGTAGCGAGGATTAACATTTCCCACGATAACCCCGAAAAACGCACCGCCGGGCCACCGTCCCGCGCTCGCCAGCCATACAGAGCCAAAGACGCAAGGCTAATCAGTGCAAACAGGCTGAACAACGGCACGGCGCGGACGTTATCCAGCGCGAACGCATGAACCGAAACCAGAATGCCAGAACGGACAATTAAGGTGCCCAGCAGCGACAGCATCAGAGTAACTATCGCCAGTAACAGCGACCAGTGGCGGAAAATCCCCCGCTGGCGTGTCAGGGACAAACTGTGCAGCAGCGCAGTGGCAGAAAGCCAGGGTAATAAAGAGGCGTTTTCCACCGGATCCCAGAACCACCAGCCGCCCCAGCCCAGTTCGCAGTAGGCCCACCAGGAACCGAGGATGATCCCCGCCGTTAATGCACTCCAGCCAGGTAACGCCCAGCGCCAGCAAATTCGGGCGCTGGCCGCATCAAACTCGCCGCGCAGTAGACTCGCCAGCGCCACACTCGCCGCCACCATCAAACCGCCATAGCCGAGATAGAGCAGCGGCGGATGAAAGATAAGACCGGGATGTTGCAGCATCGGATTGAGATCGCGGCCTTCGATTGCTGGCGGAAATATCCGTACAAAGGGATCGGACCACAGCACCACAAACAGTAGCAGCGCGGCGAGCATGAGAGATAAAACGGCTAACGTCAGCGGAAATAACGGATCGGTTTGCTGCCGATAATGCCAGGCAAACAGCGCGCTCCAGGCGGAAAGTAGCAGCACCCAAAGTAGCAACGAACCTTCATGGCCGCCCCACACCGCCGCCAGTTTAAGTTCCCACGACAGCAGGCTGTAACTATGTTGGGCGACATAAATGACCGAAAAATCGCTGGTGAGAAAACAATACGTCAGCACGCCAAAGGCGAGCAGCAGGAGCGCGAACTGCGCCAGAATGCCGATGCTGGTGAGCCGCATCATCGCAGGCCAGCGCAACCGCACACCCGCGAAGGTTGTCAACGGGGTCAACACGTTGACCCCAAGACTTAACAACAACGCCAGAAAACCGACTTCAGGAAGGAATACGTCCAGAAACCACCTCTTTTCTGGTTTACGCCACCGTCAGCTGTCCGGCGTAGAGAATGAAAAAACGCAGCATCAACACACCGACCAGGCTGGCTCCACACGCCGCCAGCACGGCAGGAATGCCGGAACTGCGATTCACCCACGGTTTGAGCAACATTGGCACAATCAGCCCCAGCCCGGCGACACCAAGCCAGAACCACCACGTCCAGAAACCGCCGCCCAACGCCGCCACCAGTGCACGCACTTTACCGTCATCGCCCAGCGCCAGGCCGACAAAAAACGCCACCAGCAGGAAGATTTCACCCCATACCACAGGGATTTCCATACGGTGAACAAAGTGCGCTTCCGTGGAATGCGGATTACTGCGCTGGCGTATCGCCATGGCGATCAGCGCCACCGCCGCACCGGACGAGATGCCGGAGAACAGGAACAGCACCGGCAGGATCGGGTTATTGAGGAACGGATACGATTTCAGCGCCGACAGCAGAAAGCCAGTATAAGCCCCCAGCAGCACCGCCAGCACCAGCATCAGCGTTTCCAGTCCGCGATGAACGGGCGTCAGCAGGTTCAGAACCTTTTGCACGATCCCCAGCTTCGGCAACCAGCGTTGTTGCAGGGCAAGCAAATCGTGTTCAAAGATTTTCGCCAGCCACAGCACCAGCACCACCATGTAGAGCTGAAACAGCATTACCCCCATCGACATCACCGAGGTAAAACTGTAGTGGAACATCAGCTTCCAGAAGATCCACGGTCTCGTCAGGTGGAAGACGAGGATCAACAGACCGAGGATCACCGCGCCAGGCCCGACAATCAGCGTGGTACGCAGCAACGTACTGTCTGCGCCGCCCGCCTGCGGGTAGAAGCGACGCAGCAACACCGCCAGCGTCACCAGCCCGGCAGAAATCCCCACCAAAAACAGATAAATGGCAATCGGCCAGTCCCACACCAGTGATTCAAAATGAAATGCGGAAGCCTGCGTCATTGACTCACCTCCCCGTATTTAAACGGTACGCGGTACAGCTTCGGTTTGGTTCCCAGCGCCAGCTTGTAGCGGTAAGAGGGCTTCTGGCGCAGCAGTTGCGAAATCTCACTGTTAGGATCGTCCAGATTGCCAAACGTCAGTGCTTTCGTCGGGCAAGCTTCAACGCACGCGGGCAGCTTACCGGCCTGTAAATTGGTCTTACGGCAGAAATCACATTTGTCCGCCGTCTTTGTGACCGGATGGATAAAGCGCACGCGGTACGGACAAGCGGCGATGCAGTACTGACAACCGACGCAGAGATCCGGATTAACATCGACAATCCCGCTGGCGGCATCGCGAAAAGACGCGCCGGTCGGGCAGACGTCAACGCACGGCGCATGGTCGCAGTGCTGGCAAGACTTACGGAAGAAGCGATATTTCACATCAGGAAATTCGCCCAGTGGCTCGCTACGAATAATCGTCAGGCGCGAGACACCTTCCGGCACCTTGTTTACTTCCCGACAAGCATCCATACAGGCGGTACAGCCGATGCATAACGACTCGTCATGCACCATGCCGTAACGCACGCCATTGATATTCAACGTTTTCGCCACCACGCGTCCTGCGGTGCCGCTGACGGCTGCCAGCACGCCGACGCCGGTGAGAAACTGGCGACGAGACCAGGTCATGGCTGCTCCTTAAGCAACGGAACAGACGCCGGGTTAAAGTTCGGATTGGTGCGCTGATCGCTGTGGCAATCGACGCAAATCTTAATCCGTCCTTTGTCACTTAACGTCTGCATCGTATCTTGCTGTGGATGCAGGGAATGGCAGCTGGCGCACGCCACTTTAGTCACGTGGACATCGTGCGGCCAGAACGCTTTTTGCAACTGTTCCGGCAGATGGCAGGACATACAAACACTGTTCTGCTCACCAACGTTGTACATCGGCTCGTTAAAGCGCATCACATCTTTCACCCCTTCGCGGTGTTGCGGTGACGGCTGGCCGTGACAGTTGGTGCAGGTAACCGGCAATTTATTATTCGGGTTGATAACGGAAGCATGTTTGCCATGCATACCTTCGGTGTCTGGCTTATGACAGTCCAGACAGGCGGCATCCGGGTTACGCTGCTGGGTAACTTCGTAGCGATCACCAGATGCCTGCGCCGCAGGGGTAGCGGTAATTCCGTTCAGGCTCCACAACAGGCCCGACGCCAGCACCCCGGCAGTTAATAACGAACGTAATACGCTCATATTCACTCCATTGTGTTTTCCGCCCCTTGCGAGGCGGAACGGGGGTTATTGGCTTAACAGACCGTTTTTACGTGCCTGCTCTTCCCACTGTGGGATCACCGTTTTGATGAAGTCCTGCTTCTCGGCCTTGATTTGTTCCATGTTCAGGCCAATGGCCTGCTGGGCTTTCTCTTTGGTCGAGATATCCGGGATCTGGATTTCATGGGTGATGCCTTTGGTCGCCAGCAAACGCGCCAGTTTGGTACGCGCATCCGCCGCTTTATCCATCGCCGTGCCAAGCATCCGCAGACCTTCTTCCGGCGCGTGCATATGAATGCCGTGGGAAGCGATCGCCAGATCCCAACGCCACTGAGCATGACGGATATCGTCCTGAATCGGCTTCATTTCGGCTTCCGTCGCGCCAGCATCCAGCGCCGCTTTCGCTTCGAAGTGGGCGTGAACCAGTTGATCTTCGACCTTGATTTTCAGGTCGTTAATCGACTGTTTACGCTCCGCGACCACTTTTTGCAGCGTGGCTTTGTCCTGGGTATGGCAGTTCGCACAAGTCTGGGCGAAGTTATCAAACGGATTGCCAATTTTATGGTCGGTGTAGAGTTTGCCTTCGGCGTTCTGCACTTTTGGCATATGGCAGTCGATACAGGTCACGTTATTTTTGCCGTGAATGCCCGCACTCCAGGTTTCATATTCCGGGTGCTGCGCTTTCAGCATTGGCGTTTTCGACAGGGAGTTAGTCCAGTCAGAGAAGGCAATTTTGTCGTAATACTGCTCCATGTTTTCGACTTTCATGCCGTCATCCCACGGGAATTTAACGGCTTTGTTTTTGCCGTCGAAGTAATACTCCACATGGCACTGACCGCAAACCATCGATTGCTGGTCGAAACGTCCGGCTTTCTCAAAAGGTTTACCAATGGCGTCCATCGCGCGAGCCGCATACGGACGGGAAAGGGTTAACTCCGGCTTGCCTTTGGCGAACTCTGGTGAGGCAGTGTTATGGCAATCGGCACAACCTAAATTGTTGACGATTTCCGGGCCGCCGCGCGCCCATTTACCGTGGAAGTAGCCATCTTCACCGTCTTTCTGGATCAGACGCGCTACATCCGGGCTTTTACAACTCCAGCATGCCATCGGTAGCGGACCATCTTCAGCGTTTTTCGGCGCACCGGTACGCAAAGTTTCACGTACATCGGTCACAGCAAAGGCATGTCCACGCGGCTTGTTGTAATCGCGTGAGAAGGGATACCCCGCCCACAGGATCACCAGACGTGGATCTTCCGCCAGTGCGTCAACACGCTCTGATTGTTCCGAGGTGGCTTTCCAGGAGAGATATTGATCGGGGTGCTGCGGGGCAAAGGTTTCATTCTTCGCTTCCACAGTTACAGGTTTCGCGGGAGCGGCCGTTTGTTCAGCGTGAACAGAAGTGAAAAAGAAAAAAGGAATCAATAAGCTGAAGATACGGCGTGCGTTTATTTTTATCCTTGTCATAGGGGCTTCATCCAAATTTTGCCATTGAGGAAATGGCAGTTTTTATTGTTTTTTCATAACAGTAACCGCACATACACTGTTATGACATTGCTCGCCCCTATGTGTAACAAATAACCACACTCAGAATGTTGTCTTTAATCAATTGTAAGTGCATGTAAAATACCACTTTAGAGTTAGTCGGTATCTTCCTCTTTTTCAACAGCATGCATAACTGCATGTTCCTCAAAGAATTAATCAACTTTTGTTGGTGTCCTTCAAAAATTACCCTGCCGTTTATTTGCACAATTCTACTTTTGCGTGATCTGTCGCCCAAATACTAAACAAAACTGCCAATACCCCTACATTTAACGCTTATGCCACATATTATTAACATCCTACAAGGAGAACAAAAGCATGAGTCAAATTCACAAACACACCATTCCTGCCAACATCGCAGACCGTTGCCTGATAAACCCTCAGCAGTACGAGGCGATGTATCAACAATCTATTAACGCACCAGATACCTTCTGGGGCGAACAGGGAAAAATTCTCGACTGGATCAAACCCTACCAGAAGGTGAAAAACACCTCCTTTGCCCCGGGTAATGTGTCCATTAAATGGTACGAGGACGGCACGCTAAATCTGGCGGCCAACTGCCTCGACCGCCATCTGCAAGAAAACGGCGATCGCACTGCTATCATCTGGGAAGGCGATGACGCCAGCCAGAGCAAACATATCAGCTATAAAGAGCTGCACCGCGACGTCTGCCGCTTCGCCAATACCCTGCTTGAGCTGGGCATTAAAAAAGGTGATGTGGTGGCGATTTATATGCCGATGGTGCCGGAAGCCGCAGTCGCGATGTTGGCCTGCGCCCGCATTGGTGCGGTGCATTCGGTGATTTTCGGCGGCTTCTCGCCGGAAGCCGTTGCCGGACGTATTATCGATTCCAACTCACGATTGGTGATCACTTCCGACGAAGGTGTACGCGCTGGACGCAGCATTCCGCTGAAGAAAAACGTCGATGACGCGCTGAAAAATCCGAACGTCACCAGCATTGAACATGTGGTTGTACTGAAGCGTACTGGCGGGAAAATCGACTGGCAGGAAGGGCGCGACCTGTGGTGGCACGACCTGGTTGAGCAAGCGAGCGATCAGCACCAGCCGGAAGAAGTAAACGCCGAAGATCCGTTGTTTATTCTCTACACCTCCGGTTCTACCGGTAAGCCGAAAGGCGTGCTGCACACTACCGGCGGTTATCTGGTGTACGCGGCGCTGACCTTTAAATATGTCTTTGATTATCATCCGGGCGATATCTACTGGTGCACCGCCGATGTGGGCTGGGTTACCGGACACAGTTACTTGCTGTATGGTCCGCTGGCCTGCGGGGCAACCACGCTGATGTTTGAAGGCGTACCGAACTGGCCGACGCCTGCCCGTATGGCACAGGTGGTGGATAAGCATCAGGTCAATATTCTCTATACCGCACCCACGGCGATTCGCGCACTGATGGCGGAAGGCGATAAAGCGATTGAAGGCACCGATCGTTCGTCGCTACGCATTCTTGGTTCTGTGGGCGAGCCAATTAACCCAGAAGCGTGGGAGTGGTACTGGAAGAAGATCGGCAACGAGAAATGTCCGGTGGTCGATACCTGGTGGCAGACCGAAACCGGCGGTTTCATGATTACCCCACTACCTGGCGCTACCGAGCTGAAAGCCGGTTCGGCAACACGTCCGTTCTTCGGCGTGCAACCGGCGCTGGTCGATAACGAAGGTAACCCGCTGGAAGGCGCTACCGAAGGCAGCCTGGTGATCACCGACTCCTGGCCGGGTCAGGCGCGCACGCTGTTTGGCGATCACGAGCGTTTTGAACAGACTTACTTTTCCACCTTCAAAAATATGTATTTCAGTGGCGATGGCGCGCGTCGTGACGAAGATGGCTATTACTGGATCACCGGGCGCGTGGACGACGTGTTGAACGTCTCCGGTCACCGTCTGGGAACGGCAGAGATTGAGTCGGCGCTGGTGGCGCATCCGAAGATAGCCGAAGCCGCTGTCGTCGGTATTCCGCACAATATTAAAGGTCAGGCGATTTACGCCTACGTCACGCTTAATCACGGGGAGGAACCGTCACCAGAACTGTACGCAGAAGTCCGCAACTGGGTGCGTAAAGAGATTGGCCCGCTGGCAACGCCAGACGTGCTGCACTGGACCGACTCCCTGCCTAAAACCCGCTCCGGCAAAATTATGCGCCGTATTCTGCGCAAAATTGCGGCGGGCGATACCAGCAACCTGGGCGATACCTCGACGCTTGCCGATCCTGGCGTAGTCGAGAAGCTGCTTGAAGAGAAGCAGGCTATCGCAATGCCGTCGTAACCCTCAAGCGCCGGATGCGGCGTAAACGCCTTATCCGGCCTACATTCGGCAACGGTTGTAGGTCGGATAAGACGCGACAGCGGCGCATCAGGCAATGGGTTACCTGAGCGATAACCTTCTCCCATAAGGGAGCGGGAATTAAAACAATCCCTACATTACCTCTGGAGAATCTGTGATGAATGGCACTATTTATCAGCGGATAGAAGACAATGCGCATTTCAGGGAGTTAGTCGAAAAACGGCAACGGTTTGCCACCATCCTGTCGATTATTATGCTGGCAGTTTATATCGGCTTTATTTTACTGATCGCCTTCGCGCCCGGCTGGCTGGGCACTCCGCTGAACCCAAACACCAGCGTCACACGCGGGATTCCAGTCGGTGTTGGAGTGATTGTGATCTCCTTTGTTCTCACTGGTATCTACATCTGGCGGGCGAACGGCGAATTTGACCGTCTTAATAATGAAGTCCTGCATGAGGTACAAGCATCATGAAAAGAGTTCTGACGGCGCTTGCCGCCACACTCCCTTTCGCAGCTAACGCGGCGGATGCTATTAGCGGGGCCGTAGAGCGCCAGCCGACGAACTGGCAGGCGATTATTATGTTCCTGATTTTCGTCGTGTTTACGCTCGGTATTACCTACTGGGCGTCAAAACGTGTACGTTCTCGTAATGACTACTACACCGCAGGCGGCAATATCACCGGTTTCCAGAACGGGCTGGCGATTGCGGGTGACTATATGTCTGCCGCCTCATTTTTGGGCATCTCCGCGCTGGTGTTTACCTCCGGCTATGACGGCTTAATTTACTCGCTGGGCTTCCTGGTGGGCTGGCCAATTATTCTGTTCCTGATTGCCGAACGTCTGCGTAACCTCGGTCGCTATACCTTTGCGGATGTGGCCTCGTACCGTCTGAAACAAGGGCCGATTCGTATTCTTTCGGCCTGTGGTTCTCTGGTGGTCGTGGCGCTTTACCTTATCGCCCAGATGGTAGGCGCAGGTAAACTGATCGAACTGTTGTTTGGCCTTAACTATCACATTGCGGTGGTTCTGGTCGGCGTACTGATGATGATGTACGTCCTGTTCGGCGGAATGCTGGCGACCACCTGGGTACAGATTATCAAAGCCGTACTGTTGCTGTTCGGTGCCAGCTTTATGGCCTTTATGGTGATGAAACATGTTGGCTTTAGCTTCAACAATCTGTTCAGCGAAGCGATGGCGGTGCACCCGAAAGGTGTCGACATCATGAAGCCGGGCGGGCTGGTGAAAGATCCAATATCTGCGCTGTCGCTGGGGCTGGGGCTGATGTTTGGTACGGCTGGCTTACCGCATATTCTGATGCGCTTCTTTACGGTCAGCGATGCCCGTGAAGCGCGTAAGAGCGTGTTCTACGCCACCGGATTTATGGGCTACTTCTATATCCTGACCTTTATTATCGGTTTTGGCGCGATCATGCTGGTCGGTGCGAATCCGGCCTATAAAGACGCGGCAGGGGCGCTGATTGGCGGTAACAACATGGCGGCGGTTCACCTGGCCAATGCGGTAGGCGGTAACCTGTTCCTCGGCTTTATTTCAGCGGTTGCTTTCGCCACCATCCTCGCGGTGGTTGCCGGTCTGACGCTGGCAGGTGCATCGGCGGTTTCGCATGACCTTTACGCCAACGTCTTCAAAAAAGGCGCGACCGAACGTGAAGAGCTGCGGGTATCGAAAATCACCGTCCTGATTTTGGGCGTGATTGCCATTATCCTCGGTGTCCTGTTTGAAAATCAGAACATCGCCTTCATGGTGGGTCTGGCGTTTGCCATCGCGGCGAGCTGTAACTTCCCAATCATTCTGCTTTCTATGTACTGGTCGAAACTGACCACGCGTGGTGCGATGCTGGGAGGTTGGCTGGGGCTGATTACCGCTGTAGTGCTGATGATCCTCGGCCCGACTATTTGGGTACAGATCCTTGGTCACGAAAAAGCCATCTTCCCGTATGAATACCCGGCGCTGTTCTCGATCACCGTGGCATTCCTCGGCATCTGGTTCTTCTCGGCAACCGATAATTCAGCGGAAGGGGCGCGTGAGCGTGAACTGTTCCGTGCGCAGTTTATCCGTTCCCAGACAGGCTTTGGCGTTGAGCAAGGCCGCGCACATTAATCTCTACCCTTCCCCGGTCAGGCGACCGGGGAATTTCTTCAGAACATCATCCAGGCCACCAGCGGCGAAACCAGTACCATTAATACGCCAGAAAGCATCATGACCAGACTGGCAACCACGCCCTCTTGTTGACCCAATTCATACGATCGCGCGGTCCCGGCGCCATGAGACGCCGCGCCAAATCCGGCACCTTTCGCCATCCCTTCGCGAATCGAGAGACGTAAAAACAGCACGTCGCCAATCGCCATGCCAAACACGCCGGTGACCACCACAAACAACGCCACCAGATCAGGCTGTCCGCCGAGCGACTGGCTCGCTGCCAGAGCAAATGGTGTAGTGACCGAACGCACCGCCAGGCTACGCTGGATCTCATCCGACAGGGTAAATAATCGTGCCAGCCACACCGAGCTGGTCACTGCCACCACCGTTGCCGTCAGTACGCCCGCCGTCAGCGACATCCAGTGACGTTTAATGATCGCCCGATTGTCATACACCGGCACCGCAAAGGCGATGGTTGCCGGGCCTAATAACCATAGTAGCCAGTGCGCTTCGCCAATATAGTTTTGCCAGGAAATATTGCCGAAAACCAGCAGCATAACCAGTAGTGCAGGCGTCAGCACCAGAGGCATCAACGGCAGTTTACGAAAGCGGCGATAAAGACGTTTATTGAGAAAGTAGATAACCAGGGTTATCGCCAGACAAAGCACACTTAACTGAAAATTAGTCACGGTTTAACCTGCGCATTTCATAGCGATAGACTTTTTCCACTACCCAGGCGGTCGTGCCCAATACCATCACCGTGCTCAACGCGATCACTGCAAAAATACGCCAACCATCCACCAGCAATAGTTGTGCATAGTTCACCACCGCCACCACGGCAGGAACAAAAAACAGCAGCATTTCAGCCAGTAACCAGCGCGCCCCGGCACGTACCCATTGCAGAGGAATAATGCGGCAAACAATCAGCGCCAGCATCAGGATCATCCCCACCAGGTTGGCAGGCAGCGGCAAATGCAGCCAGGAGACGAGATATTGCGCAAAAATAAATAAACCTGCATACAGCACAACCTGCACAAATACCTGAAGAGATTGCACAACGGCAGGGGTAATGCGGCGAAGCGCCACGGACATGAGGGGATATCCTGAAAATAAAACAGAACGTTAAGTATAGAGAGCCTCATGCCGCTACTGAAATGAATTAAAATCATTGCAGGTATAGTCAAAGGGAATAGTTATGGATATCAGAACGCTGCGTTATTTTGTCGAAGTCGTGCGCCAGCAAAGCTTCACCCGCGCAGCGGAGAAGTTGTTTGTGACCCAGCCCACCATCAGCAAGATGCTGAAGAATCTCGAAGATGAGCTGAACTGTATATTGTTGATCCGCGATGGTCGTCGGCTGCTTCTCACTGATACTGGTCGCGTCGTATTTGAGCGCGGGCTGGCTATATTGGCTGAGTTTCGGCAACTGGAAGCTGAGCTTAGCGATATCAATCAGCTTAAAACCGGCGTTTTACGGTTGGGGATCCCGCCGATGGTTGGGATGTTAATGGCCGGGCCGATTGGCTTGTTCCGCCAGCGTTACCCCGGCGTGGAACTGAAGATTTCGGAGTTTGGTGGTCTGACGGTACAACAAGCGGTAATGAACGGCGAACTGGATATGGCACTGACCGCCCTGCCAGTAGAAGAAAGTGGCCTGACAACGTTATCGCTGTTTAGTCATCCGCTTTGTGTTCTGGTGCCGCGTTCAGGTAAATGGCTTGAGCGTGATGCCGTCTCACCAGAGACACTGGCGGAACATCCTCTTCTTATCTATAACGAAGATTTTGCCTTAAGTAAGCAATTGATGGCGTTATTCGATGAACATGGCGTTAAGCCGAGGATTGCGGTTCGCAGCGGACAATGGGATTTTCTCGCCGCGATGGTTCAGTCCGGTGTCGGAATAGCCATTTTGCCGGAACCCATTTGCCAGCGATTAGATAAAAACACCTTAAAATGGCTGCCGCTGGAAAGCGAACTACGCTGGAAATTAGGAATGATTTGGCGTGAGGGCGTTTACCTTTCCCACTGTGCCCAGGCGTGGCTGACCTGTTGTGAAGGATACTGGTTAACGCCAGAGTAAGACGGGTTGGCGGGCAAGCCCGCCAACCCTGCAGATTATTGATTTTCCTCAATCAACAACGCTTCCAGCAAATCGAGATCGTGCAGTAATTTTTGCAGCGTTTCGTTGCTGATCTCCCGCGTGGCGCGCAGGTGGTAGAGTTCAGCGCGTTCAGAACGCAGCGCCGCCAGACGGAAGCGACGCTCCAGGTTCTCTTCCTGAACCGAACTTTCAACGTCATTACGTCCATCGGCGCGACGGCGCAGATTACCAATGACGCGAGAGCTGACTTCAGTGAGCAACTGGTTGTCGATATTCTCTTCGGTATCCGCCGCCAGACGCTCCTCCATTTTCTGGATCGCCACAATTGCCACTTCAGCGGTTGCCGCGCGCGCGATTCGCTCCTCTTTCAACTGTTGTGAATGGTCTGCGACTTCAATGTGTTGTAGCAGAACAGGCAGCATCACTACGCCGACAAACAGCGAAAAGAGAATGACACCAGCCGCCAGGAACACCAGCTCATAACGCGCCGGGAAGACATTTCCATCCGGCAACAGCAGAGGAATAGAGAGCACACCAGCAAGAGTAATTGCCCCGCGCACCCCGGCGAAAGAAGCGATAAGGATTTCTCGTGTCGTCCACGAACCAAACTCCATCGGCTTCTTCTTCAGGAACCGGTTGCTGAACTTTTTCATCGTCCACAGCCAGCCAAAACGCACCAGCATTAGCGCCGCATAAATCAAGATGATGTCAGTAAACAGCATCCAGATTTCGACGTTAGGGTCAATTTCCGCCGCAACCAGCGACGTTTCCAGAATACCCGGTAGTTGCAGACCCAACAGCAAGAACACCATGCCGTTAAAGACAAATTCCAGCATCGCCCAGGTGCTGTTCGCGCGCAGTCGCATCGCCAGCGGCGCACGGCGCATCACGCCGGAACGGGTGATGGTCATCCCGGCGGCAACTGCTGCAAGGATGCCGGAAACGCCAATGTGTTCGGCAATCAGATAAGAGGCAAACGGCAGCAGGAACAGCAATACGATCTGCGTCGCGGGTTCATCGCCGCCCCAGCGGCTGAGGAAACGCAACGAGCGACCATACAGCCAGCTCACCGCAAAACCGGCGAGAATACCGCCAATGGCCACTTTCATAAATTCAACCGTCGCGCCGCCAACGGTGAAGATCATCGTCCCCATCGCAACTGCCACGGCAAACTTCAGCGACACCAGGCCGGAGGCGTCATTCATCAACGCTTCGCCCTGCAAAATACCCATGATTTTTTTCGGGATACGCCCTTCGCCAACAATCCCGGAGAGCGCCACGGCATCGGTCGGAGAGAGCACCGCCGCCAGCGCAAAGGCGGGTATCAGCGGGATACCCGGCACCACCCAGTAAATAAGGAAGCCAATGCCGACCACAGTGACCACCACCAGCGCCAGCGCGAGGCCGAATATTTCCCGACCATGTTCGAGAAATTCGCGGGTTGGTGTTTTCCAGCCATCAGCAAACAGCAACGGCGGGATAAACAAGACTAAAAAGAGTTCAGGATCAAACTCCACATGCAAACCAAACGTCGGCCACGCCAGTAGCGCACCGATGGCGATTTGCATAAGCGGAAGCGGGATCTGAAAGGGCATGACACGAGTGACCACCCCGGACAGCGAGACCACGAGGGTCATTATCAGTATGGTGAAGAAGATTTCCATGCGTTCCCTGTTTGCAATGTTTTTTATGATTTGAGAAAGGCGTTATGCCCGGACTCTCAGTTTTTCAGAATATCGCAAAAGCTCACACAATGTACGGAGAAAATAAAAACGGGCAGCCATTGCCACCCGTTTTCAGAATCTTATTAAAGCTTAGATAGCCCAGCCTCCAGCATAGAAGGTGACCAGCGCCACGGCGATAACGACCGTACCGATGTTCAGCTTACGCCATTCGCCAGAAACCAGACGACCAATCACCAGGGTCGCGAAGCCGATCATGATGCCAGTTACGATGTTACAGGTCAGCACGATGAATACTGCTGTTACCAGACCCGCCATTGCATCGACGAAATCAGCAAAGTCGATTTTCGCCACGTTACTCAACATCAACAGGCCAACGTACATCAGCGCCGGAGCTGTTGCGTAACCCGGAACGAGGTAAGAGAGCGGAGAGAGGAACAGAATCAGCAGGAACAGCACGCCAACCGTGATTGCCGTCAGACCGGTTTTACCGCCCGCCGCTGTACCCGCCGCAGACTCAATGTATACCGCAGCCGGAGCCGCACCGACCAGGCCAGAGAAAACGCTGCTCAGGGAGTCGGTGGTCAGTGCTTTACCGCCGTCGATAATCTGCCCGTCTTTATCCAGCAGGTTCGCCTGACCGGCTACCGCACGAATGGTTCCGGTAGCATCGAAAACAGCAGTCATCACCAGCGCCAGTACGCTCGGCAGAACCACAGGGTTCAGCGCCCCCATAATATCCAGGCTACCAATTAGCGAATTACCGTTCTCATCGCTCAATGAAGGCATGGCGAAAACGCCAGAGAAATGGACGTTAGGATCGAAGATCAAACCGACAATTGAGATACCGATAATGGTCAGCAGAATGCCACCAGGGACTTTCAGTTTTTCCAGGCCGATGATCACCGCCAGACCTACCAGTGACATAATCACCGGGAAGGTCGCGAAATCACCCAGCGCAACGGGCAGACCGTCGAGCGGGTTTTTAATCACCAGACCGACACCATTAGCGGCAATCAGCAGCAAGAACAGGCCGATACCAATCCCCGTGCCGTGCGCCACGCCGTGCGGTAAGTTGCGCAAAATCCAGCTACGGATACCCGTGGCAGAAATTACCGTAAACAGAACACCCATCAGGAACACGGCACCCAGCGCGACAGGTACGCTAATATGTTGCCCCAGCACCAGGCTGAATGCGGTAAACGCCGTCAGAGAGATGGCGCAGCCGATAGCCAACGGCAGATTGGCCCATAACCCCATCGCGATAGAACCAATCCCGGCAACCAGACAAGTTGCAACAAAAACTGCCGCTGGCGGGAAGCCCGCTTTACCCAACATACCTGGAACGACGATAACCGAGTAGACCATCGCCAGAAACGTTGTTAACCCGGCAACCACTTCCTGACGGACGGTGCTTCCACGTTGTGAAATTTTAAACCAGGCGTCGAGTGAACCGCCGGTACGCGCTGATGGCGTAGACATAAGAAAACATCCCCTGAGAGTTTATTTTTCGTCAAGATGCGTGGCGGACAATCCCCTGCCAGCGAAACGTTATTCTTCCTGCTTCAGGTTTGCGACAATCTGGGGCGTCGCAAAAAAGCAAACGTTTAGCTCCGCGCATACAAAACGGGTGGTAAAAAAAAGCAAACGATTATCCGGCGATCATAGCGGCTTTTTCAACCGAAGTTTGCTGCTTTTTTCCCTTTTCTTGTGTTGACGATGAAAAACCAGGCAATTGATGCGCAAACGTTATCGTGGATGCGCAAAATTACGGCATTTGTAGGCAACTTGTGGCGAAGGTTTACGGTAAAAAATCACGCAAGATGGCAAAAATATTGCGGTTAAAAAGGATCACTTTGCACTGGCGAAGAAACAGCGGTGACATACAATTAAAGTATCAACACTAACCGGAACCTCCACCACGTGCTCGAATGAGGTGTGTTGACGTCGGGGGAAACCCTCCCGTGTACCAGCGGGATAGAGTGAAAGACAAAGACCGGAAAACAAACTAAAGCGCCCTTGTGGCGCTTTAGTTTTGTTCATCTTCCAGCAAGCGTGCGCCGGTGCCTTCTTCCCCTAAGCGGTCGCCCGGGTTACGCAACGGGCAGTCGCTACGCGAAAGGCAGCCGCAGCCAATACAACCGTCCAGTTCATCACGCAGCGCGACTAAGGTATGAATGCGTCGATCCAGTTCTTCTCGCCATTGCGAAGATAGCTGTTTCCACTCTTTCGCACTTAACGTATGCCCTTCGGGCAACACACCAAACGCTTCACCAATGGTCGCCAGCGGAATGCCAATGCGTTGAGCAATTTTGATAATTGCGACGTATCGCAACACATCACGCTTATATCGCCGCTGATTACCGCTATTGCGGATACTGGTAATCAATCCTTTGCTTTCATAGAAGTGCAGCGCCGATACCGCCACGCCGCTACGTTTCGCCACTTCGCCTGGAGTAAGCAAGGCTTTAATGCGGGGTAATTTCTTTTCCATAAATCGCTTTACCTCAAGTTAACTTGAGGAATTATACTCCCCAACAGATGAATTAACGAACTGAACACTGAAAAGAGGCAGATTTATGTCCCATCAGAAAATTATTCAGGATCTTATCGCATGGATTGACGAGCATATCGACCAGCCGCTGAACATTGATGTGGTGGCGAAAAAATCAGGTTATTCAAAGTGGTATTTACAGCGAATGTTCCGCACTGTGACGCATCAGACGCTTGGCGATTACATTCGTCAACGCCGACTGCTACTGGCTGCCGTTGAACTGCGCACCACCGAGCGCCCTATTTTTGATATCGCGATGGATCTGGGTTACGTTTCACAGCAGACCTTTTCCCGCGTTTTCCGTCGGCAATTTGATCGCACTCCCAGTGATTACCGCCACCGGATCTAGGGTTACTGCCCGCGCATGGCGTCATGCGCGGGTAATTGCCCTGCCCATGCCATAAAAACCTGCGGCGGCATCGCCTTTGCAAAGTACCAGCCCTGACAATAGCGCACGCCGCGTTTGCGCAGCCAGTTGACCTGATCCTCCGTTTCCACCCCTTCTGCAATCGTTTTTAGACCCAAACTATGTGCCAGTTCGATGATGTGTTCCGCAATCAAATGGCTGGTTTTATGCGTGGTCAACGTCTCAACAAACGATTTATCGATTTTCAGGATATCAATATTCAATGAGTTAAGGTTATGCAGGTTGGAGTAGCCAATACCAAAGTCATCGATCGCCACTTCGTAACCAGCCTGACGGAAAGCCAGAATAATCGGTGTCATTTTGGCGACATCTAAAAATGCATGTTCAGTGACTTCAAATTTAATTTGCTGCGGACGCACGGTGAATTGTTCTATTTTTTGATTAGTTAAGGCAATCACCCTTGAAGTATGAAAATCGGAGGCAGACAAATTAATTGAAGTAGATAATTCAGGGTGTTTTGCCAGCCAGGAACCGAGATCGTCAAACACCATATTAATGACATAATCTGTCACCTGCGTAATTAGACCCTCTTGTTCCGCCAGCGGAATAAACTCTGCTGGCGTCATTACCTGTCCCTGATTCCCCGGCCAGCGTAGCAATGCCTCAGCACCAATACATTTATTCGTTTTAATATCAATAATCGGTTGGTAATAGAGACAAAGCTGCCGTTTTTCGAGGGCACGTTGCAATTTACGCTTAGGTGACTGGTACTTCTGGTTTATACGCAGCCAGAGTAAAAGCAGCACCAGGCTGCCCATAATGCCTGCCGGTAAGGCAAATACAAGGTGATTATAAAAGTGTGACAAAATACGCTGATTGGAGGTTGCAACGATAGCAGCAATGGGACGTTTTGTTGAATGGACTATCGCATATAAATAACCGTTCTGCTGTACGGTTATTTCCCTTTGATGAATCAATGGTGAGAATTTTTCTGCTGAGGCTTGTTTACTTAAAGAGAAAAAGGTTTTCGTCACCGTATCATATACCCCCCATTGCAGCGTTGGATCGTCAGACATCACCTCGCTCCAGAATAAAGGGTTAATTACCGCGACATAGTTTCCTCGTTGCATATAGGTCATTTTATAACCGGCAAAAAAAGGAGTGTCGCGATAATAATAGATTGAGACATTAGGTTCACGCTTATAGTTCGCTGGCGATATCGTATAGCCGTTAACGGGAGCCATTAATGTTGAGCATAAAAAAAGGTTATCGTGGGCATAGATCAATTCGTTGATATAAAGATAACCACGGATAATATTCAACATTTGTTGTTGATGAGTGGGAGTACAAATTTGTCCCTGATAGCGTTCCGCATCGTCGCTTGCTAAATCTGCCTGGCGAATGACCAGCTCGGATTTCTCCAGTGCCAACTGGGCAAAAGCACGAAGTTGATTATTCGCTTCCGCTTTAGCCCAAAGAAAGGCGATCCATAGCGACAGAATGATGGGAAGGAGGACTACAAAGATAATACCCGGCAACGCCAGCAATTTGTGTCGCACACTATGACTCATTTCTATCAATTCCCTGCCTGGTTATACCTGGTCATTGCAAGGTTAAAACCCTGGCTACCGACGACGTTAGATAAATCTTACGGTATAAATAGCACTTTTGCCTGATTTGAAATTGATACCTTCATAATCTTTGTTTAAATAAAAATAACTCGCTGATATCAAAAGGGCTTTGCTGAAAAAATGCAGGTCAGGCAGGAAGTTAAAATATTTCTTTATTATGCATTGTCTCGATTTCACTGAAAAACCACATAATTAGTGCAGCAATAAAAGTAGCAGCATAATCTGGCTAACAAACGAGCAATTGTGATATAGTTCACAAAAATTTATGAAACAAACTAAGTGTTTCATTTTATGTTCTGAAAGTCCCGCGATAGCCAGAGTGTATCACGCCCCCCGTGAGTAATGCCGTGCTATCCAGGGCTTGGTAATTTTCAGAGGAAATGTTTGATGGCTACCCTCACCACTGGCGTGGTTCTCCTTCGCTGGCAGCTTCTTAGCGCCATATTGATGTTTCTGGCCAGCACGCTCAACATCCGTTTCCGGCGCTCTGATTATGTCGGGCTGGCAGTGATCAGTAGCGGTCTGGGCGTGGTTTCCGCCTGTTGGTTCGCAATGGGGTTGCTTGGCATCACAATGACCGATATTACTGCCATCTGGCACAACATTGAGTCGGTGATGGTGGAAGGGATGGGTCAAACTCCACCACAGTGGCCGATGATTTTGACCTGATATGTAGAAGCCTCCATAACGGAGGCTTCTTTTTTATGGCTGGTGGATGCTTTAATCACCCACATTAAAACAATATAACCTATTGTTTTAATGACAAATCAGAACGGTTCAGATAACCTGATACTTATAAATCGTAAAAAAAACCTTTTTTATCAGAAGATAAGAGATAGAGAATGATTGAACTGTTAAGAATTTAGTTAAAATATAAACTATCAAAGTGCATAATTTTACTTTTTTGGTGACCCAGCTCGGACCTTTGATTCAATCTGGCATAGATATTGGGAAGAGATGAAAAAACCGGAAATCTCAAAAAGTGCGAGGAACTAAACCAAGTGTGCTTACAGTACAAAGACAACTATGATAACCTTTGCTAAGTCAGGTTTTACACTATGGAACAGTTAATATATGAGTGCTATAGAAAACCAAGAAACAGTTATACAAGCAGTTAATAGTTTACATCCAACAACGTTGTTTCACTTTACTAAAAATGAAGAGGCATTCTATAGCATTTTAACAGAACTTTATTTTAAACCTTTCCTTGCCCGTGAACGCATAGTCGGAGTAAAAGGAAGAAGAAATTTCGCAGTACCAATGGTTTCATTCTGTGACATCAAGCTGTCTCAGATTAAAGATCATAGTGAAAAATATGGTGAATTTGGATTTGGGTTAACAAAAGAATGGGCTGAGAAAAATGATCTCCATCCTGTTCTATACATGAATCAAGGCAGTGAATTATTTTCAAAGTATAATAAAAGAATTAGAAAACTAAAGGATGCGTTAATTCCTCTATGGTCGAAAAGGCATATCCCTGATAATAAAGAGCGTAAGTATTTTGAAAGCCTTAAAGAAGAGTACGCTGACCTTTATAATTTATTACGTTATATGAAAAATTATAAAGGAAAATTAGAAAGGACGAACGAAAAACCCATTGAGAATTATATCTACGCTGACGAAAAAGAATGGAGATATGTACCGCATCCATTTGTTGGCGATTTATGGCCTAGCCTAAATTTAGAGCGAGTGGTGGAACCTAACCAGAAGGCCGTCTTAAGTAAAAAGTTCTCTGAATTTGGTATTAGTTTTTCTTTCGATGACATTAAATATATACTTGTTCCTGATGATAGCCACATTTCCAAATTGATAACTTGCCTTATGAGTATAAGAAATTATGATCCTTATATAATAAGTAAAGTTTTAACGATGGATAAGGTAAAACAAGATTTTTAACACTTCTACATAGAAATTTCATTAATAAACAAGAAATTAGCTTTCTTGAGGACAACTTTACCTAAAGCTGAAAAGTGCCAATTAGCAAACTTTCATCCCATAAGCTATGATATAGCACTCACTTTATTGATAAATACCGAGGTATTCATGAAAGGTCAGGTCGATATCGAACTCCAAAGATTGATACGGGCGCGGTATAACACCGCGGTAGAAAATTGGAGTGAATGGAAATGGTTAGAAATCGGGCATGGCGTCGTCATCATATATCTCGGTTAAAATCTAAGAGAAAAACATATCGAATTGTGTTGGCTAAAACTGAAAAAGTTGTAGGGAAAATTTACTGCCCCCCTTGTGCTTGTTCTTGTTATTTTTGTGGTAATCAAAGAATTCATCACGGAGTGAACATTCAAGAGCAACGAGCTTTGCTGCGTTTTACTGATTGACTTATAAAATATTAATCTTTTCGATAATAAAAGGCTCCAATCCTTGGAGCCTAAATTGGAAAAACTCTCATTAAAACTATTATTTTCAACTACATCACAGAATATTTTCCCGTGACATATAACCAACAACCGATCCTTTCTCTACCAAAAAATCTAATATTACTAAGACCTCTTCTTTCAACTGTTTGGTTCGTCTAATTCTCTCACGCTCAGTGTTGATATACCGCCTAACCAAACATTCCAAATAATAAACAGTATCATTTTCCAATTTATTTTCCCATAACTTTTTATTAACCGACAATATTCCTGAAAGCCAGGTTATACCTTGATTAAGATAGCAACTGGCAATGTTATTCAATGATTTGGCAAGAGAATATACAGTTGAAGGGCAATGACCCATAGTCCTAGATACATCGCAAAAGAATTGACTATTGTTATCTTTAAATGTGTGCCAACCATTTGAATTTTCTTTCCATGGAGATTCAGCAAAAAGGTAACTTTTTATAATTTTATCTACATACCAATACCTATCTCCATCCTTGCACAAAGTAACCACTTTATCAAAAAACAAATCCCAAACCTTCCAAAATTTGGTGTAAGTATTTAATCTATCTTCGACGAGAATAAATTTTTTAAATAACTCTGAAATAGGCTCTGAACCGTTGAAACCTTCAAGAAAAGGTTTTATATAATCAGGAATATCGCTCACGGGCGCATGAAGCGTAAAGTAGGCAAATCTTTCCAAGAAAGACTGCCGAAGAGCGTAATCAACTCTATCTTCTCGAACACTTGACAATAGGCTTGTAGAAAATCTTTTAACAATTAAGGAAACCAATTGCTTATGTTCAATATTGACAGTATCAACTGGAATTAATTGGAAAGCCGTGTTCAAAATATGCAGATCAACTTTATCGATACCTCCCAAATCATCTATAGATATTTTATTATCGATGACATTTGATATGCAATGCTTATAGTTATTTAAAAACACCTTATTAATATTTATTTTTTTAATGTCATAGTCTGCTTGACGATAACTTTCATGAATGATTTTTCTTGAAAGGATTACATATTTTGGCTTTAAAATCAAAAAACCAAACAATAGAGACTGCATATCATCAAAATAGTATAGCCATAATTTATGAATCACCATACTAGGAAATACTGAGTAGCGCCCACTTGCCATTCCAATAGAGTGGTCATTAAACAGTGTCAAAAGTAATATTGTTTTTATAGTCTCCCTTTCGACTGGATAATTATGATAAATCACAGGTAAGGCTGAAATTGCCGAGGTTGTTCCATCTAGCACCTGATAATTATAGCCTTCCTTCAACGGAAGTTTAGAATACGCTAGAACAATATCTTTACAGTATTCTCTCTCTTCATTATTCAGCTGATTAAAATTCTCTAATAGTAATATAGAACAAACGTCTGCTGGTATATTACTGTTTAATAGTCGGAAATCTTCATCCTCCTCCTCATTAAGCTTGTTTATTATTTCTTTGGTCTCTTGTATCGCAATTTGCGGATTGTCCTCATACATTCCATAATTCTTATAACGTTCATCCTTTTCTCTTTTATAGCTTGCCCATAGCTTCAGCGTCATATACTTCATATGCTCGGAATTTTTCTTTATTGCTTCCTCACTATATTGCTTTAGTTTTGGGTCAATCTCAGGATTGAATGATATCTCAATCCCTTCATCTTTCTCCTTAGTAGTTATATTCATCTTTCGCCGATCCATTCTTGCCAAGCAGAGCCTCCACGTCTTATCGGCTTCAGTTTCTTGAGCTTCATCTGGAAGCTGATTATAGTATTTGTCGAAAATATCCCATAGCACTTGTTGCCTTTCTATGGCATCTTTCTCCGTTACATTTTCACTTCTGAAAATTTGATAATGCAAGGCAAGATTTTCAAGATGAGTATTTCTATGCACATCATCGCAAGCTTTAATTCTATCTTCTTCGTGCAAAGAGTTTCTGTAATCTGCACCGCCAAAGCCATCCCTGAGGGAGATTAATGAACTTTTATGTGTTCTGTCTAGAACCATTCGATTCATATCAAAATGGAAGAAATCCTTTGTCTGGAATAGTACTTTAGCTACATTGAATGTCTTCTCAGGGAATGCAAGTACAATACTAGTAACTACTGCGGAGATAGAAGCTGACTTGGTATTTCTCAACAAAAAGAGAAGCCAACTTTCCAACACTTTCGAGTCTGCATTTTTAAAATTCTCAAGAAAAATTTTTTCCAATGCCATATGAATTGATGAAAGTAAGTAGGTAGAGACCTGTGTTCCTCGATATGAGCACCACAGACGATTGCATATATATTGCTTTATAAACTTTCCTTCTTCAATAAAGACATCGACTTCTTCAATTTCGTTTTTAGCAAAGCGGGAGTGGGCAAAACATATCGTTGTCTTGTTCGTAAAATCAAGAATAAAGTCTATTGTTTTTTTGAACTGTGATTGTAGTAACCAATATATAGGAGTCTGATATGGACTTTCTGGATAATAGTCATGATGAGACCTAAATAGACCGAACTCATCTTCAATATCCATATGGTGATAACGTTCGCCTTTTTCTTTAAGTGGCCGATACCAGAACAGATCTGCCAATTGTAGAACATATTCCGGGAGAGATACCCAAACCGGATGTGAATCTAAGTCAGTAAGGATTAAGGTCATAAGATCGAAATATGGGGTACCGTGCTCGTTCCACTTATTTTTTAGAACCTTAACTAAAATCTCTTCCATTTCAGGTTTAATCATGGCCGCCCCATGAAGAATCGTATGCAGAATATTTTTCTCATTATCCCTTCCGGATAAATAGACATCCTCATCTATAGTCCATTGATAATATTTTAGGGCTATCAAACTAGATAATCGAGTCGTTTCACCCACTTTGTTTCTTTGATTCCACTCTTGAATCACTGGAAGTATAAAATTAATATTTCTGAACCCAATTTCATCTAAATTTTCATGGATAAATTGGATCACACTCTGCCAACCAGTTCCCTTAGGCTTAGTAAGAACATATTTAATGGAAAGTAGATCTGAATTACTTACACCTAACTGTTTAAGCAGATCGTAATCAACGTCCTTGCAAGCAAGCCTCAATAAGAAAGTAAGTCTTTTTAAAAGATTCTGGTCACTACTAAGTAAATATCGTTTAAAGTAATTAAAAAATATGCCTGAATTGTCGGAAAGAAGGACAGCTACCCATAACTCGTCTTTCCAAAATTTTGATATTCCTTCTCCACAGACTATTTCTGCGATAAAAGGCTTTATGGACTGGTCATCTAAAAGTAATCGTTCAGATATCCAATTCCGAAAACTACGGCGAACAGGAAGTGATTCTCCTATCTTTTCGAAGAACTCGTTATTGTTCGCTTTACGGATATAATCGACGGAAATTTTCTTTTCTAATGCCCATTCCTCATATATATCATGTGTAATGAAGTAACCAGCAGCTTCATAGCCGACAATTCCGTCTTTAACTAACGCATCTAAAATTCCAGTATCACATGTCGGAGAGACAAAAAATTGGCCCTCACTAGCCCGCTGAAAAGCAGTCGCTAAGAAACACTGCTCCCGAGAAGGTTTATTTTTGACGACAATCTTATTCCAGAGCTTTTCTTTGAAGCTCGCATAATCGATGCTTTCACCGGTATAGAACCTCAGATATTCACTTAGATAAAATGGATTTTTGATTAGTTCTAATAATCGAACATCTTGAGGAAGGCTAAATCCATTATTATCAGATAACTCTATTAGCTCGTCGCGTTCAAGGTTCTTTATTACTAAGTTTCCAGGAGTTATCTTATAAATATCTATGAAAGCATAGTTCAGATCTGCCAAGTAGTTGTTACGGGTTGTGAAAATAACCTGCCATTTATCCTTTATTAAAACAGTCAGGAATTCTTTAAAAGGATCGATATTGGTCAATTCTAAAAGCTTTTCAGCAGAATCTACGACTATGACTTTACGTAATTCGTCTTGATGAGCATTAGAGAAATCGGCTAAGCCATGCGCACCGAATAGCTCATTAATGCTGTCTTTTTTAAACTCACTAGCCTTAAAGACATAGAAAGGAGTGCATTGTTTTTCAGCTTCATAAATTTTTTTGATAACTGCTGTTTTTCCAACCCCACCTTCTCCGCTGACGATGACAATTTTTTTCTGAACTAGATTCTCATGTAGAAGTTCAATGCAATGTCGTCTGTCAATTTCAATACTTCTGTCTTTGAACTCTATATTGGTTTGAATTTCATATAAAACATTTTCTGTGTGCTTGCGCTTTTCTTCTAATAAATCAAAGATGCTTTCATTAAGGGAGAAGAAATGTTTTGCAATCTTTTCATTCTCAACTATTACAAACGGTGATTCAAAAAAACTAGCAACTCTCCATACTATTTCGATACCCGACTCATATGCTTTCTGATCAACTTCAATTTTTATTTTGGGATCGTTACTATTTCCGACAGTTTCAAAATAATTATCAGCGTTCTTATCGTCTTCAGGCTCATGAGACTTTCTCCCCTGCCCCCACTCTTGATTAGTATAGAAAATGATTTTACTTAATCCTGGATAAGCCTTTTTGCTTTTCCCAATCATTTCTATAAGATCAGCTTTGTTATCCGACAATTTTGTGTCATAGAATTTAGATTGCCAACCGATAAGTTCATTATCTTTGGTTATTGGATTAGTTTCGATACCAGATTGATTCTTATATCTAAATATACCTGCGGGTATTTTGAATTCTTGACAGAACAATAAGTAGCAAAACCACTCAAAATTATCTTGAGGATTCTCATTAAATTTAGCTTTAAAGTTATCCCAGTTTGGTTTGACCATTTAATTATTCCCCTATTTTTTGTAAATAACTGCCCCTACACAGAGAAATGCACCCTCGATATCGTACTCAGCAACTATCTTCTTTCTCCATCAGAGCGCTCACGGTCAATCTTTGTCAGCTGCGCATTGAGTTGATGTCCTGTCATTCCATGTTTGTATGCATTGTATTGCCAGATCACAAACTGTTGTTTGTACCTCCGGTTCTCTTCCTTAAGCTCTTCGATTTCGCTTTCAAGATTCACAATCCTAGCGGCTGCAATGTTCAAACTAGCTGGACGCGGATTTTTGGGGCCACGGCCTTTAAGCGCCTCTTTCTTTGTTTGATAGGCAGTCACTATTGCCCCATGTGCATTAAGGGACTGTCTTGACGGCAACTTTCCAACCAATGGTTCTGCCGCCTCACAAATTACTGACCAGGACAGTTTTGGTTCCTGCCATCCTCGAATTAGATTCACGATGGCGTTAATGTCTCTATTGTCCAGATGCTTAGCCAAGGCCACCTCCTAACAAAGTTGTCAAATCATCTAACATCACAGCTTCTTCACTTTCTTTGCCTTTTTGCTTGATGGCCGCAATAGACGTCTTTGCGACAACACGGCGAAGCTGGCTGAAATCATTGCCCCGGAGCTTAATCTGGGCACCATTTTCAATGTCTGGATTCTCTAAAATAGCGACTAACTCACGAAGCCGGGTGACAGTTTTCTTGTGGTATTGATACCAGCGATCAGCCCCCATCTCGCCGCGTTCTACCGCTGCATCAGCAATACAAAACATTCGTTCCGACTTCACCAAACGTTTCTTAATTCGATCCAATATTTCTGTATCCTCGCCTTTGATACAAACCTGCTCAGTACAATTGACGCAATCTCGGAACTTCTCGCAAGGGCCCATGGTGTAATCATGCACGCAGTAGCCATACTCCGTCACATGGACTGCGGCATGATCTAACGTATTGAACTCTTGAATAGTCACAGGAAGGTGCTTAGCCACATCTCCAGCAGGCCCAAATAGACCTTTTGAGGGATCGAGGCGTTCAGACATGCCAACCAACTCATATTCAGTCATGTGGTTGTAAGCTCGATTCTGTTTCATATCTGCCCGACCAGACCACTTGGCAATTTCCAAGTTTGAGAGCCCACCACGCTGAGCTATGGTGTTAAGTAGGTGCCGAGCTTGGTGCGAGGTTAATTTAACCCGTTCACCGTTTTCAGCATGGTAATTATAGCGATCAAAGATACTGGCATGTTTTCCATTCAAAGTCTCCCGAGGCGTCAGATCATTATTAAAGAAGTTATTGGTTGGTTTATACAATTCAATCGGTATACATCGGCGATTCCCGTGGAACTGATTTACATTAAGTGCAAACAAAGCATTGCTGTACTTAATTCCCTTGTCTTTATCAAACCACGGAAAACCATCAGGCAATCGCGCCATAGCATGGCGCCACAGGCTTTTTAGTGTGTGCGAACCATCTTCTTGAGCTAACCCTCGATTAAAGAGAGAAGAACGACATTGTTTTTTGGATTTACAAGCAAGACCGAGAGCCATACAAGACTGTTCCATTGTCAACGGCTCATCATCAGCGACATCAGGACAGTTAGCATGGCGGTAAAATTTATCCGGGTGTATCTCAATCCACTTGGCCAGCTGTCGAGCATTCTCAGATAACATTTTGGTTCTAGCGATAGCTGTTTTAGCAACGCCAACCATTACAGTGGGTATCCATTTAATGCCCCCTTCATAGCCTTTACCTGCAAAGAAACGCCAACCATAGCGTTCTATATCTTCGCTATCGGTTTCAAACACCTCACAATCTGCAGGAAGTGCTAACACTTCAGAAATGCGCGAAGGAGCAGACATCAGCATAGCAAACACCGATGTTGTAAATATGTCTCTTTCATCCATTGGATCGTTTGCAAAAATTTCCGCAAGCGCGTTGAGGGCAATATCACTCGGTAGTTTCTTTTCCCTATTTTTTTTAGCCTCTCTGCCTGTTTTGTTTTTGTCCTCTGCACGCCTAATGGGATTAACCCAATTTTGCACAGCACTTGATACAAGTCGATTTTCAACGACAAACTTAGCCAGCCGCTCAATCTCTCGGCCACAATGATATGCAGCACCATCAGAGTAGTGCTGCCTTGCCAATTCAGATGCTTCATCCAGTACTGAAATCGACAGACCATCAATATTTGCATTTCCATTTACTTGAATTAAAGCCGCCTCAATCGCACGGAGGGCCTTACTTTCATTCTTTGTCCCTGTGGGATGATGTCCCTGCTGGTAACGAAAATAGGCTTTGGCGAAATCAATGAACGCAGGGTCTTGTACCTCTCCCTGCATAGGTGTTCGCGTAATAATGCCTAGCTTGGCAAACACTGTTATGTTTGGCCAAACAGGAGCTTCCCAATTCAGATCGGAACCGAATACAATCAATTGTACTCGGCACTTGGATATGAATACTCCAAGGTTTTGTGCTGCTGTCAGCGTAGCCTTTGGTTTAAACTGGAAAATCTCAGCCATTGGCGATTGCTCCCTGTGGACTAAGCTCTTCACGACGTTTTGCACAACGCATGATCACATCTGCCACCGCGATAATGCTGCGATCAAGTATGGCAGCAATCTGGATATCGCCGGTTATCTCTTTCACCCGTTCACGCTCGTTGAGCAGCCCCTGATAGACATCCTCATGGGGGCCATCCAGCCAAGGCTGGAAATGCATGCAGGTGTAGCAAGGAATAGGAACATTGGCACCACAAAAACCATGCTCCCCACAAGTACCTACACCATGGCCTATCTCGGTCCTAATGCGACTGGCAGGGTCGTTACCTCGATGCGCGCCCCTCTCTGAATCGACAAGTACCCCGACAAAGGCCTGGGCGTATGGTGCTAGTTGGAAGCCAACCGCCTCATCAAGCTTTTTCACATGTTCGGGAATGTTCTTGATGTAAACGCCGGCGTTTTGGGTATCCGTATGGTCAAGTAGTTCCGCAATCACCAATTCGCCAAATCCTTCCTTGGCAGCTCGTGTGCCCGTGGTATAGCGAAAACGACGAGCATTGATATGTAATAGCTCACCAGTACGTTCTGACCGGATATCAGATTTTTCTATGATGTACTGGAGTGTGTTGGTTATCTTTGCTGCGGGAATGTGGAGTTTGTCGGTAGCAAACAGTTGGCGGAATTCATAAGGAGACTGGACGGTAGCTAACACATCAAGATCTGGAAACAGAGGGATTTGCTGTCGGTCATCTTCCTGCAATTCAAACCCCAGACGATTCTCAACCATTGCAATTGCATTCTTTGCCTGAGTGTTCAGAATTACCCATAGTTCTGGTGATATCGCAAAGAGCTTGAAGTTTATTCGAAAAGAACTGCTGCGCTGCTTGGCTCGCGGCACATTCAAAACATAGAATGGCTCTCCCTTTCCATTTTTACCGCAAAGCACATCGACTGCATGAAGCAGCGAGATCTGGATGGGTCGTCGTCCTGTATGACTGATGCTAAGTGCCAAAGCCAACTCCGCTATGGTAATTAAGCTCTTTTCATAAGCCCGAACAGCCCCCTCGTTAAACGCTGTCAGCTCATTATCCGTCAGAGGCCCTTCTTGAGGATCCTGACGCTTAACCGCATCTCCCTTACGATTACCCTTCAGCCTCCAGCCATCCAACAAACTGATCACATCTTTGCTGATACCGGGATAACCAAGCTGGTGCCAAGTTCGAAGAAAGCCACGTATAGTTGCCAGATACCATTCCGTCGCAGGCAATAGTCTCGCCCGATAATTAATCAATACCGTATCAGTAATTTCTCTCGCATGAGTCTCTCGCAGCATGTGCTGAAACCGCATAATAATGTTCAGAGTATGAGGAGCAGATTGAGTAGAAGCATAAAATGCTAGCGTGCGTAGGCAGCCATTGAGCCCCTCACCTGACAAGTAATGGTGAATATCTACAAGAGTGGCGTGGGTATTTTTATCCAATATCCACGATGTATCATATAAGTGAAAGAAGTAGCCATTAGCCCTAGCACAGATTCGCTCGGACACTAATGCCGGTAGGAACTTACTCGTCATCATTCTTCATGTCCTTTGGCAAGCGAGTGCCATTACCTTCCTGCAATGCCAAAGCGGCCTCAAACCCTTTTTGCTGAATGAAACGCTTGTTGTAAGTCGCTGCAGTTCCCGAACCATCTCTCCAACCCATTAAGTAAGAACGGAGCTGCTCTTGGCGTTCCTCGCTGACTTGCTCATTCATGGCATCCATTCTTTCTGAAAACTTTCGATTCCATGTATGGCGGAACGAATGCCCTGTCGCTGCATACAATTGTGGTGATACAGCCCTGACCACGGAAAAGATTTTATGATATCCCCCTTTAGAGATAGGGTTTCCAACTGTTGGCCCTAGCTTATAAGTGACAAAGAGGTAGTCATTTTTCTTTGCATTTCGGACTTTCCGGCGATCTTGGATGATATAACTATGTAGTTCTTGAACTAGGGATTCAGCCAATGGCAAGAGCCGGTCTCTCGTTTTAGCATGGGGCTGATTGGTTCTAGAATCAGCTAGCTCATCTGCTCGCCTAAATATACGGATCCTGTTAGTACTAAAATCAATATCTTGTATTCTGATGTTTAACAATTCCCCACCTCGAATACCAAGATAAAACAGAAGTAAGATCATCAGCCGATTGCGACGCTGAACATCTATTGAGAAAGGATTTAAATCTGATCCCGGCTTGATAACTTCAAATAGCGTATCCAATTGCACATCATTCAATGACCTGTCTTGCCATTCACTGTTTCTGCGCTTTTTCGACGGTCGACGTATCTTTATGTGCTGCAACATTTCATTGATCTGTTCGACAACGCCCGGTTCTGCCGTCTTTAAAATATGCATTGCATACCAACCTAAATATTTGGCATATGTTGTCAGCCGGGAATGCAATGTTCCGTTATCAACAGTATCGCTACTCGCATCTTCCAACCAAGGTGTAGAAGAAGCAACTAACAGCTTCTTTCCCTGCTTGCGCTGAGCAAAATCCCGCAGATCGTCCAGTTCGTAAGGTTTGAAGAAATTTTTGGTCAAAAATCGCTGTTCTAGGTCAATGCCACGATTATCTAAGAAGCGTAGCAGCACAACAAGGTTGCTAGCTGCTGCTAGCATAGTTGAAAAAGCATCCCCTCTGTTGCGGATTTGGGTTGTTAAAAAAAGAGTCGGGTAATACACGGGAAGGCAAGAAGAACGATCCACCACCATGCAGTATCGCTCGCCACTGTCCATGACAAATGTTGTAACCTTGTAGTTATCCTTCATGTGCCCATACCCCATACACTTTACATAATTGCAAGGTACACAGTATGTTAGGAAGATATCAATTACGATTTGACACTTTTGAGACGCGGCAAATAAAAAGCCCCTGTATTAACAGGGGCCTGATAGATAATTAATTACATAAACGTCTTAGGTAAATCCTAGAACGGAATGTCGTCATCGAAATCCATCGGCGGCTCGTTAGACGGCGCTGCCGGAGCGGACTGCTGCGGGCGAGACTGCGCACCGCCGCTGAACTGATTGCCACCCTGCGGCTGCTGAGGCTGCCCCCAACCGCCCTGCGGCTGACCGCCACCGACGTTACCGCCTGCCGGTGCGCCGCCGCCCTGGCGACCACCCAGCATCTGCATGGTGCCGCCAACGTTCACCACGACTTCTGTGGTGTAGCGATCCTGGCCGGATTGGTCAGTCCATTTGCGGGTACGCAGCTGACCTTCGATATAAACCTGAGAACCTTTACGCAGATATTCGCTGGCAACTTCCGCCAGTTTGCCGAACAGCACAACACGGTGCCATTCAGTCTGCTCTTTCATCTCGCCGGTCGCTTTATCACGCCAGGATTCGGAAGTAGCCAGCGTAATGTTGGCAACTGCGCCACCATTCGGCATATAGCGTACTTCCGGGTCCTGGCCCAGATTACCAACGAGAATAACCTTATTTACGCCTCTGCTGGCCATGTCGTGTCTCCTGAAAAAAACGTTCTAATAAGTGTAAACGCGCGATTGTAGCATTACCAATAGCGGTTTTACCACGATGTGACCTCGGTTCCGGTAAACAAACATGGCCCGACATTGTTACACAGCACTCCGGGTTTTGCATTCCAATACTGTATATTCATTCAGGTCGATTTGTGTCATAATTAACCGTTTGTGATCGCCGGTAGCGCCATGCCGCCGGGCAAAAAAGTGTTTAATCCGGGAAAGGTGAATGGATAAGATCGAAGTTCGGGGCGCCCGCACCCATAATCTCAAGAATATCAACCTCGTTATCCCCCGCGACAAACTGATTGTCGTCACCGGGCTTTCGGGTTCTGGCAAATCCTCGCTCGCTTTCGACACCTTATATGCCGAAGGGCAGCGTCGTTACGTTGAATCCCTTTCCGCCTACGCGCGGCAGTTTCTGTCACTGATGGAAAAACCGGATGTCGATCATATTGAGGGGCTTTCTCCCGCCATCTCAATTGAACAGAAATCGACGTCTCATAACCCGCGTTCCACAGTGGGGACCATCACTGAAATCCACGACTATTTGCGTCTGCTGTACGCTCGCGTCGGCGAGCCGCGCTGCCCGGATCACGACGTTCCGCTGGCGGCGCAAACTGTCAGCCAGATGGTGGATAACGTGCTTTCGCAGCCGGAAGGCAAACGTCTGATGCTACTCGCGCCAATCATCAAAGAGCGCAAAGGCGAACACACTAAAACGCTGGAGAATCTGGCGAGTCAGGGTTATATCCGCGCGCGTATTGATGGCGAAGTCTGCGATCTTTCCGATCCGCCGAAACTGGAACTGCAAAAGAAACACACCATTGAAGTGGTTATCGATCGCTTCAAGGTGCGTGACGATCTTACCCAGCGTCTGGCGGAATCGTTTGAAACCGCACTGGAGCTTTCCGGCGGTACGGCGGTTGTTGCGGATATGGACGATCCCAAAGCGGAAGAACTGCTGTTCTCCGCGAACTTCGCCTGCCCGATTTGCGGCTACAGTATGCGCGAACTGGAACCACGCCTGTTCTCGTTTAACAACCCGGCGGGCGCCTGCCCGACCTGTGACGGCCTCGGCGTACAGCAATATTTCGATCCCGATCGCGTGATCCAGAACCCGGAACTGTCGCTGGCTGGCGGGGCGATCCGTGGCTGGGATCGCCGCAACTTCTATTATTTCCAGATGCTGAAATCACTGGCAGATCACTATAAGTTTGACGTCGAAGCGCCGTGGGGCAGTCTGAGCGCAAACGTGCATAAAGTGGTGCTGTACGGTTCTGGCAAAGAAAATATTGAATTTAAATACATGAACGATCGCGGCGATACCTCCATCCGCCGCCATCCGTTCGAAGGCGTGCTGCACAATATGGAGCGCCGTTATAAAGAGACGGAATCCAGCGCGGTACGTGAAGAGTTAGCTAAGTTTATCAGCAATCGTCCGTGCGCCAGTTGTGAAGGGACGCGTTTGCGCCGTGAAGCGCGCCATGTTTATGTCGAAAATACGCCGCTGCCTGCAATCTCTGACATGAGCATCGGTCATGCGATGGAGTTTTTCAATAATCTCAAACTCGCTGGACAACGCGCGAAGATTGCGGAAAAAATCCTCAAAGAGATTGGTGACCGGCTGAAATTCCTCGTTAACGTTGGGCTGAATTACCTGACACTTTCCCGCTCGGCAGAGACACTTTCCGGCGGCGAAGCCCAGCGTATCCGTCTGGCGAGCCAGATTGGCGCAGGGCTGGTTGGCGTTATGTATGTGCTGGATGAGCCGTCTATCGGCCTGCACCAGCGCGATAACGAACGTTTGCTGGGTACGCTTATCCATCTGCGCGATCTTGGTAATACCGTGATTGTGGTGGAACACGATGAAGACGCGATTCGCGCGGCTGACCACGTTATCGACATCGGTCCAGGCGCAGGTGTTCACGGTGGTGAAGTGGTCGCGGAAGGATCGCTGGAAGCGATTATGGCAGTGCCAGAGTCGTTGACCGGGCAGTACATGAGCGGTAAACGCAAGATTGAAGTGCCGAAGAAACGCGTCCCTGCGAATCCGGAAAAAGTGCTGAAACTGACAGGCGCACGCGGCAACAACCTGAAAGATGTGACGCTAACGTTGCCAGTAGGCCTGTTTACCTGCATTACAGGGGTTTCAGGTTCCGGTAAATCGACGCTGATTAACGATACCCTGTTCCCGATTGCCCAACGCCAGTTGAACGGCGCGACTATCGCCGAACCGGCACCCTACCGTGATATTCAGGGGCTGGAGCATTTCGATAAAGTCATCGATATCGACCAAAGCCCAATTGGTCGTACTCCGCGTTCCAACCCGGCAACCTATACCGGCGTGTTTACGCCTGTGCGCGAATTGTTTGCGGGCGTACCGGAATCCCGCGCGCGCGGTTATACGCCAGGACGGTTCAGCTTTAACGTCCGTGGCGGACGCTGCGAAGCCTGTCAGGGCGATGGCGTGATCAAAGTTGAAATGCACTTCCTGCCGGATATTTACGTACCGTGCGACCAGTGCAAAGGTAAACGCTATAACCGCGAAACGCTGGAGATAAAGTACAAAGGCAAAACCATCCACGAAGTGCTGGATATGACCATCGAAGAGGCGCGAGAGTTCTTTGATGCCGTACCGGCGCTGGCGCGTAAGCTGCAAACGTTGATGGACGTTGGCCTGACGTACATCCGCCTCGGGCAGTCCGCCACCACGCTTTCCGGTGGTGAAGCCCAGCGCGTGAAGCTGGCGCGTGAGCTATCAAAACGCGGCACCGGGCAGACGCTGTATATTCTCGATGAGCCGACCACCGGTCTGCACTTTGCCGATATTCAGCAACTGCTCGACGTACTGCATAAACTGCGCGATCAGGGCAACACCATTGTGGTGATTGAGCACAATCTGGACGTGATTAAAACCGCCGACTGGATTGTCGATCTTGGCCCGGAAGGCGGCAGCGGCGGCGGCGAGATCCTCGTCTCCGGTACGCCAGAAACCGTCGCGGAGTGCGAAGCTTCGCATACAGCGCGCTTCCTCAAACCAATGCTGTAATCACAAAGGCCGCTTTCTGAGCGGCCTCAGACTGATGACAAAGTCTAAAAATGTGCTCGGACAGTCCCCTCGCCCCTCCGGGGCGAGGGGGAAAACCGTGCCGCTTTTGACTTTTAAGCCAGTTTTTCAGCAATATCAGGCCGCTTTCTGAACGGTCTTTTCCTTTCAGAGTTGTACCAGCAATTTGCGTTTTTCTTCCGGCAGCAAATTCACCGCCTGCTGATACGACGCATCGACCAGATAATAGATTTGCGAATCCGGCAACGATCCGTCGAGATATACGGTACTCCAGTGCGCTTTATTCAGATGTCGGCTGGGACGTACATCGCTGTGCTGCTGACGCAGAAGATCCGCCAGTTCCGGGCTGGTTTTCAGCGAAACCGCCGGGCGATTTTCCACTTCTTTCACCATCGCAAACAGCACATCTTCCACTTTGATTTGCGTCGCTTTCCAGTCGCTGTGAACGCTCTGTTCAGCGCCAGGTTTTGCCATGCAATATTGTAGCAACTCCGATATGGTCATTTTTTACTCCCCTTGTAGTGTCGCGATGATGCGACGCGATCCGCCGTGGACACGATGTTCCCCCAGCCAGATACCCTGCCAGGTGCCGGTCTGAATACGTCCTTTATGCACTGGCAAAACAAGCGATACTCCCAGCATTGAGGATTTGATATGAGAAGGCATATCATCTGCCCCTTCATAATCATGCTCATAGTTTCCGTTATCGGGAACAGTGCGGAGGAAAAAACGCTCCATGTCCTGGCGTACCGTGGGGTCGCAATTCTCATTAAGTGTCAGAGAGGCGGAAGTGTGTTGCAGCAACAGGTGCAGTAAACCGACATTAACACGCGGCATATCTGCCAGTTGATTCAGAATTTCATCCGTTACCAGATGAAACCCGCGAGATTTGGCGCTAAGCGTGAGCGTCTTTTGATACCACATGTGCTGCTCCTTGATAAAACTCTCTTAATCAGTTTGCAGCAAGACAGCGAAAGGATAAAGGTGTGATTAAAAAAACAGCATTCGGGAGAGTGACACACTCTCCCGCACTATCAGTATTCTGAATTAACGATCACCTCTTCGCCAAAAGCACCCGCTTGTGGCAAGGGTTTGTAGGTAGAGTTGGAGGCACGCAGAATACGGATACCACGAATGCCGACATCACGCGCGGCAGTCATATCATTATCGGAATCACCATAAAACATTCGGATATTTTTATCCTGCAACCACTGCGTTTTCGTGTTTTGTCCTGGTTTATCACCCGCAAAGATTACCGGATTCATACTGCTTGCCGGAATGTGGAAATCGTCGGCTAATGTTTTCGAAACCGTTTCTGTTTTCGTTGGGCTACGACCAGTCACAAAAAAGATGGTATCGCCACGGCGGACATGTATATCAATTAGCTGACGTGCGACCTCTTTTGGAATGCTGAATTCATCCCAACCATTGTTCATCTTTTCCCAGAATGCTGGGTTTTTTAGATAATCTTCGCTTTCTGGCGAGAATATTTTCTTGCCGCGCCAGAATCCGGGGCTGGAAAACAAAACGGTATCATCGATATCAAACCCAACCGCCATCGGTGGGCGCCCGGCAAGGCTATTTTCAATTTGTGCGACCGATACCCAATGGACAGGTGCCTGTTCAGCGAGTCTGGCAACGTTAGTGCCGGGATTAAGCGGTGAAGGTGAAGAGGCTAACGCAACAGCAGAACTGTTTAGAGCGAACAATAAGCAAACGGCACTCAATGCCTGTGTGATCTTGCGCATATTTTTCCCTAAATAGTCAGTAAGTTGAAACTTTTTATTATGAAGTGTGTTGGAAAAGCCATCTGACCATAACGCCAGCAGCGAGGGAAAGGAAGGATTATCTGCGGCTTTTGTGAAGAAAGGGAGAAGGATCACATGAGACCAGTCCGTGTTTGTAACTATTTAATAACTTAATATATTTCCATAGTATAAAAATGTTCGGAAATGAAACGCCTATTTTATTCACGTTTATAAGAAATAAGTCTTCATCTCCTTCGTACTATTTACCTGGATAATACATAGCCCCCCTTATTTATAGTAGAGCAGGCGGCTTTTCAACCGCCTGCTGGTTAACCTTACATCACTGCAGCAAACGCCTTTGCAACGCGCTGCACGTTCGCAGAGTTAAGCCCGGCAACACACATACGACCGCTGGCGATCAGGTAAACGCCAAATTCCTCGCGCAGGCGATCGACCTGAGCGGCGCTTAAACCGGTATAGCTGAACATGCCGCGTTGCTTAAGCAGGTAATCAAAATTGCGCTCCGGCATCTCAGTGCTCAACACCCGCACCAGTTGCTGACGCATTGCCAGAATACGGGTTCGCATTTCTTCTACTTCTGCCAACCAACTGGCTTTCAACGCCTCATCATTCAGCACCGTTGCCACTACCTGTGCACCAAAATTCGGCGGGCTGGAGTAAATACGGCGCACAGTAGCTTTCAGTTGCCCCAGCACACGGCCTGCGGCTTCGGCATCTTCACACACCACCGAAAGACCGCCGACACGTTCGCCGTACAGGGAGAAAATTTTCGAGAATGAATTGCTTACCAGAGCAGGTAATCCGGCGCTGGCAATGGCGCGAATGGCGTAGGCATCCTCTTCCATACCGGCACCAAATCCTTGATAAGCGATATCGAGAAATGGGATAAGCTCGCGTGCTTTGAGAATTTCAATGACTGCGTCCCATTGGTCGTTGGTGAGATCGGCGCCCGTTGGGTTATGACAGCACGGATGCAGCAGCACAATACTGCGGGCAGGCAATGTTTTTAGCGTCGCCAACAGATCGTCAAAACGCACACCGTTGGTCACTTCATCATACCAGGGGTAAGTGCTCACTTCGAATCCAGCCCCGGCAAATATTGCTACGTGATTTTCCCAGGTGGGATCGCTGACCCACACACCTGATTCCGGGAAGTAGCGTTTCAGGAAGTCAGCCCCCACTTTCAATGCCCCTGAACCGCCAAGCGTTTGAATAGTCGCCACGCGCTGTTGTTGTAACACCGGATGATTAGCGCCAAACAGCAGTGGCGCAATAGCATGGCGATAGCTGTTAAGCCCTTCCATCGGTAGATAAAGTGAAGCGCCATGAGGCTGCGCATTCAGGCGCGCTTCCGCTTCTTCGACGGCTTTTAATTGTGGAATAATCCCGTCTTCGTTGTAGTACAGACCGATACTCAAATTCACTTTGTCGCTGCGAGGGTCTTCTTTAAAACGCTCCATAAGCGAAAGAATCGGGTCGCCAGCGTAGGCGTCAACTTTTTGAAACACGCGATGGTTCTCCAGGTTTACGGGCAGGTGGTTAAAACACAATAAACCGGAAGATGGGGAAGATCGAGAGGATGTTTAGCAATGAGCAGCAATTAATAACGCAGCGAAGCTGATAAAAAACGCAAAACCTTCAGAGGTACGAACGACAAGAGTGTATCAATTTATTGAATTTACATAAATTTGCAGGCCGGATAAGGCTTTCACACCGCATCCGGCACAGACAATCAACTATTGCAGAACGATTAATCCACGTATTTCATCGCGACCCTTGATGTCAGGCGCGTGATAAGTTCGTAAGCACTCACTTTCGTCATTTCTGCGATACGCTCTACGGGCAGACCTTCGCCCCATAAAATGACCTGATCCCCGGCTTTATCCTGCGCCTGCGGGCCTAAATCTACGCAGATCATATCCATCGCGACTCGCCCCACAATCGGCACTTCGCGGCCGTTCACCAGCACTGGTGTACCGGACGGCGCGGCGCGCGGGTAGCCATCGCCATAGCCCATCGCCACCACGCCAAGGCGGGTATCGCGCTCGCTAATCCAGGTGCCGCCATAGCCTACCGGTTCACCTGCTTTATGCTCACGCACGGCAATCAGGCTGGAGGTCAGTGACATCACTGGCTGGCAACCGAAATCGGCACCGGTGGAACCATCTTCCAGCGGTGACACGCCATAAAGAATGATGCCCGGGCGCACCCAATCAAAATGCGACTGCGGCCATAACAAAATTCCGCCCGATGCGGCGATTGAACGCTTGCCGGGTCTGCCTTCGCAAAAGGTATTGAAGATATCGAGTTGTTTCTCAGTCGCGCCGCATTTTGGCTCATCAGCACGAGCAAAGTGGCTGACAATATTCACCGGCTGACGGACGTTTTTACATTGCGTAAGTCGTTGATAAAACGCTTCAGCTTGTTCCGGTAACACGCCCAGCCGGTGCATACCGGTGTCGAGTTTCATCCAGACGGTAACTGGCTCCTCCAGATTGGCCTCTTCCAGCGCAGCAAGCTGTTCTTCGTTATGCACGGCAGTATGCAGATGTTCAGCGGAGATCGTCGGCAGATCGTCTGCTTCAAAAAAGCCTTCCAGTAACAAAATAGGTTGCGTGATGCCCCCCGCCCTAAGCCGCAGGGCTTCTTCGAGACGGGCAACGCCAAAGGCGTCGGCATCGGGGAGCGTTCGCGCGGTCTCAATCAGACCGTGACCGTAGGCGTTCGCTTTCACCACCGCAACCAGTTTACTGGCAGGTGCCAGTTCACGCAGACGTTGCAGGTTGTGTCGCAGAGCGCGGCGGTTAATCACAACAGTTGCCGCTTGCATTTGTGTTCCTTGATAAGTGTTTGCTTTAATTACCTAATTCATAAAATAATTATTATTCGTCGTCGTACTGTGGCCCCGCGTAGTTGTCGAAACGCGACCATTGACCGTTAAAGGTCAGGCGTACCGTCCCGATTGGGCCGTTACGTTGTTTACCGATAATAATTTCCGCGATGCCTTTTAAGTCACTGTTTTCGTGATAAACCTCATCACGATAGATAAACATGATCAGGTCCGCATCCTGCTCGATGGAACCGGATTCACGCAGGTCGGAGTTGACCGGGCGTTTGTCAGCACGTTGTTCCAGAGAACGGTTCAACTGAGACAGCGCCACCACCGGCACATTCAGTTCTTTCGCCAGGGCTTTTAGCGAGCGGGAGATTTCTGCAATTTCCAGCGTACGGTTGTCTGAAAGCGCCGGTACGCGCATCAATTGCAGGTAGTCGATCATGATGAGTCCGATGCCGCCGTGTTCACGGGCAATACGGCGCGCGCGGGAGCGCACTTCCGTTGGCGTCAGGCCGGAGGAGTCATCAATGTAGATATTTCGTTTTTCCAGCAAAATGCCCATCGTGCCGGAAATACGCGCCCAGTCTTCATCATCCAGTTGCCCGGTACGAATTTTGGTCTGGTCAACGCGCGACAACGACGCCAGAGAACGCATCATAATCTGTTCCGATGGCATCTCCAGCGAGAAGATAAGCACTGGTTTATCCTGCAACATCGCCGCGTTTTCGACGAGGTTCATCGCAAATGTCGTTTTACCCATCGACGGACGCGCGGCGACGATGATCAAATCCGACGGCTGCAAGCCAGCGGTTTTTTTGTTGAGATCGTCATAGCCGGTATTAACACCGGTTACACCATCGTGCGGTTGCTGGAACAGTTGCTCAATACGCGCCACCGTGGCGTCGAGCACATCGGCGATATTCTTCGGCCCTTCGTCTTTATTGGCACGACTTTCGGCAATTTTAAAGACGCGAGATTCAGCAAGGTCGAGCAAGTCTTCACTGGTGCGCCCTTGCGGATCAAAACCGGCTTCGGCAATCTCATTCGCAACTGAGATCATCTCACGGACAACGGCACGTTCGCGCACGATGTCGGCATAGGCACTGATGTTCGCTGCACTTGGCGTATTTTTTGACAGTTCCGCCAAATAAGCAAAACCACCAACGCTGTCAAGTTGCCCCTGGCGCTCCAGTGATTCGGCAAGGGTGATCAGGTCAATTGGGCTACCGCTTTCCTGCAAACGCGCCATTTCGGTAAAGATATGACGGTGCGGACGGGTGTAGAAATCATCTGCCACCACTCGCTCGGCCACATCGTCCCAGCGTTCGTTATCCAGCATTAAACCGCCCAACACCGACTGCTCCGCTTCGATCGAGTGCGGAGGCACTTTCAGCCCGGCAACTTGTGGATCGCGATCGCGGGGTTCAGCCTGCTGTTTGTTGAAGGGTTTATTTCCTGCCATAGTGAATGGAGTTACCGAGATAAAGAATGGGTCGAAACTTTACCATATGAAGCAGACCCTGACGATACGTTCTGGAGGACACATGGCAACACGAATTGAATTTCACAAGCACGGTGGCCCGGAAGTACTTCAAACCGTGGAATTTACTCCTGCCGATCCGGCAGAGAATGAAATCCAGGTCGAAAATAAAGCCATTGGCATCAATTTCATCGACACTTATATCCGCAGCGGCCTTTATCCACCGCCATCGCTACCCAGCGGATTAGGCACCGAAGCGGCTGGCATTGTGAGCAAAGTCGGCAGCGGCGTGAAACATATTAAAGCGGGCGATCGTGTGGTTTATGCGCAGTCAACGTTAGGGGCTTACAGTTCTGTGCATAACGTCAATGCCGATAAAGCGGCAATTCTGCCAGCGGCGATCTCTTTTGAGCAAGCTGCCGCGTCGTTCCTGAAAGGCTTAACGGTTTATTATCTGCTGCGCAAAACGTATGAAATCAAACCTGACGAACAGTTCCTGTTCCATGCGGCTGCTGGCGGCGTGGGCTTAATTGCCTGCCAGTGGGCAAAAGCCTTAGGAGCAAAACTTATTGGCACTGTGGGTAGCGCGCAAAAAGCGCAAAGTGCATTAAAAGCGGGTGCATGGCAGGTAATTAACTATCGCGACGAAAATCTGGTCGAGCGATTAAAAGAGATCACCGACGGCAAGAAAGTGCGCGTGGTGTACGATTCCGTAGGCAAAGATACCTGGGAACGGTCGCTGGATTGTCTGCAACGTCGCGGTTTAATGGTCAGTTTTGGTAACTCATCAGGCGCGGTGACGGGTGTGAACTTAGGCATTCTCAATCAGAAAGGCTCGCTGTATGTGACACGCCCTTCCCTGCAAGGCTATATCACCACGCGGGATGAGTTAACCGAAGCCAGTAATGAACTGTTTTCTTTGATCGCCAGCGGCGTGATTAAGGTCGATGTCGCAGAGCAACAGAAATATCCGCTGAAGGATGCGCGGCGTGCGCATGAGATTCTGGAAAGCCGGGCGACGCAGGGTTCCAGCTTACTGATCCCATAAAGAAATTGGGCTTCCACCTGGGAAGCCCTTTCTTTTATAGTTCGGCTGTATGTAGGGTACAGCACGATGAATCTGTTAGAGACGCAATAGTGACAGATTTGATAATCAATTCCTATTTTGTTCTAAGGATAAAACCTTAGGTTGTGATCATCCGCACAATCCCTTAGTAACGCCAGCGGTCATAACGCTGATATTTCGGCACTTTTGGTGCTTTAATCGCCTTAATAACCCACACCACCGCAATCGCCAGCAGTAACCACGGCAGCAACTTAATCATCAATGCCAGCATACCACCGAGGAACATAATGGCCGTCGCCACAACCAGCGCGGCGATAATGCCCAGCAACGAAACGCCGGTGACCATCAACATGACAAAAAAGCCAATCACAAAAAGTAGTTCCAGCATGATGTACTCCCAAATATGAAATCTCTTGCAGCCATTACAAGAATCATGCCAAAACCTAACATTATGATTTATCAAAAAATATGCCCCGCGACGGTGCGCAGGGCATAGTGAATTTGACTACTTTGTGGTGAAAAATTAACGCTTATCCGCCACCAGTTTGAGCGCATGTTCCAGCACGTTAATGTCAGCACCCGCTTTATGGGCATTTTCACTTAAATAACGACGCCACTGCCGCGCACCAGGAATACCCTGGAACAGACCCAGCATATGCCGGGTAATATGGCCGAGATACGTCCCCTGACTAAGCTCACGCTCAATGTACGGATACATGGCACGGACTACCGCCACCGGATCGGCATCAGTATCCGAGGAACCAAAGATCTCTCGATCCACCGCCGCCAGAATCCCCGGATTCTGGTACGCCTCGCGTCCGACCATCACACCATCCATATGTTGCAAATGCGCTTTAGCCTCTTCCAGCGACTTGATGCCACCGTTAATCGACATCGTCAGATGCGGAAAGTCACGCTTCAGTTGATAGACGCGCGGGTAATCGAGCGGCGGGATTTCGCGGTTTTCTTTCGGGCTTAAACCAGAAAGCCAGGCTTTACGCGCGTGGATGATAAACATCTCACACTCGCCTTTACCGGAAACGGTGTTGATGAAATCACAAAGAAATTCATAGCTGTCCTGGTCGTCAATACCAATACGCGTTTTCACCGTGACTGGAATCGACACCACATCGCGCATCGCTTTAACGCAGTCGGCTACCAGTTGCGCATTACCCATCAGGCACGCGCCAAACATGCCGTTCTGTACCCGGTCAGACGGGCAGCCGACATTCAGATTGATTTCATCGTATCCGCGCGCTTCTGCCAGCTTCGCACACTGCGCCAGTGCCGCTGGATCGCTTCCACCCAGTTGCAACGCCACCGGATGCTCTTCTTCACTGTACGCCAGGTAATCACCTTTACCGTGAATAATTGCCCCCGTGGTCACCATTTCGGTATAGAGAAGTGTATTGCGGGAGAGCAGACGCAGGAAATAACGGCAATGTCTGTCCGTCCAGTCGAGCATCGGGGCAATGGAGAAACGGTATGCGGGATAAGCGGTTTGTGATTCTGCTGACATGGCGTTTTTTTAAGCACCTGGTGAATTGGGGGCGCTACTATAGCATAACGAATATGCGATCAGGCAATGTGACAGCTATGACGCCCTGTTCTCGGCGTTTAAGTGAGAACTATGGTAAAGTAAGGACATTCTTAACCCCACTTTGAGGTGCCCAATGGAAAAGACCACAACGCAGGAGTTATTAGCGCAAGCTGAAAAACTCTGTGCACAGCGTAATGTGCGCCTGACCCCGCAGCGCCTTGAAGTGTTGCGCCTGATGAGTCTGCAGGAAGGAGCAATCAGCGCCTACGATCTGCTTGATTTACTGCGTGAAGCAGAGCCGCAGGCCAAGCCGCCAACGGTTTATCGCGCACTCGATTTTCTGCTTGAACAAGGTTTTGTGCATAAAGTTGAGTCCACCAACAGCTATGTGCTCTGTCACCTGTTCGATCAACCAACGCATACTTCAGCTATGTTTATTTGCGATCGCTGCGGCGCAGTGAAAGAAGAGTGTGCGGAAGGTGTGGAAGACATCATGCATACGCTGGCGGCAAAAATGGGTTTTGCCCTGCGGCATAATGTGATTGAAGCGCATGGATTATGTTCAGCATGTGTAGAAGTGGAAGCGTGTCGTCATCCTGAACAGTGCCATCATGACCACTCTATTCAGGTGAAAAAGAAACCGCGTTAAGAGGGCGTACATCCTTGTACACGTCGGGCAGGAGGGATTAATTACCAGCGGTATTCATTGCGGGTTTCCCAGTCCACGACCTCTTTCTCTGCCTGATCTTTCTGGTAACCGTAGCGTTCCTGGATTTTACCCACTAACTGATCACGTTTACCTTCAATGACCGTCATATCATCATCGGTCAGTTTGCCCCATTGCTCTTTCACTTTACCTTTGAACTGTTTCCAGTTACCGCCGACTTCGTCTTTATTCATATTCAAGTCCTCATCGTTAGGTGGTGAATGAGAGTACGCTCGCTTTTCTTCTGAACGTGGGATTAAGTGTAGTCAGGAATTTGGCTTAGGATTATTTATTCAGAATATTTAACCGTCACGCTCCGGCAAACCAGGTTCCGTTGCGCCAGTGACGACGCCAGATAGCCGCCAGAGAAAGCCCGCGCAGCGCCAGAAAGACGGTTAACGCCAGCCACAAACCATGATTACCCAACCACGGCAGTGTGAGGAGCGTCAGCGCAAATCCTGCTGCTGCCACCGCCATACTGTTTCGCATTTCGGCGGCGCGCGTTGCACCTATAAACATGCCGTCCAGCAGATAACACCAGACACCAACCAGCGGTAAAATGACCTGCCAGATAAGATAGCGATCGGCCAGCTGCTGAATCTGGGTTAATGACGTCAGCAACGCAATAATGTGTTCCCCTGCCAGCAAATAAATCACAGAAAACAGCAACGCCACGATCCCCGACTGGCGACACGCTGCGCGCCAGACATCCAGTAACTGGCTCCCGTCGCGCGCACCGTATGCCTGACCTGAATGAGCTTCAACCGCGTAGGCAAAACCATCCAGCGCATAGGCGGTAAAGGTGAGTAGCGTCATCAGAACCGCGTTAACGGCGATAATGTCACTTCCCAGTCGCGCGCCAAGTACCGTTATTGCACCAAAACAGAGTTGCAATAACAGGGAGCGCAGCATGATGTCGCGGTTAAGCGCCAGCAAGCGACGGATGTTTCCTCGCCAGGCTGTTTTCAGCATTTCGCCGGAAATACCGCGTAGTTTGAGGATTTTACGCACCATTAGCAGACCAATCAGCAACGTCGCATATTCTGCGATGACCGTTGCCAGCGCCGCGCCCTGCACGTTCATATGCAGCCCCATCACCAGCCAGACATCCAGCACAATGTTGAGAATATTACCCACCACTAACAGGACAACCGGCGCACGGGCATATTGCACGCCGAGCAACCAGCCAAGTAATACCAGGTTTGCCAGCGACGCCGGTGCACTTAGCCACCGAATTTCAAGAAAGCGCCGCGCCTGTTCCAGCACGGCTTCACTGCCACCAACAATATGCAGCGCCAGATCGATAATCGGTGTACGCAACAGAGCAATCAACGCGCCAGCCCCCAGCGCCAGTAGCAACGGCTGCACCAGCGCACGCGCTAATGCCTGAGGATTTTTGGCACCATACGCCTGCGCAGTAAGCCCGGTAGTGCTCATGCGCAAAAACAGCAACAGCATAAAGAGAAAGCTGGTCGCCGTTGCGCCAACCGCCACGCCGCCCAGATAAACCGGACTATCAAGATGACCAATTACCGCCGTATCAACCAGCCCCAGCAACGGAACGGTGATATTGGAGAAAATCATAGGTAAGGCGAGATGCCAGAGAGCTTTATCAGATGAAGTGAGGAATGCCATGCAGACAAGCCTGATGAAGAGAGATGAAAAACAAACCGCGACGCCAGGCGGCATCGCGGTATCAGAGATCTGTTACAGCCAGTCGCCGTTGCGAATAACCCCAACGGCCAGCCCTTCAATGGTGAAGCTCTGCTGACGAAGGTCAACGACAATCGGTTTAAACTCGCTGTTTTCTGGCAATAATTCGACTTTATTGCCCTGTTTTTTCAGACGCTTAACGGTAACTTCGTCATCAATACGTGCGACAACGACCTGACCATTACGTACATCCTGAGTTTTATGCACTGCCAGCAAGTCGCCATCCATAATGCCGATATCTTTCATCGACATTCCGCTGACGCGCAGCAGGAAATCGGCATTCGGCTTGAACAAGGAAGGATCGACCTGATAATGACCTTCAATATGCTGCTGCGCCAGAAGCGGTTCACCGGCAGCCACACGACCTACCAATGGCAACCCTTCTTCCTCTTCCTGCAACAAACGAATCCCACGCGATGCGCCGGAAACAATTTCAATTACGCCTTTGCGTGCCAACGCTTTCAGATGTTCTTCAGCCGCGTTTGGGGAACGGAACCCCAAACGCTGCGCGATTTCCGCACGCGTCGGCGGCATACCTGTCTGGCTGATGTGATCACGAATGAGATCAAACACCTCTTGTTGCCTGGCCGTTAACGCTTTCATTCCGCCCCCTGGGTGTATATACAGTTATGCTGTGAGTATATACAGCAAAAGGCGATTTTGGAACCATAAACTACACAATAAACCAGAGATTTATCGAATTCTGGAAGGGTTATCCAAAATGCGACCATAACAGAATGACCCAGGTTGCCACAGCGACGATAATCGCGATCAGCACCGCAGCGGATCCCATATCTTTCGCCCGCCCGGAAAGCTCGTGGTATTCAGAGCCAATACGATCAACCACCGCTTCGATGGCGCTATTGAGAATTTCCACAATCATCACCAACATGACGGAGCTAATAAGCAGTACGCGGGTTATCGCGTCCACATCCAGCCAGCAAGCGATGACCACCGCCAACAATACCGCCACGCCTTCCTGACGGAATGCCGCTTCGTTGATCCATGCAGCGCGTAAACCTTTCCAGGAATAGCCAGCGGCTTTGATAATTCGAGTGAATCCAGTGGTATTATTGGCCATTGAAAGAACCTTTTTACATTATGAGCGTCAATATCAGTGTACCGTTGAATCCGATGATTCCGGTAGCGTAGCGCCGCGCGAAACATGAGCGGATACCACAGAATTTCCCATGACTTTCTGCTATCCTTCCCGCGCATTTGCATTATTAACCAGAGGCTTTACATCGTTTATGTCCGGCTGGCCACGAATTTACTACAAATTACTGAATTTACCATTAAGCATCCTGGTAAAAAGCAAGTCTATTCCGGCAGATCCTGCCCCGGAATTGGGGCTCGATACCTCTCGTCCAATTATGTACGTTTTACCGTACAACTCAAAAGCGGATTTGCTGACGTTGCGCGCCCAGTGCCTGGCGCATGATCTGCCTGATCCATTAGAGCCGCTGGAGGTAGACGGCACGCTACTGCCGCGCTATGTGTTTATTCATGGCGGGCCGCGTGTTTTCACCTATTACACGCCGAAAGAAGAGTCTATTAAGCTGTTCCACGACTATCTCGATCTGCACCGTAGCAACCCAAATCTGGATGTGCAGATGGTGCCGGTATCGGTGATGTTTGGTCGTGCGCCAGGACGTGAAAAAGGCGAAGTAAACCCGCCACTACGTATGCTCAACGGCGTGCAGAAATTTTTCGCCGTACTGTGGCTTGGTCGCGATAGCTTTGTGCGTTTCTCGCCGTCAGTTTCGCTACGCCGCATGGCTGATGAACACGGCACAGATAAAACTATCGCCCAAAAACTGGCGCGCGTGGCGCGTATGCACTTTGCCCGTCAGCGTCTGGCTGCCGTGGGTCCACGCTTGCCTGCTCGTCAGGATTTGTTCAATAAGCTGCTCGCCTCGCGTGCAATTGCCAAAGCGGTAGAAGATGAAGCGCGCAGCAAAAAAATCTCCCATGAAAAAGCGCAGCAGAACGCGATTGCGCTGATGGAAGAGATTGCGGCGAATTTCTCTTACGAGATGATCCGCCTGACTGACCGTATTCTGGGCTTCACCTGGAACCGGCTCTATCAGGGAATCAACGTCCATAATGCCGAACGCGTTCGCCAGCTGGCTCACGACGGTCATGAGCTGGTGTATGTGCCATGCCACCGTAGCCACATGGACTACCTGCTGCTCTCTTACGTGCTGTATCACCAGGGGCTGGTGCCGCCGCATATCGCCGCCGGGATCAACCTGAACTTCTGGCCTGCCGGGCCGATTTTCCGCCGTCTGGGGGCGTTCTTTATTCGCCGTACTTTTAAAGGCAATAAACTCTACTCTACCGTATTCCGTGAATATCTCGGCGAACTGTTCAGCCGTGGTTATTCCGTTGAGTACTTTGTGGAAGGCGGTCGTTCGCGTACAGGACGTTTGCTTGATCCGAAAACCGGCACACTGTCGATGACCATTCAGGCGATGCTGCGTGGCGGTACGCGTCCGATTACGTTGATTCCGATCTACATCGGTTATGAGCACGTCATGGAAGTGGGTACTTACGCCAAAGAACTGCGCGGCGCGACAAAAGAGAAAGAGAGCCTGCCGCAGATGCTGCGCGGTTTAAGCAAGCTGCGTAATCTCGGTCAGGGGTATGTCAACTTCGGTGAACCGATGCCGTTGATGACCTATCTCAACCAGCACGTGCCAGACTGGCGTGAATCTATTGATCCCATTGAAGCTGTACGCCCGGCCTGGTTAACGCCGACAGTCAATAACATTGCTGCCGATCTGATGGTGCGCATTAACAACGCAGGCGCGGCTAACGCCATGAACCTGTGCTGTACTGCGCTGCTGGCGTCACGTCAGCGTTCACTCACTCGCGAGCAATTGACTGAGCAGCTGAATTGTTATCTCGATTTGATGCGCAACGTGCCTTACTCCACGGACTCTACCGTTCCTTCAGCCAGCGCCGGTGAGCTGATTGATCACGCGCTGCAAATGAACAAGTTTGAAGTTGAGAAAGACACCATCGGCGACATTATTATCCTGCCGCGTGAGCAAGCGGTGCTGATGACCTACTATCGCAACAACATTGCGCATATGTTGGTTCTGCCTTCGCTGATGGCAGCAATTGTGACGCAGCATCGGCACATCTCCCGCGAAGTGTTGATGGAGCACGTCAATGTGCTTTACCCAATGCTAAAAGCGGAGCTGTTCCTGCGCTGGGAGCGTGACGAGTTGCCGGGTGTTATTGATGCGCTGGCGAATGAGATGCAACGCCAGGGGCTGATTACGCTGCAAGATGATGAGTTACATATCAATCCGGCGCACTCCCGCACGCTTCAGTTGCTTGCCGCAGGCGCGCGTGAAACGCTGCAACGTTATGCGATTACCTTCTGGCTGTTGAGCGCCAACCCGTCGATCAATCGCGGTACGCTGGAGAAAGAGAGCCGCACTGTGGCACAACGTCTTTCCGTGCTGCACGGCATCAACGCACCGGAGTTCTTCGACAAAGCGGTGTTCAGTTCTCTGGTGCTGACGCTGCGTGATGAAGGATATATCAGCGACAGCGGCGACGCCGAACCGGCAGAAACGATGAAGGTTTATCAGTTGCTGGCGGAGTTGATTACGTCCGATGTACGCTTAACGATTGAGAGTGCGACGCAGGGCGAAGGGTAACTGATGAGCGTTGCCGGATGCGGCGCAAACGCCTTACCCGGCCTACTATGACCTGCAAATTCAATAAATTGCGATGTGTTATGTAGGCCTGATAAGCGCAGCGCATCAGGCAGCATTTCACAGAAAAAAAGCCGGATGACCATGATCATCCGGCTTTTTTACATCATCAGAAATGCCAGTAACTCATTGCCAGCCCTAAAAACAGTACCAGGCCAACATAGTTATTATTCATAAACGCTTTAAAACAGGCTTCACGCTCGCGGTTGGCAATCAGTTTTTGTTGATAAACAAACAGTGCGCCCGCGATCAGTATTGACCAGTAATATCCCCAGCCTAAGCCATTTAACTCGCCGATAATCGCCATCAGCACCAGCACGCCAATCTGCAAAATGCCGATAATCAACTTATCGTATTGACCAAACAGGATCGCGGTGGACTTAATGCCAATCTTCACGTCGTCATCACGGTCAACCATCGCATACTGCGTGTCGTAAGCCACCGCCCACAGAATATTGGCGAGGAACATTAACCAGCAGCTTAACGGCACCGATTCACTCACAGCGGCAAAAGCCATTGGAATCGACCAACCAAACGCCGCACCCAGCACTACTTGCGGTAAATGGGTATACCGCTTCATAAACGGGTACACCCACGCCAACGCCAGTCCGGCAATCGACAACAGAATGGTCATCGTGTTCAGCGTCAATACCAGTAAGAACGAAATCAGCACCAGCACCACAAATAGCGTTCGCGCCTCTTTCTCCGTCACCGCGCCACTGGGAAGCGGTCGGTTTGCCGTGCGCTTAACATGACCATCAAACTTACGATCAGCATAGTCATTCACTACACAACCGGCGGCACGCATCAGCCAGACGCCAGCGACAAACACCGCCAGGATCCAGAGTTGGGGAACACCGGGTGTCGCCACCCATAGCGCCCATAAAGTTGGCCAGAGCAGCAGTAACGCACCAATTGGCTTATCCGTACGCATTAAGCGGTGAAACGCCAGCAGCTTATTTTGCGTCAGACTCCACTCCATATTTTTTTCCTCTTAGTACAACGGTGATGCCGGTAAAAACAGTTCGGTCAGCAGCAGCGGCTTACCACTTAATCGCAGGCGGGAACGTCGCCCCCAAAGTCCGGCATCACTGCCTATCTCAATAAAGTCACGAGTTAATGTCGATGATGTAAACAGATAGCGTCCTAACGGCGTTTTACCCAAATTTTGTAACGCCAGCTCGGGGCCGCTTAGCGTTGACACAGGAACGACAGTGCGACCGGCAAGCCACGGTTCTCCATCTGCACATAACAAAATCTCACGTAACCAGTAACGGGATTCTTTCGGCAGCAGCGGTAATTCTTCGGGGATTTCATTCTGCTCGACAAACCCTTCGCGGATCATCGTCACGCTCACCGTTTTTCCCTGCTGTTCAAAACGTTTGGTCATGGAATCTTCCAGCAACAACCAGTCGAGCAGTTGCGGTTCCAGCGCAGGGATCTCTGCAAAATAGCGCAGCGCACGCAGTTGCGTTAACGCGGGGTGTGACATGCCGAACTCTCCGTTACATAACGTAAAGGCATTGTATCGCAGAAAAGCGTTAACGGGAGATGTAAAGCATATTAAGTGATCTAATACGCAACAATAACGCAACAATCACAGGAGAGAGAGAAAAAAAGGTGCGCCCGAAGACGCACCAGTTGTTGCAAAATCAGCACTGTGGGGCGTAATTACCCCTTGCCTTTTACACTGCTGATAAAGGTGGAACGGGCAGATGTCGAGCCCAGGCGTTCAGCTTCATCAAGCAGTTTTAACGCCTTATCAACATCACCTTTCGCGACAGCGTTTTTAATCGCGGTATTAAAATAACTTTCCGTGTCGTTGAGCATAGGTTCACTTTTCTTCGCCGGTGCCGGAGCAGGTGCGGCGGCGGCTGGTGCCGTGTAGGTCGCCGGTGCCGCAGTGTTGCCTACCGTAACCGGAGCTGGAGCGGAAGAACCAAACAACGGCCCCACCAACACGCTGGAGCTGGAGTTGGTTTTCACTTTCAGTTTCAGCAGACCATCGGTGGTATGACGGGCAACCGGGTCTGGAATATCCGGCACCGAGTTACCAACACCTTTGGCATAGGCTTTTGCCGGATCGAGCAGTTGTGTCGTCTGCTGGAGATCTTTTTCAGTGGTAAAGACCAGCACATAAAGTTTCTGCTGCCCTAATGCAGGTGTCAGTCGCATAACGCCTTCCAGACGATCTGCACTCATCACGCCAGGTTCCTGGTAGGTGAAATAACTGCTGGGGAAGAAGGCCGATGGTGTCATGTTCTGATCAAGAATCAGCACGTTCGGCGCAAATACGCTGGTTTGTTTGTTCACTTCACTGGTCAGCGTCAGTGTCAGCTCGCCAATGTTTGCCGGGACGCTGTATGCGGCAACCGAACCGCTGATGCCAGGGACGTTCAGTTGTTGACCGCCAGTAGCTAACCGGGTGGTCTGGGTTTTAGATTGATCGACTGGTGTCCAGGTTAATTGTTGCAGCGCGGCAGATGGAATGGCTGGCGCATCGCTGGTGTTTTGCGGTACGTAGTTAACATCGGCAAGGCTGATTCCAGGCGCGCTTGCCAGCAACCCTGCTGATAAACAGAGGGCGATGAGACTTTTATTCATTTTCATTGTTTTCACCTCAAAATCTGGAGTTCAGCGGTAGCCAGGCAATAGCGCGCTTAACCCGATAATCAGAGGGGCTTACGCCCCTTATAAATAATGACAACCTGTTTTATGCCGGATGCGGCGTGAACGCCTTATCCGACCTACATTCGGCAGCGGTTGTAGACCTGATAAGACGCGACTGCGTCGCATCAGGCACTGGTTGCCGGATGCGGCGTAAACGCCTTATCCGGCCTACATTCGGCAGCGGTTGTAGACCTGATAAGACGCGGCAGCGTCGCATCAGGCGTTGATTGCCGGATGCGGTACAAGCACCTTATCCGGCCTACATATTGCTATTACCACCAGATTTCCATCTGGGCACCGAATGTCCACTCATCGCTATCACCGCGACCGAAGCTACCGCCTTCGAAATTCGCCGGAACAGCTTTGCCGTAGTTCGGGTTGGAAGAGGAGCTACCGTTGTAGTCATAACCCCATTTCTCATCCCACTTGGCGTAGGTTGCGAAGACACGAATAGCCGGGCGTGACCAGATGCTGTCGCCAGCCTGCCATTGTTGTGCGAGGGTGATTTTGTACTGATTGTTCTTGTCGCCAGTGCGCTGGGATTCGACGTTGTCGTAGCCCACTTCCAGCAAGGTACTCATGATAGGCGTCCACTTGTACATTGGACGAATACCGACGGTCCACCATTTGGTGCCGTTGTCGTTATCCCAGTTGATATCCTGGTACATACCCACGTACATCATGTCCCAGTTGTCGCCCATGGAGATCGCACCGTGATCGAGGATACGCAGCAGGTGACCGTTATTGTTGATATTGTAGGCAAATTTTTCGTTATCAAACGCAACGCCAGAACCCTGCGACAGACCTTTACCCTGCGAGGTCATCGAGTCTGTTGCGTACTGAACAACAAACTTGTTGAAGCCTTTCAGGATGCTCTGGGTATGCTCGGCAGTGAACATCCAGCCATCTTTCGATGCGCCATCAACCAGACGATAGTTATCACGCAGGTTAGCGCGACCGTAGTCAACACCCAGTTCCAGGGTGCCGCCCGGGTTGATTTCCATCTGCGCTAAACGCACGTCGAAGACGTCGTTCGCAGTCTCGTTGGTATAGTCATAGATATTGTTGCTGGCGAAAGAAGAAGAACCGCCCGCTTCAGAAGAACGCGTTGCTGCCAGAGAAAGTTTACCGAAGCCAACGTCGATGTTTTCCAGACCGGCACCAGGACCAGAAATATCCCAGTAGTAGAAGTCGATCATATGAACGTCATGACGCTGATAGAAACGCTTACCGGCCCAAATAGTGGCGCCTGGCAGCCATTCAATCAGGTTTTTCCCCTGCACGTTCGCTTCACGGAAGGCCGGATCGGTGGCTTCCCAGTCATTCTGTTGTGCTACGGAATAGGCCACGTTAGTGTCGAAATAGAAGCTCTTATCGCCCTCTTTCCACACTTCCTGACCCAATTTTAATTCAGCATAAGTTTCACATTCGTTGCCAAGACGGTATTTACTTTGAGCGCCAGTGGTCTGGAAACACTGTTGTTCACCGCCGCTCCCTGTCCAGCCGATCCCGGAACGAGCGTAACCGTGGAAATCCACAGCCATTGCCTGAGCAGACATTACGCCTGCTGCGACGGCAACCGTCAGAGGAAGTTTGCGCAGAGTAATCATCATTCTATCTCCTGAGTCATTGCTTTTCTTTTTTCACATCGCCTGTCACAGGCTTTGTGTCTTTTTTAGGGGTGCTTAAACGCCCGGCTCCTGATGCAGTCGACGACATGCAGTGCCATCCTCACGGAACAGATGGCAACGCTCTGGCGGCAGGCCGATAGCGAATGTGGCACCTTCTTCTACCAACACCACGTCAGACTGGCGGTACACCAGGTTTTGACGAATGGAAGGGATCTGGATATGAATTTGCGTTTCGTTGCCGAGCTGCTCGACCACCTGAACTTCCCCCTCAAGGATGACGTCGGCGATATCGCTTGGCAGTAAATGTTCCGGGCGAATGCCCAGCGACATGTTGGCGCCGACCTGAACGTTGTGGCTTTCAACCGGCAGCCAGACCTGCTGGAGGTTTGGCATCGGCAGCTCAACCTGGACTTGATCGATTGCAACGGCGGTCACTTTTACCGGCAGGAAATTCATTTTCGGTGAACCGATAAAACCGGCGACAAAGCGGTCGGCCGGATAGTGATACAACTCAAGCGGCTTCCCGACCTGCGCCACGCGACCGGCGTCCAGCACCACGATTTTGTCGGCCAACGTCATCGCTTCGACCTGGTCGTGGGTGACGTAAATCATCGTGCGCCCCAGGCGTTTATGCAGACGGGAAATTTCGATACGCATCTGTACACGTAGCGCGGCATCAAGGTTGGAAAGTGGTTCATCGAGTAAAAACACGCTTGGCTCGGCCACCAGCGTACGACCAATCGCCACACGTTGACGTTGTCCGCCGGAGAGCGCCTTCGGTTTGCGATCCAGCAAGTGCGCCAGTTGCAGCACTTCCGCCACCTGGTTAACACGCTGGTTGATGACCTCTTTCTTTGCGCCTGCTAATTTCAGGCCAAAAGACATATTTTCTGCCACAGACAGGTGGGGATAGAGCGCATAGGACTGGAACACCATGCCGACGCCGCGTTCTGCTGGCGGGGTATCGTTCATTCGTTTATCACCGATGAACAGGTCGCCGCTGGTGATCGTCTCAAGACCGGCAATCATGCGCAGTAAAGTGGATTTACCGCAGCCAGACGGTCCGACAAACACCACGAACTCACCTTCGTGGATGTCGAGATTGATATCTTTCGATACCACCACATCCCCCCAGGCCTTCGTTACATTTTGCAGCTGTACGCTCGCCATGCCCTTCTCCCTTCGTTACAACCTGTCATCGACAGCAACATTCATGATGCAGTGACTATGCGTCATCGGAAGATGGCTTAAATCCTCCACCCCCTGGCTTTTTTATGGGGGAGGAGGCGGGAGGATGAGAAGGTGGGGTCTGCATACTAATCCGAGGGAAAGTAAGGAAATTCGTGATATTGCTTGCAAAAAACATGGCAATTTTGTGTGCGCCTTACCGCAATACTGCCGTTTCTGCGATGCAGATCACATAAAACAAAGGTGGGGCGTAGGGGCAAGGAGGATGGAAAGAGGTTGCCGTATAAAGAAACTAGAGTCCGTTCAGGCGTTTTCACAAGCACTTCACCAACAAGGACCAGAGATTATGAAAATAAAAACAGGTGCACGCATCCTCGCATTATCTGTTTTGACGACGATGATGTTTTCCGCCTCGGCTCTCGCCAAAATCGAAGAAGGTAAACTGGTAATCTGGATCAACGGCGATAAAGGCTACAACGGCCTCGCAGAAGTGGGTAATAAATTCGAGAAAGATACCGGAATTAAAGTCACCGTTGAGCATCCAGATAAGCTGGAAGAGAAGTTCCCCCAAGTTGCGGCCACTGGCGATGGTCCGGACATTATTTTCTGGGCGCACGACCGCTTTGGCGGCTATGCCCAATCTGGCCTGTTGGCTGAAATCTCCCCAGACAAAGCGTTACAGGACAAGCTGTATCCGTTTACCTGGGATGCTGTACGTTATAACGGCAAACTGATTGCTTATCCGATTGCCGTTGAAGCGTTATCGCTAATTTATAACAAAGACCTGCTGCCGAATCCGCCAAAAACCTGGGAAGAAATCCCGGCACTGGATAAAGAACTGAAAGCGAAAGGTAAGAGCGCGCTGATGTTCAACCTGCAAGAACCGTACTTCACCTGGCCGCTGATTGCTGCCGACGGTGGTTATGCGTTCAAGTATGAAAATGACAAATACAATGTGAAAGACGTTGGTGTGGATAACGCCGGCGCAAAAGCGGGTCTGACCTTCCTGGTTGATCTGGTTAAAAACAAACACATGAATGCGGATACTGATTACTCCATCGCAGAGGCGGCCTTTAACAAAGGTGAAACGGCGATGACCATCAACGGTCCGTGGGCATGGTCCAACATCGATACCAGCAAAGTGAACTACGGTGTGACGCTGCTGCCGACCTTCAAGGGACAACCTTCCAAACCGTTCGTTGGCGTTCTGAGTGCAGGCATCAACGCTGCCAGCCCGAACAAAGAACTGGCAAAAGAGTTCCTCGAAAACTACCTGCTGACTGACGAAGGGCTGGAAGCGGTAAATAAAGATAAACCGCTGGGCGCCGTGGCGCTGAAGTCTTACCAGGATCAGCTGGCGAAAGATCAACGCATTGCCGCCACCATGGATAACGCCAAGAACGGTGAAATCATGCCGAATATCCCGCAGATGTCGGCCTTCTGGTATGCCGTGCGTACCGCAGTGATCAACGCCGCCAGCGGTCGTCAAACTGTTGATGCCGCGCTGAAAGATGCGCAGGGTCGTATCACCAAGTAATGCTGTGAAATGCCGGATGCGGCGTGAACGCCTTATCCGGCCTACGAAACCAAAACATATGTAGGCCTGATAAGACGCGTCAGCGTCGCATCAGGCGGTTATTGTCGGATACGGCGTAAATACTTCATCCGACATACAAAACTAAATGCCGGATGCGGCGTGAACGCCTTATCCGGCCTACGAAACCGAAGCATATGTAGGCCTGATAAGACGCGTCAGCGTCGCATCAGGCGGTTGTTGTCGGATACGGCGTAAATGCTTCATCCGACCTGGAAAAACGAACTGTACGTAAGCCTGATAAGGCGCGCCAGCGCCGCATCAGGCGGTTGTTGCCGGATGCGGTGTAATCATTTATCCGTCCAGGAATGAGGAAGAACCCCATGGATGTCATTAAAAAGAAACATTGGTGGCAAAGCGACGCGCTGAAATGGTCAGTGTTAGGTCTGCTTGGCCTGCTGGTGGGTTACCTTGTTGTTTTAATGTACGCACAAGGGGAGTACCTGTTCGCCATTACCACGCTGATTTTAAGTTCTGCGGGGCTGTATATTTTCGCCAACCGGAAAGCCTACGCCTGGCGCTATGTTTATCCGGGAATGGCAGGAATGGGGCTGTTCGTGCTCTTCCCTCTGGTCTGCACCATCGCCATTGCTTTTACCAACTACAGCAGCACTAACCAGCTAACTTTTGAACGCGCCCAGGAAGTTCTGTTAGATCGTTCCTGGCAAGCGGGCAAAACCTATAACTTCGGGCTTTATCCGGCAGGTGATGAGTGGCAACTGGCGCTCACCGATGGCGAAACCGGTAAGCATTATCTCTCCGATGCCTTTAAATTTGGCGGCGAGCAAAAGCTGCAACTGAAAGAAAGTGCCACACAGCCTGAGGGCGAGCGCGCAAATCTGCGCGTGATTACCCAAAATCGTCAGGCGCTGAGCAACATTACCGCCATCCTCCCGGATGACAACAAAGTGATGATGAGCTCCCTGCGCCAGTTCTCTGGCACACAACCGCTCTACACACTGGGCGATGACGGTACGCTGACCAATAACCAGAGTGGCGTCAAATATCGCCCGAATGACCAGACCGGCTTTTACCAGTCCATCACCGCCGATGGCAACTGGGGCGACGACAAACTCAGCCCCGGTTACACCGTGACTACCGGCTGGAAAAACTTTACCCGCGTCTTCACCGACGAAGGCATTCAGAAACCGTTCCTCGCGATTTTCGTCTGGACCGTGATGTTCTCACTGATCACTGTCTTTTTAACGGTTGCAGTCGGCATGGTGCTGGCCTGTCTGGTGCAATGGGAAGCGTTGCGCGGCAAAGCGGTCTATCGCGTCCTGCTGATTCTGCCCTACGCGGTGCCATCGTTTATTTCAATCTTGATTTTCAAAGGGTTGTTTAACCAGAGCTTCGGTGAAATCAACATGATGTTGAGCGCGCTGTTTGGCGTGAAGCCCGCCTGGTTTAGCGATCCGACCACCGCACGGACGATGCTGATTATCGTCAACACGTGGCTGGGTTATCCGTACATGATGATCCTCTGCATGGGCTTGCTGAAAGCGATTCCTGACGACCTGTATGAAGCCTCAGCGATGGATGGCGCAAGTCCATTCCAGAACTTCTTTAAAATCACGCTGCCGCTGCTGATCAAGCCGCTGACACCGCTGATGATCGCCAGCTTCGCCTTTAACTTTAACAACTTCGTGCTGATTCAACTGTTGACCAACGGTGGCCCGGATCGTCTTGGCACCACCACGCCAGCCGGTTATACCGACCTGCTCGTTAACTACACCTACCGTATCGCTTTTGAAGGCGGCGGGGGTCAGGACTTCGGTCTGGCAGCAGCGATTGCCACGCTGATTTTCCTGCTGGTGGGTGCGCTGGCGATAGTGAACCTGAAAGCCACGCGAATGAAGTTTGATTAAGGGAGATAACAAAAATGGCAATGGTCCAACCGAAATCGCAAAAAGCACGTTTGTTTATTACTCACCTGCTACTGCTACTTTTTATCGCGGCGATTATGTTCCCGCTGCTGATGGTCGTCGCCATCTCGCTGCGTCAGGGGAACTTCGCGACCGGCAGCCTGATCCCGGAGCAAATCTCGTGGGATCACTGGAAACTGGCGTTAGGCTTTAGCGTTGAACAGGCCGATGGTCGCATTACGCCACCGCCGTTCCCGGTATTGCTGTGGCTGTGGAACTCAGTAAAGGTCGCCGGGATTTCCGCGATTGGTATCGTGGCGCTCTCCACCACCTGCGCCTACGCTTTTGCCCGTATGCGCTTTCCAGGCAAAGCGACGCTGCTGAAAGGAATGCTGATTTTCCAGATGTTCCCGGCGGTACTCTCACTGGTGGCGTTGTATGCGTTGTTTGACCGTCTGGGTGAGTACATTCCGTTTATCGGTCTGAATACCCACGGCGGCGTTATCTTTGCTTACCTGGGCGGGATTGCGCTGCACGTCTGGACGATTAAAGGTTATTTCGAAACCATCGACAGTTCGCTGGAAGAAGCGGCGGCGCTGGACGGTGCGACACCGTGGCAAGCCTTCCGCCTCGTACTGCTGCCGCTGTCAGTACCAATTCTGGCGGTAGTGTTCATCCTGTCGTTTATCGCTGCCATTACTGAAGTTCCGGTCGCGTCGTTGTTACTGCGTGACGTGAACAGCTACACCCTGGCCGTGGGGATGCAGCAATACCTCAACCCACAAAACTACCTGTGGGGCGATTTTGCCGCCGCTGCCGTGATGTCTGCATTACCGATCACCATCGTCTTCTTGCTAGCTCAACGCTGGCTGGTCAATGGCCTGACGGCAGGTGGTGTGAAAGGTTAAAGATGTTGTTCTGCCAATGTTATGCCGCTGCACCCTCAACTTACGTTATCCCAACTTGTGACTGTTATTCGGCGCTCCCTGGAGCGCCTTTTTTTACTCCCGCTTCAGCCGCTTCGAATTACACAGCCATAGTGTGATCACCAGTAACAGGATCGCTGCCGAGTAGATCAATACATCCAGTGGCGATTTATGATCGACGATGATCAAGCGCACAATGGCGGTGATCCCGATATAGACAAAGTAACGTAAGGGAAAGTGAAAACCGGACTGGAAGTACTTCACAATCAGGGCGATAAATTCGAAATAGAGAAAGTAAACCACCAGCCCTTCCACCAGCTCATATTTGCTGGTTTTTTCTGGGGCGAACAGCACATCAGCCAGATGCACCGTTTCTTTGCCGAGGAATACGACCAGAATCAGGCCGAGGCACAGCAGGCCAAGATTGAGAACGGTCTGCAAAATGGTGGAGATAAACTCCACGCGCGGACGAGATAACGACGTCATAACAGCCCTCCAACTCAGTGGCGAGCTTCCTGTATAACGCAAAAATGTGACGGGGATCTATATTTTTTGTGTATGTTTTGTTCAGCTCAATTAAGTGGGCATCTCCCATCAACGTCGCATCTGGCAAAACACACAGCCTCAAAAAATCACCCATTCAGGTGATTCCCGGCCACCAGCAAAGCGCGAAAAATCGACAATGTTCCTCTGGAACAAATGAAACGTAACCTGATAAAGGTGGTAAAAATGAAGCCTTATTTTGCTGCTTTGTTGTTATCAGTCTCTGTTCTTCCTGCTTTTGCCGGTCCGCTCGGTACTGCTGATAAAGCCGACCTTCCGCAAAGCAATGTCTCCAGCCCAATGATGGCTCAGTCGCTCAGGCAATCAGACCTGCAACCGATATCGACGGACAGGAAGACAGAATGTTTTCGCCTTTACACACCAGATCGCAAACCGGGGGTGAACTGCGTTCCTGATGGCTCGACAGGCCATTAAGAATGAGGGGGCCAGTGATTGCGAAAACTGGCACCTTTCCCACGGCTTAGCGGAAATTCACGCTTCGGTCGCTGGTCATGTCATACAACTGGAACTTACGCCCAAGTTGCTGACCACCGTCACGCGTCAGCGGCGTCCAGCCAATTGCCGCACGGCTGCGTGTCGGGCCAGACGAGAAGAGATCCAACGGTACAGAGACATACACGCCTTTGGTGAAGTCCCCTTCTCCGTACTCTTCTTTCGAAACATTCGTGATCGTGGCATAGCCACCCACCACCACGCCGCTATCAAAGCGTTTGGCGATCTCCAGCGTGCCACCTTTATCCCCTGCCAGATACTGCCCGACGCTGGCTTTCACTAACACATCCTGGGCGAAAGATGGCGTCCAGTACGCGGTCAAATGACCGGTTTTCACGCTGTAATCAGTGAACTTCATCATATCTTTCGCGCTACGCCAGTCACGCTGTTTAACGTAGTTGGCATCCAGACCAAACGCCCAGTTGCTGTCCAGCGGGCGATACAACACTTCCGCCCCCGCACCGCCAAACATGGTTTCGAGATAACCTCCGTAGACCTGACCGTAGAAGCCGTTGCCAAGATGCTGGAAGTAGTTGGCTTGCAGGTTATTCACATAGACATCGTTCTGCACATACTCACGCACGTGGGTACGAACGCGCGGTAAGTGCGAGTCCTGCGGTGGATTAGTGTAGTTAAACTTGTCGTAGTTGTTGGCAAGGTTAGCAAACAGACTACCGGTGGTGAGCAGGTGATCCGTCAGCCACAAATCCGCCGTTCCCATCACGCCCAGTTGGTACATGTAAAAGTTTTCCGGGCCACCAACCGACTGGTTCAGCACCGGATCGATATGGAAATCAAAGCGCGATTTGTCGATATACCAGCCCTGCTCGGTGGACTGCGGAACCACCGGCTCGACGCGTTTTTGCGCCAGCGTCGTTTCGTGGCCCAACGGCTCTCCGGCGAGATGATTTTTCAGGCTGGCGACATCGGTTTCCGTCGTCACCTGCGGCATGTTAAGGCGATTTTCCGTAATGCGGATCGTTTTGATCCCATCCGGCAGATCGTTCATCACGATCCGATTAGCACGGATGATCCCTTCACGCGAATCACGATATTTCACCTGCTCGCCGGTGACATACAGCGTATCGCCTTTCGCCTGGATCTGCGGATCGGCAAGTCCGGCATTGTATTTCAACAGCGTTAACTGATTCGCCACCACCGAATGCTGCAAAATGGCATCCTGCGGCTGCGGTTGATATTGCGAGCGGGCGTTATCGTTGTAAGACGGGCGCAGATCGTTAAAGTTGGTGCGCAACGTAACGCCAAACATAAAGGTGTTGCCACGTTCATAGCTAAGGTTAACGTCGGCCCAATCGGTAACGCGATAAATCGCCCCGACGTTAAACTTACTTTTTTGCTCCAGCTTACCGGCAAAATCCTGCTGATAATTATTGCCTTCATACTCCAGTTTCAGGCGCAGCGGTTGCCAGGGCGTCTGGTATTCCACGCCGCCAAACAGTGAGGCAGGACCGTGGAACATCTGGCTACCGTCGATAGATCCCGCCTGTTTGTAGCTGTTATCGCGATAGCAATATTTATCACTGGCTGAACAGAGCGGATTTTTCACATTACCGCTGGTGCCCAGATATCCCCAGCCCAGGCCGAGCGTAAAATCGAACGGCCCCCAGGCTTTGCTGGCAACAAGATATTCCGCATCAAACAGCCCCGTACCGCCGATATCCCGCGCACCAACCGCCACTTGCGGCAGCCAGTAACTCTCTTCCCACAAACGCAGTTTGAGATCGAAGGCTTTATCTTTATACGTTTGATCGCCAGAGAACGCTTCGACGCTGCTGTACTGCCGGGTGCGCACATCGGTGTAGCGCAGCGTTGTTTCCAGCCACGGGAAGAGTTGCACTGAAGCAGAGTAATAACGGTACTGATCGTTATCACGATAGTTCAAACTTAATTCCCCTTCCCGCGCCATGCGCGCGGTGGGCGTTTGTAACAGACCGACGCCGCCGAAATCCGATTGCGACGGCCCGATGGGCGCTGGATACGTTTCGCCATAGCAGGCCGTGCTAATGCCCAGCGCCAGTAAGCTAAGCAGATGTCTTTTTTTCATTATTGCGGTATCCGCTGCGTCAGAGTCTGAAGAATGTCGGCGTTCAGGGCATCAGGCGTCTTACTCCAGACGGAGTCCGCCAGGCCAACATAAATAATGCTGCCGGGCATCGGCTCTACGTGACGCTTGTTCCAGTAAGCCACCGGCGCTTTTTGCGTTCGCCCGTCCGGGTAAACCACCCACGCATAGCTGCGATCTGCACCGCTAAGCAGGCTCTGCCCGGAGAGATAGCTCGCTACGTCGCGACCTGGGGTGAATGGCTGATTGCCAGGACGACTGATAAGCCCGAACAGCGTGACCGTTGACGGAGCGGAACCCACCCACAGCGTGTAGTTGCCCTGCAACGGCGGGTTGCCACGTTCCGCAACGCGGACGATATCGGGATCAAGATTGATTTTTTGCCTGCCCGTCACCTTCAACGCCTGAATTTGCTGACGTAAGGCGTTAATCGCGGCGGCATCCTCGGCGCTGGAATCTGTGGCCAGTTCTGCCAGCCGTGTCAGCAACGCCTGCTGCTGCCGCAATGCTGCTGCCGTTGCCAGCTCTTCGCTGATCACCGCACCGGGCCACCAGCTATTCGCCAGTCGCGGTTGCCCCACCAGATCGATTAAATGCTCTGCGCCCGTCAGCGTTTTGGCCTCACTGCTGCCATTGCTGAACACCTTGACGGTGCCCGCAGCAAAGACCGATGACGCTCCCACGCTCAAAATCAACGCGACAATAGTTTGTTTAATCATTGTGTTGCTGCCTTGATGAGAGTGGTTTTCACCGGGAAATAATCCGCGCCGAGATACTGTTCCGACTGGCGAATTTGTCCTTCGCTGTCGATCCAGTAGCGGTTATGCCAGCGCGCCTGGTCGGTGGAGACTTCTTCGTCCAGCACGCGAACCGGAGTTTCATCGCTGCCGACTTTGACGGTATCGGTGCCATCCCATTTGAAGACTGAGCGTGCGGTGGCGTAACGTACCTGCTGGTACTCGGTCCAGCCCATCGTGCGCGTCCATGTTGCGCCATCAACAATTTGTGCGGGTTTAATCAGCGGGTCGGCGGCAAGGTTATTTACTTCAATCAGGTTGTCGCCGCCAAGCAAAGTCTTCACCAGACGACCATGTTGTGTGACGAGAGTGGCCTGATCCTGAGTGACCCATTTTTGTTGTCCGTCTTCAGCGAAGGCCAGCACCACAAATAACTGCGGCCCGCCATTAAGCTGCATGTACTGGCTGGCGTAGGGCATATTTTGAATATCATCGTCCGTCAGCTGTACGCCTGGCGTGCCGAACAGACTGTCCCACAGTGAATTGCCCAGCTCTTTAGTCGTGGCTGAACAGGCCTGTAATAGCAGGCAGATAAGAATGAGTGCAGGTCGCTTCACGACTCTTCTCCAGAGGGGCAGAATAACCACACCGGAGTGTGGTTATGGTTAATCCCCGTCATACTTCAAGCTGCAGATGCGGTGACCGCACTCGTTCACCCCGGTCACATAGTTATCTATGCTCCCGGGGACTCACTCGCTTGTCGCCTTCCTGCAACTCGAATTATTTTGGGGATACATACGTTATTACTGGGTACTGGTGGTCGTGGTTGTGGTGGTTCCGGTATTAGAACCATCACCGCCACCGGTTGCCGCGAGTGCGACACCCACCGCCGAGCTTACGGTGCTGACGCTGGTCGCGGAGGAACTGCCCGCCGAAACCGACGTTGCTGCCGACCCTGCCGCTTCGCCCACCTGTACAGGTGCAGCCCACGCAGAAGTCGCCGCAAGCGCAGATATGGCTAAAATGCCATACAGAACTTTTCTCATAACAATTTCCCTTCATTGAATGAATGGAGATTTACCCAAAAACATTTCGGGCGGGATCGAGTATACACAACTAAAGCATGTGAATTACGGCGCGAGGAATTAGTGGTGGGGTTTTAGGATAATTGGAATAAATATCAATTATATATTTTTTATTATATATAAATAATTATGTTAATCATGAGGTTAAAATAAACACAAAAGCGATTGACCTGCGTATTTTCCGAAATAATTACAGACTAAAAATCTATTTTAGGATTAACCTCACGATATGATTTTCGTTAAATCACAGACAAGAGGATTTATCTGATAGAACAATGCCGACTTATAGTCGGCATTGTTATTAAGGTTATTTAATCAATCGTGCTATGTATTAATTGCCGAATACGATGTGCATATCGGCATCGACCTGTAGGCCTGATAAGACGCGACCGCGTCGCATCAGGCACCGGTTGCCGGATGCGGCATAAACGCCTTATCCGGCCTACGTAGCGGCATCAGACATGCACGATGATTAACCGCGCCACGCCTTATAGCGGTTAATCAGACCATTGGTCGAGCTATCGTGGCTGCTGATTTCTTTGTCATCTTTCAGTTCCGGCAGAATACGGTTCGCCAGCTGTTTACCCAGCTCCACGCCCCACTGGTCGAAGGTGAAGATGTTCAGGATCACGCCCTGAGTAAAGATTTTGTGCTCATACAGCGCAATCAACGCCCCCAGGCTGAACGGGGTGATTTCGCGCAGCAGGATGGAGTTGGTCGGACGGTTACCTTCGAACACTTTAAACGGCACTACATAGTCGAGCGTCGCCGGATCTTTACCCTGATCGCGATATTCCTGCTCTACCACTTCGCGGGATTTACCAAAGGCCAGAGCTTCGGTCTGAGCGAAGAAGTTAGACAGCAGTTTCTGGTGGTGATCAGAGAGCGGGTTATGGGTGATAGCCGGCGCGATGAAATCGCACGGCACCATTTTGGTTCCCTGGTGGATCAGCTGGTAAAACGCATGTTGCCCGTTTGTACCCGGCTCACCCCAGATAATCGGGCCAGTCTGGTAATCCACTACGTTACCGTTACGGTCAACGTATTTGCCGTTGGATTCCATATTGCCCTGCTGGAAGTACGCCGCGAAACGGTGCATATACTGGTCATACGGCAGAATCGCTTCAGTTTCCGCGCCAAAGAAATTGTTGTACCAGATGCCGATTAGCGCCAGCAATACAGGCAGGTTTTTCTCGGCTGGCGTGGTGGAGAAATGCTTGTCCATCGCGTGTGCGCCGGAAAGCAGTTCAACGAAGTTATCAAAGCCGATGGAGAGAACAATTGACAGACCAATCGCTGACCACAAAGAGTAACGGCCGCCGACCCAGTCCCAGAACTCGAACATGTTGGCGGTATCAATACCAAACTCGCCAACGGCTTTCGCATTGGTGGAGAGCGCCGCAAAGTGTTTCGCAACGTGCTTCTCATCACCGGCCGCTTTCAGGAACCAGTCACGCGCGCTATGGGCGTTGGTCATGGTTTCCTGAGTGGTGAAGGTTTTAGACGCTACCAGGAACAGCGTGGTTTCAGGGTTCACTTTTTTCAGCACTTCTGCGATGTGAGTTCCGTCAACGTTAGAAACGAAGTGCATATTCAGGTGATTTTTGTACGGACGCAGTGCTTCGGTCACCATGTACGGGCCGAGGTCAGAACCGCCGATACCGATGTTCACCACGTCGGTGATTGCTTTGCCGGTATAACCCTTCCACTCACCGGAAATAATCGCTTGCGAGAAGGTTTTCATCTTCTCCAGCACCGCGTTGACTTCCGGCATTACGTCTTTGCCATCAACCAGAATCGGCGTATTACTACGATTACGCAGCGCCACGTGCAGCACGGCACGGTTTTCGGTGCGGTTAATCTTCTCGCCAGAGAACATCGACTTAATCGCGCCAGCCAGATCGCACTCTTTCGCCAGATCCTGCAATTTCGCCAGAGTTTCTTCGGTGATGCGGTTTTTGGAGTAATCCACCAGCATCTGATCGTCGAAGGTTGCGGAGAACTTAGAAAAACGATCGCCATCTTTAGCAAAAAGATCGGCGATCGTAACGTCTTTCATTTCATCGAAGTGTTTCTGTAGTGCCTGCCAGGCAGCGGTCTGCGTTGGATTGATGTTTTTCATTAGCAATACTCTTCTGATATTGAGAATTGTGACTGTGGAAGATTGTAGCGCCAGTCACAGAAAAATGTGATGGTTTTAGTGCCGTTAGCTCAGCTAACTACTGAAGAGGATAAAAAGTATAGACGTTATAAGCACAATTTCTGACCACGCCCGCTGCATGAATAATCCGCATAATCCCGGCGTTGACACACTCCCCTACACCTTTTATTTATAAATACGGTCTGCGCCTGCACCGGTTTCTATTTTGCCTTTGTGCCAAGGTCGCTTCTTTCATTCCCTGACACGAGGTTGTTATGCCCGATATTGTTGTCTCCAAATTTGGTGGTACTAGCGTGGCTGATTTCGACGCCATGAACCGCAGCGCCGACATTGTGCTTTCTGATGAGAATGTTCGTTTAGTTGTGCTTTCTGCTTCTGCGGGGATTACTAACCTACTTGTTGCACTGGCTGAAGGTCTGGAACCGGTTGAGCGTTTCGAAAAACTCGATGCTATTCGCAATATTCAGTTCGCCATTCTGGAGCGCCTGCGTTACCCGAACGTCATCCGTGAAGAGATTGAACGTTTGTTGGAGAACATTACCGTTCTGGCCGAAGCGGCGGCGCTGGCAACATCTCCGGCTCTGACGGATGAACTGGTTAGCCACGGCGAACTGATGTCTACTCTACTATTTGTTGAAATCCTGCGCGAACGCGATGTCCAGGCGCAGTGGTTTGATGTGCGTAAAGTGATGCGCACCAACGACCGGTTTGGTCGCGCGGAGCCAGATGTTGTTGCACTGGCGGAACTGTCTGCGTTGCATCTGACTCCACGGCTCAGTGAAGGTTTAGTCATCACCCAGGGCTTTATTGGTAGCGAAAGTAAAGGGCGTACTACAACACTTGGACGTGGCGGCAGCGATTATACGGCAGCCTTGTTGGCGGAAGCCTTACACGCATCTCGCGTTGATATCTGGACTGACGTCCCTGGCATCTACACGACCGATCCGCGCGTGGTGCCAGCAGCAAAACGCATTGATAAAATCGCTTTTGAAGAGGCCGCTGAAATGGCGACCTTTGGCGCGAAAGTGCTGCATCCAGCGACGTTGCTGCCCGCAGTGCGCAGCGATATTCCGGTGTTTGTCGGTTCCAGCAAAGACCCACGTGCTGGCGGTACGTTGGTGTGTAATAAAACCGAAAATCCACCGCTGTTCCGTGCACTGGCTCTGCGCCGTAAACAAACGCTATTAACCCTGCACAGCCTGAATATGCTGCATTCCCGTGGCTTCCTCGCGGAAGTTTTCGGTATCCTCGCGCGGCATAATATTTCGGTGGATTTAATTACTACGTCCGAAGTGAGCGTGGCATTAACTCTTGATACGACTGGTTCAACTTCCACTGGCGATACATTGTTGACGCAATCACTGCTGATGGAGCTTTCGGCGCTGTGCCGCGTGGAAGTGGAAGAAGGCCTGGCACTGGTGGCGCTGATTGGTAATGACCTGTCAAAAGCCTGCGGCGTCGGCAAAGAAGTATTTGGCGTGCTGGAACCGTTCAACATCCGCATGATTTGCTACGGCGCTTCCAGCAATAACCTGTGCTTCCTGGTGCCGGGTGCTGATGCGGAACAGGTGGTGCAGACATTGCATAGTAATTTGTTTGAGTAAAAACAGTGCGGCCCGGATGAAGTGCCCCGGGTCGTATTTATTTCCCCATTACCGTTTGATATAACAACCCATCCAGTTCCCTGACATCTCCGTCCCTGCTATCCTGTAACATCGGAGGAATTTCCCCGCGCGCCAGTTCCGCACGAATAAACTCATGCAACAAAGGACGCCGCGAATCATACACCGCTTCTCCCGCCCGCTGTTTACGTTCCAGCAATTCGTCTATTTCTGCGCGTAACGCCGCATCAAGTTCGCTTCCCGCCAGTAGCTCGGCAAAACGCATTGGCGGTACACCTTTACCCGCTTCAACCCAGCGTACAGCCAGCAATGGACGCAGCACGTAAAAGTATTTTTTCAGCCGAACTTCGTCGCCCTGCAAATAACTGCGAAAGTTTTTCCGCGCCATCGAATAATAATGCCAGCGCGCACGTAGCGGAGAAAACCACTTCGGCACCATCGCCTTTAGCGCCGTTATCGTTTCTTCGTCTTGCTGATAGACCACCGGTGAATCCAGCCATTCAATCAGCGTCGGGTTCGCGCCTTTCAATAATCCCAGCGCCTTACGCCACTCCCAACCTGAAACATCCAGCTCATCGTCGATGGGCAGTTCGATAACATCGCGCGGTGACTCCACCCGCAGATACCATTCCAGCGGATGGGCATACAAAAAACGCACATCATAGTCACTGTCGGGTGAGGCAAATCCCCAACCGCGACTCCCCGATTCGCAGGCGTACAGCACTTTCACGCCATAGCGCCGTTCAATTTCTTTTAACTGCTGCGATACCCGTTCGCGCATCGCAGCACTGACTCCATTTAATGGCATGTGACTCATCCTTTGATATTAACTACCCCGTACCAGACCACTGAAAACAGAGATATTATCAATGCGATAGCGTTAATGCGAGAAACAGGCCAGAAGTAAAATCACAACTTTAATGCATTGAATAAAAAAGAATTAATCAAATTTGATAAGTTAGCGGTCATTTATTTTCGTTAAATTTTTATCTGTATTTATCGCCAATTATCTAAGCAGATAAAAATAAAGAGAAGGCAAATGAATCTTATCAGTTCTGCTTGCAAATAAATTCCCGTACACTGAACTATCCGATTAACAGAGGGCACCATCATGGCACTCCCCCGTATTACACAAAAAGAGATGACCGAGCGTGAACAGCGCGAATTAAAGACGCTACTGGATCGGGCGCGTATTGCGCATGGTCGTGTGTTGACCAATGCCGAAACCAACAGCATTAAAAAAGAGTACATTGATAAGCTGATGGTTGAGCGTGAGGCTGAGGCGAAAAAAGCCCGCCAGTTGAAGAAAAAGCAGGCTTACAAACCGGACCCTGAAGCGTCATTCAGTTGGTCGGCAAATACATCGACGCGCGGCAGACGCTGATTAACGCCCTTTTTTCTTCCGCCCCGGCGAGGTGAAACGCTTGCCGTTTGATGCCGGGCGACTCCCTTTTTCCGCCGTTTTTTCCATCTTCACCACCGGGCGCTTGATACCCGCCGTTTTCGGTTTGGCCTTCGCTTTGGGTTTTGCCTCGGAAGAGGAATTTTCGATGAGCTTAAAAAGATCGATGAGTTCATCGTCAGTTAAATCGCGCCACTCGCCCAGTGGAATGCCGCTTAAGCTGACGTTCATGATGCGTGTGCGTTCCAACTTCTTCACTTCGTAGCCAAAGTGCTCACACATGCGACGAATCTGACGGTTCAGCCCCTGCACCAGGGTTATGCGAAAGACAAATGGCGCTTCTTTTTTGACTTTGCATTTTTTGGTCACCGTCCCGAGGATCGGTACGCCTGCGCCCATGCCACGAATAAATTCATCGGTAATCGGTTTATCCACCGTCACCAGATACTCTTTCTCATGGTCATTACCCGCACGGAGGATCTTATTCACCAGATCGCCGTGATTGGTGAGAAAAATCAGTCCCTGAGAGTCTTTATCCAGGCGACCAATCGGGAAGACGCGTTTACTGTGATTAACGAAATCGACAATGTTATCTCGCTCGCCATCTTCGGTGGTGCTGACAATGCCAACAGGTTTATTCAGGGCGATAAGCACTAAATCTTCGGCTTCCCGTGGCTCAATCAGTTGACCGTTTACTTTTACAACGTCGCCGGGTTTTACCTGATCGCCAATGGTGGCACGCTTGCCATTAAGGAACACATTGCCTTGCTCGATATAGCGATCCGCTTCGCGGCGTGAGCAAATTCCGCTTTCGCTGATGTATTTATTTAAACGGACTGATGAGTCGGGCAGCATAAATTCTCCTGTAAAACGCGGAATATACCGTACCTCTTAACGGGGAAAAACAGGGTTATGCAGCAACGTCGAAATTAAATGTGATCTGCCGCGCCTTTTATCACAAAAGTGTCACCAGAAGCCCGATGCAAATTTGCCTGGCGAAAACCAGGATAATCAATATATTACGAATATTTGCACACCTGTGCTGACGACTACTACGCAGAGAAACAAATGTGCAAGATAAAGCGCCATTCCAGCCCAAACAAAGAGTGAAAAATCACTTTTAAAGGCCACCATGATGGAGTTATATCAGATCAAGTGGTTAAAAAGCGTATTTGCACAAATGTGCAAAATCAGGAGGCGGCGATGGAAAACAGTGACGATATCCGTTTGATTGTGAAGATTGCCCAACTCTATTACGAACAGGATATGACGCAGGCGCAAATTGCGCGCGAACTAGGTATTTACCGCACCACCATCAGCCGCTTGCTTAAACGAGGCCGCGATCAGGGAATTGTCACCATCGCCATCAACTATGACTACAACGAAAATCTCTGGCTGGAGCAGCAACTGAAGCAAAAGTTTGGCCTGAAAGACGTTGTGGTGGTGTCGGGAAATGATGAGGATGAAGAGACTCAACTGGCGATGATGGGGTTACACGGCGCGCAACTGCTGGATCGCTTGCTGGAGCCTGGCGATATTGTCGGTTTTTCCTGGGGTCGCGCGGTGAGCGCACTGGTTGAAAACTTACCGCAGGCGGGGCAATCGCGGCAGTTAATCTGCGTACCAATTATTGGCGGACCGTCCGGTAAACTCGAAAGCCGCTATCATGTAAACACATTAACCTACAGCGCGGCGGCGAAGCTGAAAGGGGAATCGCATCTCGCGGATTTTCCGGCTCTGCTGGATAACCCATTAATTCGTAATGGGATCATGCAGTCTCAGCACTTTAAAACCATCTCTGCCTACTGGGATAATCTGGATGTCGCCCTGGTGGGAATTGGCTCACCGGCCATTCGCGACGGCGCTAACTGGCATGCGTTTTATGGTGGTGAAGAGAGTGACGACCTGAATGCCCGCCAGGTTGCTGGCGATATTTGCTCGCGCTTTTTTGATATTCACGGCGCAATGGTTGAAACGAATATGAGCGAAAAAACACTCTCTATCGAAATGAATAAATTAAAGCAGGCACGATATTCCATTGGCATTGCCATGAGTGAAGAAAAATACAGCGGAATTATTGGTGCACTGCGCGGAAAATATATTAATTGTTTGGTTACGAATAGCGACACAGCTGAACTGTTACTGAAATAAAAATCTGCCCGACTTTTACCGTAATGAAAAATTACGGCGGGCCTCTGTTACCTAAAATCAGGAGTCTGTTATGCAAACGTGGTTAAATTTGCAGGATAAAACCATTATTGTCACCGGCGGCGCATCCGGCATTGGTCTGGCAATTGTGGAAGAATTATTAGCACAAGGCGCGAATGTGCAGATGGCCGATATTCACGGTGGTGACGGTCAATATGAAGGCCATAAAGGTTATCAATTCTGGCCGACCGATATTTCCAGCGCCAAAGAAGTGAATCATACGGTGGCGGAAATTATCCAACGCTTTGGCCGCATCGACGGTCTGGTCAATAACGCCGGGGTCAATTTCCCGCGTCTACTGGTCGATGAGAAAGCGCCTGCCGGGCAGTATGAACTCAACGAAGCTGCATTCGAAAAAATGGTCAATATCAACCAGAAAGGCGTTTTTCTGATGTCGCAGGCGGTGGCGCGACAGATGGTCAAACAACATGATGGCGTGATTGTGAATGTTTCCTCAGAAAGTGGACTGGAAGGCTCAGAAGGCCAAAGCTGTTACGCCGCTACCAAAGCCGCGCTTAATAGCTTCACGCGATCCTGGTCGAAAGAATTGGGTAAACACGGTATCCGTGTAGTCGGTATCGCGCCGGGGATTCTGGAAAAAACCGGGCTACGCACGCCGGAATATGAAGAGGCGCTGGCGTGGACGCGCAATATCACCGTCGAGCAGCTGCGTGAAGGCTATACCAAAAACGCCATTCCTATTGGGCGCGCCGGAAGATTAGCAGAAGTCGCTGATTTTGTTTGTTATCTGCTGTCTGAACGCGCCAGCTACATCACCGGAGTAACCACTAACATTGCGGGCGGAAAAACACGCGGATAAGGAGGCTTTATGGTCAACGCCATTTTTTGTGCCCACGGCAAATTAGCTTGCGCCATGCTGGAATCGGTTCAGATGGTTTACGGCAACGCCAATGTTGAAGCCGTTGAATTTGTGCCCGGCGAGAACGCCGGAGACATCGTAGCAAAGCTGGAAAAGTTAGTAAGCATTCACAATCAAGATGAGTGGCTGATTGCCGTGGATTTACAGTGCGGCAGCCCGTGGAATGCGGCAGTGATGCTCGCTATGCGCAACCCCAGACTCCGCGTGATTAGCGGCCTGTCTCTCCCGCTGGCTCTGGAACTGGTGGATAACCAGAGCAGTATGAACGCCGATGAACTTTGCGATCACTTGCTGACAATTGCCCAACAAACCTGCGTCGTCTGGAAACAACTTGAAACGACCGAGGAGGATTTTTGATGAACATTACGCTGGCTCGCATAGATGACCGTCTGATCCACGGTCAGGTCACCACCGTCTGGTCAAAAGTGGCCAACGCGCAACGGATTATTATCTGTAATGACGACGTATATAACGATGAAGTCCGCCGGACATTATTACGTCAGGCCGCACCACCGGGAATGAAGGTTAACGTGGTGAATATTGAAAAAGCCGTCGCTGTGTATCACAACCCACAATATAAAGATGAAACTGTTTTTTATCTCTTTACCCGACCACAGGATGCTTTAGCGATGGTTAGGCTGGGGGTGAAAATCGATACCCTGAATATTGGCGGAATGGCCTGGCGGCCGGGTAAAAAACAATTAACCAAAGCGGTTTCACTGGATGAAGACGATATACAGGCATTTTATGCGCTGGATAAACAGGGCGTGAAACTGGATTTACGCGTCGTGGCCTCCGACCCATCCGTTAATATTCTCGACAAAATAAAAGAACAGTTAGTCGCAAATTAAATAATAGCGCCTGTGTACATATGCTTTAACAGGCAGGGATGACGACACTTAAAAGGTGACAAATAATGGAAATAAGTACCCTACAAATCATTGCAATATTTCTTTTTTCCTGTATTGCCGGAATGGGCAGCGTGCTGGATGAATTTCAGACTCACCGCCCGTTAATTGCCTGTACGGTGATTGGTTTAATTCTCGGTGATTTAAAAACCGGAATTATGCTCGGTGGCACGCTGGAATTGATAGCTCTCGGCTGGATGAACGTCGGCGCGGCGCAATCTCCGGACTCTGCACTCGCCAGCATAATCTCCGCCATTCTGGTTATCGTTGGTCAGCAAAGCATCGCCACCGGAATCGCCATCGCGTTGCCTGTGGCTGCGGCAGGCCAGGTGCTGACGGTGTTTGCCCGTACCATCACCGTAGTGTTCCAGCACGCGGCGGATAAAGCAGCGGAAGAGGCGCGGTTTCGCACTCTCGATATTCTGCATGTCTCCGCGCTTGGCGTGCAGGCGCTGCGCGTTGCTATTCCGGCACTGATTGTCTCGCTGTTCGTCAGCGCCGATATGGTCAGCAATATGTTAAACGCCATTCCCGAATTTGTGACCCGAGGACTACAGATTGCTGGCGGTTTTATCGTGGTGGTCGGTTACGCCATGGTGCTACGTATGATGGGCGTGAAATATTTGATGCCTTTCTTTTTCCTCGGTTTCCTCGCAGGTGGCTACCTCGATCTCAGTCTGCTGGCGTTCGGTGGCGTCGGCGTGATCATGGCCCTGGTCTACATCCAGCTAAATCCACAGTGGCGTAAAGCTGAACCTCAACTCCAGGCCACCGCCTCCACCGCCCTTGACCAACTTGACGATTAACGGAGCCATCATGGAACAGAGAAAAATTACACGCAGCGATCTGGTGAGCATGTTTCTGCGCTCCAACCTGCAACAGGCGTCCTTTAACTTTGAACGTATTCACGGGCTGGGTTTTTGCTACGACATGATCCCCGCCATCAAGCGACTTTACCCATTAAAAGAGGATCAGGTTGCGGCGCTCAGGCGACACCTGGTGTTCTTCAATACCACGCCTGCAGCCTGTGGCCCGGTGATTGGTGTGACGGCGGCAATGGAAGAAGCACGAGCCAACGGTGCAGAAATTGATGACGGTGCAATAAACGGCATCAAAGTCGGCCTGATGGGGCCGCTGGCGGGCGTTGGCGACCCGCTGGTCTGGGGAACACTGCGCCCGATTACCGCCGCGCTCGGCGCATCGCTGGCGTTGTCCGGCAACATTCTCGGCCCGCTGCTGTTCTTCTTTATTTTCAACGCGGTGCGTCTGGCGATGAAGTGGTATGGGCTACAACTCGGCTTTCGCAAAGGCGTGAATATTGTCAGCGATATGGGCGGGAATGTGCTGCAAAAACTGACCGAGGGCGCGTCGATTCTTGGCCTGTTTGTCATGGGAGTGCTGGTCACCAAATGGACATCAATCAACGTGCCGCTGGTCGTCTCGCAAACACCTGCCGCAGACGGTTCCACCGTCACCATGACCGTGCAGAACATTCTTGACCAGCTCTGCCCTGGCCTGCTGGCGCTCGGCCTGACACTGCTGATGGTGCGTCTGCTCAACAAAAAAATTAACCCCGTATGGCTGATCTTCGCCCTGTTTGGCTTAGGGATTATCGGCAATGCGCTGGGCTTCCTGTCCTGATTCTTCGCCCCGGCGCGACTGCCGAGGCCATCGCTCAACATGAGGTGGTTTATGAAAACAACAGCTCTGCGTCTTTACGGTAAACGTGACCTGCGTCTGGAAACCTTTGACCTTCCTGAAATGCAGGAGGATGAAATTCTGGCGACAGTAGTCACCGACAGCCTGTGTCTTTCTTCCTGGAAAGAGGCCAACCTGGGTGAAAACCATAAAAAAGTGCCCGGCGATGTGGCGACCAACCCGATCATCATCGGCCACGAGTTTTGCGGCGATATTCTGGCCGTCGGTAAAAAGTGGCAGCACAAATTCCAGCCAGGCCAGCGCTATGTGATTCAGGCCAACCTGCAACTGCCGGATCGCCCGGACTGCCCCGGTTACTCCTTCCCGTGGGTGGGCGGCGAAGCAACGCATGTGGTTATTCCCAACGAGGTCATGGAGCAGGATTGTCTGTTGGCATACGAAGGCGAGACCTACTTTGAAGGCTCGCTGGTTGAACCGCTCTCCTGCGTGATTGGCGCGTTCAACGCTAACTATCATCTGCAGGAAGGCACCTATAACCACAAGATGGGGATTCGCCCGCAGGGACGGACGCTGATCCTTGGCGGCACTGGCCCGATGGGGCTGCTGGCGATTGATTATGCGCTGCATGGGCCGGTTAACCCGTCGCTGTTAATTGTCACTGATACCAATAACGACAAGCTGAGCTATGCGCGGAAACACTATCCGTCAGAGCCGCAAACGCTGATTCATTATCTCAATGCCACCGATGCAGCATTTGATACGTTAATGGCGCTGAGTGGCGGTCACGGCTTCGATGATATTTTCGTCTTTGTGCCTAATGAAGGACTGGTGACTCTCGCCTCTTCCTTGCTAGCGACAGATGGTTGCCTGAACTTCTTCGCCGGGCCGCAGGATAAACACTTCAGCGCGCCGATTAATTTCTACGATGTGCATTATGCATTTACCCATTACGTGGGCACGTCAGGCGGCAATACCGATGACATGCGCGCGGCGGTCAAACTGATCGAAGAGAAAAAAGTGCAGGCCGCAAAAGTGGTTACACATATTCTTGGGCTGAATGCTGCGGGCGAAACCACGCTGGAATTGCCCGCCGTCGGCGGCGGGAAAAAGCTGGTGTATACCGGGAAATATCTGCTGCTGACGTCACTCACGCAGATTCAGGATGAAGGCCTGGCGGCGATTCTAGCGCGTCATCAGGGAATCTGGTCCGGTGAAGCGGAGCAATACCTGCTCGCTCATGCAGAGGCGATTACTCATGATTAATCGCGATACTCAACTCTGCATGTCGCTTGCCGGTCGCCCCGGCAACTTCGGCACGCGTTTTCACAATTATCTTTATGAAAAGCTGGGGCTGAATTTCATCTATAAAGCGTTCACTACCCAGGATATTGCAGCGGCGGTGAACGGCGTCCGCGCGTTGGGGATTCGCGGCTGCGCCGTGTCGATGCCGTTTAAAGAAAGCTGTATGCCCTTTCTCGATGCTATCGATCCGTCGGCAAAAGTCATTGATTCAGTGAATACTATTGTAAATGACGAGGGCAAGCTGACCGGATTTAACACCGACTATATCGCGGTGAAAAATCTGATAGCCCACCACCAGTTTAATACCACCGCACGCGTGATGATTCGCGGCAGCGGCGGAATGGGCAAAGCGGTGATTGCCGCCTTTCGCGACGCGGGTTTTACGGATGTCGCCATCGCCGCCCGCAACCGCGAGAGCGGCTCGACGCTGGCGAAGCAGTATGGGTTTCAGTGGCAACCGCTGCCGGAAGGTATCGCCTTCGACATTCTGGTCAACGTGACGCCCCTTGGCATGACGGGCAGTAAAGAGAGTCATGAGCTGGCCTTCAGCGAAGCGATGGTCTCAACGGCAAGCGTCGTTTTTGATGTCGTAGCCTTGCCGCCGGAAACGCCGCTCATTCGCCTGGCGCAACGGCTTGATAAGCAGACGATCAGCGGCGCGGAGGTGATAGCCTTACAGGCCGTCGAGCAATTCGCGATGTATACCGGCGTGCGACCCGATGCGCAGCTGATTGCTGAAGCGGCACAATTTGCACGAGAAGGATAAGAAACATCAGCGCCTTAAAGGGCGCTCAGATTACTGGCAAAGTGCGCGTTGTTTATGCCGGATGCGGCGTGAACGCCTTATTCGGCCTACAAAATATTGAAAATTCAATATTTTGTAATTATCTGGTAGGCCTGATACGCGTAGCGCATCAGGCCATCTTACGCTGTCATCAATCTCAACGCCTTGTTTGCCAACCGTCCCCAGAATGCCTGGTGCAATACACGACATCGTGAGCCATGTCAGTAAGTGGTGAAATTCGCGGTGGTAGCATGGCTCCCGTGATTTCTTACTAACCGGAGAAGTAATGGAACTGCTTTTATTGAGTAACTCGACGCTGCCGGGAAAAGCCTGGCTGGAACATGCGCTGCCGCTGATTGCTGAACAGTTGCAGGGTCGCCGTTCAGCGGTGTTTATTCCTTTCGCTGGCGTAACGCAAACCTGGGATGATTACACCGCCAAAACGGCTGCGGTTCTCGCTCCGCTGGGTGTTTCTGTCACCGGTATTCATAGTGTTGCCGATCCTGTTGCCGCGATTGAAAATGCGGAAATCGTGATTGTCGGCGGTGGCAACACTTTCCAGTTACTGAAGGAATGTCGTGTGCGCGGTCTGCTGGCACCAATTGTTGACGTGGTGAAACGCGGCGCGCTGTATATTGGCTGGAGCGCAGGCGCTAACCTCGCTTGCCCAACTATCCGCACCACCAACGATATGCCGATTGTCGATCCGCAAGGTTTCGATGCGCTAAATCTGTTCCCGCTGCAAATCAACCCGCACTTCACCAACGCGCTGCCGGAAGGCCACAAAGGTGAAACACGCGAGCAGCGTATTCGCGAACTGCTGGTGGTTGCGCCAGAGTTGACGATTATTGGTCTGCCGGAAGGTAACTGGATCACGGTGAGTAAAGGTCACGCTACGCTGGGCGGCCCGAATACCACCTATGTGTTTAAAGCGGGTGAGGAAGCAGTACCGCTGGAAGCCGGGCACCGTTTTTAAGTAAATTGCCGGATGCATTATCCGGCATCTTGTACACAATGCCTGATGCGACGCTTGACGCGTCTTATCAGGCCTACAGGGTTCCTGTATTAATACTCGTCCCGCCCCTCATCTTCATCTGGTTGTTCCAGCACGCTGTAAGCCACCGAACAAAACAGCGAGTTCAGACGCTGCATATCTCCCAGTAAGCCTAAATGTAACGAACTGGTTTCAATACTCTGCACGTTTTGCTGATGCAAGCGATCGACGTGAGCGTGGGAATAACGGCGATTAAGAATGCGAAAACGATGCTTACTGCGGCGTAAACGACGGGCGCTGGTGACATCGCCAGAGAAGAAAACCGACATAGCCAGCTTTAAATTGCTGAGCAATTGCTCATAGAGCGCATCCAGTTCCTTCAACCCATCAATCGAAAATGCCCGCCGCGCTGCCAGCGATTTGTCAGCAATTTCGCTGCCCATACGCTCGACAATATCGGAAGCCTGTTCCAGATTGAGCGCCATTTCAATGATTTCCGCCCAGCGACGAGACTCTTCCTCCGCCAGTTCCTCTTTTGGCATCCGTGCCAGGTAAAGTTTAATCGCGGTATACAACACGTTGATATCATCCGCCAGCTTGCGCAGCTCTTTCTCTTCACGAGGTGCGCCGTGCATCACTTTATTCAGCCCTTCCATCATCTGTTCCATTGCGTCACCGATGCGCAATGTTTCGCGCGCCGCATTGGCCAGGGCGAGCGTTGGCGTATCCAGCGCGCTAACGTCCAGATGTTTCGGTTTCAGATGGGCATCCAGTTCGGGCTCATCGCGAATAATCGTTTTGCAAAACCGCGCCATCGGGTCAACAAATGGCAGCATTACCAGACAGCGCACAAGGTTGTAGAAGACGTGGAAATAGATAACCAGTTCCGCTTTTGGTAAAGGCAGTTTATCCATGGATTCAGCCAGAACATGGACAAACGGCAGGATAATCAGGCTTCCCACCAGCTTAAACAGCAGGCTACCCAGCGCCACACGACGAGCAGCGGCATTGGCGGCACTGTTGTTGAGCATCGCCAGCAGGCCGGAGCCGAGGTTAGCGCCGATGACCAGGCAGAGCGCCACCGGGAAGGAGATAATGCCTGCGGCGGTCAGGGTGGCGGTCAGCAGTACGGCGGCAAGACTGGAGTAACTGATAATGGCGAACATCGCGCCAATCAGCGCATCCAGTAAAATATCGCCAGTCAGCGAGGCAAAGATCACCTGAACGCCGTTAGCCTGGGTGATCGGCGTTACTGCCTGCACAATCAACTCCAGTGCCAGCAAAATCAGCCCAAGACCGATACCGACGCGCCCCAGTTGCCCGGCGCGCGACTGTTTGCGTCCGAGGAAAAAAATCACGCCGATAAAAATAAGTAACGGTGACAGCCAGGATAAATCGAAGGTAAGAATACGCGCCATTAGCGCCGTCCCGACATCGGCCCCCAGCACAATGACCAACGCGGGTGCAAGGGCAACCAGATCCTGAGCGACAAACGACGTCACCAGCATGGTGGTGGCATTACTGCTCTGTACCAGTGCGGTAACGCCTATCCCCGCGCAAAAGGCGAGCGGCTTCTTTTCGACGCTCCGGCTGAGGACGGTACGCAGGCGCGCACCGAAGACGCGCATTACGCCGGTACGAACAATATGTGTCCCCCAGACCAGCAGGGCGACGGCAGAAAGCAGGTGAAGCAGTGTTAACACGAGTTCAGGTTCTCCTTATCGTTATATGCTCCTGAAACAGATACCGAAGGGGGCGAGCTGCGCTTTTCCGGTTCGATATAAGACCAGTATAAGTGTTTCATATTAATAAAGAGACAGGGCACTCATTGAGCGCCCTGTTTGTTGTAAGGAAAAGTGACAGATTTGTGAATCAGTCCGCGTCATACCCCAGATTCGGCGCCAGCCAGCGTTCAACATCAGCAACGCTCATGCCTTTACGGCGGGCATAGTCTTCCACCTGGTCGCGCTGAATTTGCGCCACGGCGTAATACTTGCTGTCCGGGTGGCTGAAATACCAACCCGAAACCGAAGCACCAGGCCACATCGCGAAAGATTCCGTGAGTTTCATGCCGGTGTGTTTTTCCACTTCCAGCAGCTCCCAGATGGTGGCTTTTTCCGTGTGTTCCGGGCAGGCTGGGTAGCCTGGTGCCGGGCGGATTCCCTGATAGTTTTCGCGGATCAGCTCTTCATTGCTGAGGTTCTCGTTCGGCGCATACCCCCAGTAAACTTTACGTACCCGCTCATGGAGATACTCCGCAAAGGCTTCAGCCAGACGGTCGGCAAGGGCTTTCACCATGATTTTGTTGTAATCATCGTGCTGCGCTTCGAACGCTTCTGCCAACGCGTCCTCTTCCAGCCCGCCAGTCACGGCAAATGCGCCAATGTAATCCGCTTTACCAGAAATCTTTGGTGCCACGAAATCCGCAAGGCAGTAGTTGGCGAAGCCGGTTTTTTCCGTCTGTTGGCGTAGATGGTGGCTGACGTTGATCACATGGGTGCGTGTTTCGTCGCGGTAGATTTCAATGTCGTCGCCCACACGGTTTGCCGGGAACAGACCAACCACGCCGCGTGGATTCAGCGTTTTTTCGGCGCTTAATTTATCCAGCATGTCATTGGCGTCTTTAAACAGGCGTTTCGCCTCAACGCCTACCACTTCATCTTCCAGAATGCGCGGATACTTCCCGGCCAGCGACCAGGTCATAAAGAACGGCGTCCAGTCGATGTAATTACGCAGCGTTTCGATGCTGGCTTCGACTTCCTGCACGCCGAGACGGTGTGCCACCGGCGGCGTGTAAGCCTGCCAGTCAAAAGCGAAATCGTTATCACGCGCCGCTTCCAGCGTGACTGGTGGCGTGCGCGGTTTCTTGCGCCCGTGCTGAATACGCACGGTTTCGTACTCTTTGCGGGTACGAGCGACAAAGTCATCACGCTGAGTATCGGAAAGCAGCGCCGCCACGACGCCAACGGTGCGTGAAGCGTTCTGCACATACACCGTCGGGCCGCTGTAGTTCTGCTCGATTTTCACCGCCGTGTGCGCTTTTGAGGTCGTCGCACCGCCAATCAATAGTGGAATAGTAAAGCCCTGACGCTCCATCTCTTTCGCCACGTTAACCATTTCGTCCAGCGACGGCGTGATCAGCCCCGAAAGGCCAATCAAATCGGCATTCACTTCTTTGGCAGTGCGGAGAATTTTTTCCGCAGGCACCATCACGCCGAGATCGACAATTTCGTAGTTATTACATTGCAGCACCACGCCAACGATATTTTTACCGATATCGTGGACGTCGCCCTTCACGGTGGCGATCACCATCTTGCCGTTGGTTTTGCCCTGCTCTTTGCTGGCTTCAATAAACGGTTCGAGATACGCCACCGCCTGCTTCATTACGCGCGCCGATTTGACCACCTGCGGCAGGAACATTTTTCCTTCGCCGAACAGATCGCCGACCACGTTCATGCCGTCCATCAACGGGCCCTCAATCACTTCAATCGGGCGCGTAGCCTGCTGGCGGGCTTCTTCGGTATCCTGCTCGATAAACTCGGTAATGCCTTTTACCAGCGAGTATTCCAGACGTTTATTCACTTCCCACGAGCGCCACTCCGCCTGCTGGGCGTTAGCGGTGTCGTCGGTTTTGCTGCCGCGATATTTCTCGGCAAGCTCCAGTAAACGCTCAGTGCCATCGTCGCGTCGGTTGAGGATCACATCCTCCACCGCGTCGCGCAGCTCGGCGGGTAGATCGTCGTAAATTGCCAGTTGCCCGGCGTTGACGATCCCCATATCCATACCGTTACGGATGGCGTAGTAGAGAAACACTGCGTGAATAGCTTCGCGTACCGGATCGTTACCACGGAACGAGAAGGAAACGTTGGAAACGCCGCCGGAAATCAGCGCGTGCGGCAGTTCGCGTTTGATGTCTTCACACGCGCCGATAAAATCCTGCGCGTAGTTGTTATGCTCTTCAATGCCAGTTGCGACCGCGAAGATGTTCGGGTCAAAGATGATATCTTCCGGCGGAAAGCCAACCTCTTCGGTGAGGATTTTGTACGCCCGACGGCAAATCTCGATTTTCCGCGCGCGGGTATCGGCCTGTCCCTGTTCGTCAAAGGCCATCACCACCACTGCTGCACCGTAACGACGCAACAGTTTCGCGTGATGGATAAAGGCGTCAACGCCCTCTTTCATTGAGATTGAGTTAACAATGCCTTTGCCCTGAATACACTTCAGACCTTTTTCAATGACCTCCCATTTTGAGGAGTCGATCATAATCGGCACGCGGGCAATATCTGGTTCACCCGCAATCAGGCTGAGGAAACGCACCATCGCCGCTTCGGCGTCGAGCATCCCTTCATCCATATTGATATCGATAATCTGTGCGCCGTTTTCCACCTGCTGACGCGCCACGTCCAGCGCCTCGCTGTATTTCTCTTCTTTGATCAGGCGTTTGAACTTAGCGGAACCGGTGACGTTGGTGCGTTCACCCACGTTCACAAACAGGCTATCGTCGCCAATGTTCAGCGGCTCCAGGCCTGATAAACGGCAGGCTACGGGGATCTCCAGCAATTTGCGCGGCGCTAATCCTTCTACTGCACGGCTCATCGCCGCAATATGTTGAGGAGTAGTGCCGCAGCAACCGCCGACGATATTCAGGAAGCCCGCTTGCGCCCATTCGCGAATCTGCTTTGCCATCGTGTCAGCGTCGAGATCGTATTCACCAAAGGCGTTAGGCAGCCCGGCGTTCGGGTGCGCAGTGACGTAACATTCTGCTATACGCGACAGCTCCTGAACGTACTGGCGCAGTTCGTCTGGCCCCAGTGCACAGTTGAGGCCGAAAGTCAGGGCTTCGGCATGGCGCAGAGAGTTGTAAAACGCTTCAGTGGTTTGCCCGGAGAGCGTGCGCCCGGAGGCGTCGGTAATGGTGCCGGAGATCATAATCGGCAGTTCAACGCCCAGGGCTTCAAACTCCGTTTTCACCGCAAATACCGCCGCTTTGGCGTTGAGGGTGTCGAAGACGGTTTCAATCAGAATCAGGTCTACACCGCCTTCCACCAGTGCTTTGGTGGATTCGCGATAGGCTGCCACCAGCTGATCAAAGGAGATGTTACGGAATGCCGGATCGTTTACGTCCGGAGAAATAGATGCTGTGCGGTTGGTTGGGCCGAGAACGCCGGCAACATAGCGCGGTTTATCCGGCGTGCGGGCGCTCCACTCGTCGGCACAGGCACGCGCCAGTTTCGCCGCAGCAAAGTTGATCTCTGCCGACAGGGATTCCATCTGGTAATCCGCCATCGCAATGGTCGTGGAGTTGAAGGTGTTGGTTTCGATGATATCCGCGCCTGCTTCAAAGTAAGCGTTGTGGATAGCGGCGATCACGTCCGGTTTACTGAGCACCAGCAGGTCGTTGTTGCCTTTGAGATCGCATGGCCAGTCGGCAAAGCGTTCACCACGAAAATCGGCTTCGTTCAGTCGATAGCTCTGGATCATGGTGCCCATACCGCCGTCCAGCACCAGAATACGTTCATTTAACTGCGCACGCAGTTGTTCCACTTTGCTGCTCACACTTGCTCCCGACACGCTCAACCCAGATTTAATAAAAATTCAACAAACCATACTGGCATAAACGCATCTGCGGTAAAAGCGACCACCACACAACATGAGATTTGTTCAACATTAACTCATCGGATCAGTTCAGTAACTATTGCATTAGCCAACAATAAAAATGAAAATGATTTCCACGATACAGAAAAAGGAGGCTGTCATGGTCGCACCCATTCCCGCAAAACGCGGCAGAAAACCCGCCGTTGCCACCACACCTGCGACTGGACAGGTTCAGTCTTTAACGCGTGGGCTGAAATTACTGGAGTGGATTGCCGAATCCAATGGCAGCGTGGCGTTAACCGAACTGGCGCAACAAGCCGGATTACCCAACTCTACTACCCATCGATTGCTCACAACCATGCAGCAACAAGGCTTTGTCCGTCAGGTTGGCGAACTGGGTCACTGGGCGATAGGCGCACATGCTTTTATGGTCGGCAGCAGCTTTCTCCAGAGCCGTAATTTGTTAGCCATTGTCCATCCTATTCTGCGTAATCTGATGGAAGAGTCTGGCGAAACGGTCAATATGGCGGTGCTCGATCAAAGCGATCACGAAGCGATTATTATCGACCAGGTACAGTGTACGCATCTGATGCGTATGTCCGCCCCTATCGGCGGTAAATTACCGATGCACGCTTCCGGTGCCGGTAAAGCCTTTTTAGCCCAACTGAGCGAAGACCAGGTGACGAAGCTGCTGCATCGCAAAGGTTTACATGCCTATACCCACGCAACGCTGGTTTCTCCTGTGCATTTAAAAGAAGATCTCGCGCAAACGCGCAAACGAGGTTATTCGTTTGATGATGAGGAACATGCGCTGGGACTGCGTTGTCTCGCGGCGTGTATTTTCGATGAGCACCGCGAACCGTTTGCCGCAATTTCGATTTCCGGGCCGATTTCACGTATTACCGATGACCGCGTAACCGAGTTCGGCGCGATGGTGATTAAAGCGGCGAAGGAAGTGACGCTGGCATATGGTGGAATGCGGTAACTTTTCGCCTCCAATTTATACAAACCGCACGCTAAACCGCTGCCTGCGCCGATAAGCATAGACATCTTCTACATGCCCCTCACGGATACGTTTTTGTAAGGCGCGCCAATAATCGGCGCGGAACAAGTCAGCGTGCATATCTTCAAACAGCGAGCCAATGCGCGGATCGGCACATAACCAGTGACGGAACTCTTCCGGGAAAACATCGCCTGGCGAGACGCTGTACCACGGTTCGCTGGCGAGTTCGTCTTCCGGGTAGCGCGGCGGCGGGATGTCACGGAAATTAACTTCCGTCATGTAGCAAATTTCGTCGTAATCATAAAACACCACGCGACCGTGACGAGTGACGCCAAAGTTTTTAAATAGCATGTCGCCTGGGAAGATATTGGCGGCGGCAAGCTGGCGAATGGCGTTGCCATACTCTTCAATAGCGTCGCGCAGTTGCTGCCCTTCAACTTGCTCAAGCCAGATATTGAGCGGCACCATCCGCCGTTCGATATAGAGATGGCGAATCACAATTTGTTCTCCAAGATCGGTGATTTTTTCCGGCGCTTCCTGGAGCAGTAATTCCATTAATGCCGGGGAAATATGCCGCTTCTCTAGTACAAAGTTTTCAAATTCCTGGGTATCCGCCATTCGGCCAACACGATCGTGTTCCTTAACCAGTTGATAGCAGGCGCGGACGTGAGCAGCAGACATCTCTTTCTGCGGCGCGAATTTATCTTTGATCACTTTGAATACCCGATCAAAACCCGGTAGCGTGAACACCAGCATCACCATTCCACGAATGCCCGGCGCTTCAATAAACTGTTCATTACAGCCCTGTAGATAAACGAGATATTCGCGGTAACTTTCGGTTTTGGCGTGTTTCTGGCAGCCGATAGCCATATACAGTTCTGCGGTGGTTTTTCCCGGCAGAATTTCCCGTAACCATTCGACCAGCGCAGCAGGCAGCGGCGCGTAAACCATAAAATAGGATCGCGCGAAGCCAAAGACGATGCTCGCTTCGGCGGTCGTCGTCAGGCAGGTATCAATAAACAACTCGCCGTCGTCCGTCTGGTGGATCGGCAGCAAAAATGGCAACGTGCCGGAAGGCGTGATCAGTTTGCCCACCAGCCAGGCGGCTTTATTGCGATAAAACAGTTCGTTCGCCACCTGTAGATGGCTTTCGGCGAGGTTGTCTGTCCCCAGCGTTTCCGTCAGATGGCGAATGATGTAATGAATGTCACGGCTTTTATTTTGCCAGCGCAGACGCAACGGCAGGTCGCTGATAACGCGCATCAGCAAAGATTCCCAGCCGTGATCGGGGTAGAAATCTTTCGCCAGTGGGCGTGGAATGGTACGAAAGCGGCGCTCTGGCTGGGAGCTAAAGATAAAAAGCCGCTCGGGAGTAAGCGAGCGGTGGTCAAATAACCGACAGTACACGGAGTTAAAAAAGCTCTCCGCAATCTCGAAGCGCGGGTAATCCGGCAACAGCCGGGTGTAATGCTCTTTGACGTGTAGTAAAAATGCCGCGTCCGTGCTTTGCCCGTTGGTGATACAGCGCAATTGCTCCACCACCAGACCAACGTGATGATCATAAAGATGGATACGGTTTTTCATCGCCTGCTGGACAGCGTGCCAGTCGGCTTGTTCGAAACGCTGCTGCGCCCCGGAAGTCACTTCGAGGAATCGACCATACTGGGCGTCAAAACCTTGCAAAATCGTTTGTGCAATCAGTAATTCCAGGCCACGCGGCATCGCCTCTCCTTAATTCGCCCCTCGCCTTACGGAAAGGGGCGTTGGTTATTAGAACTGCGATTCTTCGGTGGAGCCAGTCAGCGCGGTAACTGACGACGTGCCGCCCTGAATAATGGTCGTCACTTTATCGAAGTAACCCGTACCCACTTCCTGCTGGTGAGAAACGAAGGTATAGCCATCTTTCGCGGCAGCAAATTCCGGCTGCTGCACTTTCTCAACATAGTGCTTCATACCTTCACCCTGCGCATAGGCGTTTGCCAGGTCGAACATGTTGAACCACATGCTGTGGATACCGGCCAGGGTGATGAACTGGAATTTGTAGCCCATATCCGACAACTGCTGCTGGAAGCTGGCAATAGTTTTGTCGTCGAGGTTTTTCTGCCAGTTGAACGACGGCGAACAGTTATAAGCCAGCAGCTTGCCCGGATATTTCGCGTGGATAGCTTCCGCAAAGCGACGCGCCAGTTCCAGGTCTGGCGTGGAAGTTTCACACCAAACCAGGTCGGCATACGGCGCATACGCCAGACCACGGCTGATCGCTTGCTCAATGCCAGCATGAGTACGGAAGAAGCCTTCACTGGTACGCTCGCCGGTAATAAATTCGCTGTCATACGGGTCGCAATCGGAGGTGATCAGATCCGCCGCATCGGCATCGGTACGAGCAACCAGCAGGGTTGGTACTCCCGTAACATCGGCAGCCAGGCGCGCAGCGACCAGTTTCTGGATCGCTTCCTGAGTCGGCACCAGCACTTTGCCGCCCATATGACCACATTTTTTCACTGAAGCGAGCTGATCTTCGAAGTGAACTGCCGCTGCACCGGCTTCAATCATCGCTTTCATCAGTTCAAAGGCATTAAGTACACCGCCAAAACCGGCTTCCGCATCGGCAACGATCGGCAGGAAGTAATCGACATAGCGCGGATCGCCCGGCTCAATGCCAGCAGACCACTGGATCTGATCCGCACGACGGAAGGTGTTGTTGATCCGCTCCACCACTGCAGGCACCGAGTTTGCCGGGTAGAGCGACTGGTCCGGATACATGCTGGCCGCCAGGTTAGCGTCCGCCGCTACCTGCCAGCCAGACAGGTAAACCGCTTCGATACCCGCTTTCGCCTGTTGCAGCGCCTGACCGCCAGTCAGTGCACCGAGGCTGTTGATGTAGCCTTTTTTCGACTCGCCGTGCAGCAGACGCCACATTTTCGCCGCACCCAGTTGCGCCAGCGTACATTCCGGATTGACCGAACCGCGTAATTTCACCACATCTTCCGCGCTGTACGGACGGGTAATGCCTTCCCAACGCGGTTGAGTCCACTCTTTCTGTAATTCTTCAATTTGTTGTGTACGGGTTTTCATGTGCAGATGCTCCATAGTTATGTGGTGGTTTACGCTAACAGGCGGTAGCCTGGCAGGGTCAGGAAATCAATTAACTCATCAGAAGTGGTGATCTGTTCCATCAGGCGTGCGGCGTCGTCAAAACGCCCCTGGGAGAAACGCTCTTCGCCCAGTTCGCTGGCAATGACCTTCATCTCTTCCCCCAGCATCTGGCGGAACAGGGCTTTGGTCACCGGTTTGCCATTACTCAAGGTTTTTTGATGATGGATCCACTGCCAGATGGAAGTACGGGAGATTTCAGCCGTCGCCGCATCTTCCATCAGGCCATAAATCGGCACACAACCGTTGCCGGAGATCCATGCCTCGATGTACTGGACGGCTACGCGAATATTGGCGCGCATACCTTCTTCGGTGCGTTCACCGTCACAAGGTGCCAGCAGTTGATCGGCGGTAATCGGCGCGTCTTTTTCGCGCATCACCTCAAGCTGATTTTTGCGGGAGCCGAGGATGTCGTTGAAAACCGCCATTGCGGTATCAGCAAGGCCTGGATGGGCGATCCATGTGCCATCGTGACCGTTATTCGCTTCCAGCGATTTATCCGCTTTCACTTTGTTGAGCACCTGGTTATTGCGCTCTTCATCTTTGCTCGGAATAAACGCCGCCATGCCGCCCATCGCAAATGCGCCGCGTTTATGGCAGGTTTTGATTAACAGGCGTGAGTAGGCATTAAGGAACGGTTTATCCATCGTCACAGCCTGTCTGTCTGGCAGGACACGATCGGAATAGTTTTTCAACGTTTTGATATAGCTGAAGATGTAATCCCAGCGACCGCAATTCAGACCCACAATATGGTCGCGCAACGCATAGAGAATTTCGTCCATCTGGAACACGGCAGGCAGCGTTTCGATCAGCAACGTCGCCTTGATAGTGCCGCGCGGCAGATTAAAGCGATCTTCGGCATAGCTAAAGACTTCGCTCCACCAGGCCGCTTCCTGCCAGGACTGGGTTTTCGGCAGATAGAAATAGGGACCGCTGCCTTTTGCTAATAGCGCCTGGTAGTTGTGGAAGAAATAGAGGGCAAAATCAAACAGGCTGCCTGGGATCGCTTCGCCGCGCCAGGTGACATGTTTTTCCGGCAAGTGCAGACCGCGTACCCGACAAATTAAAACAGCCGGATTGGGTTTGAGTTGATAAATTTTGCCGGATTCGTTGGTGTAACTGATGGTGCCGTTAACCGCATCACGCAGGTTAATTTGCCCGTCGATCACTTTGTTCCAGTCCGGAGCCAGTGAATCTTCGAAATCGGCCATAAAGACTTTCACATTGGCGTTGAGCGCGTTGATCACCATCTTGCGCTCTACCGGGCCAGTTATCTCTACCCGACGATCTTCTAAGTCCGCAGGAATCCCGCGAATTTTCCAGCCAGCATCACGAATGGAAGCTGTTTCCGAAATAAAATCAGGCAACGTTCCGTTATCAATATCTTGCTGCTGCTGAATGCGCGCTGCCAGAAGTTTATTGCGTTGTGGCGTAAAATGCGTCACCAGCTCAGTCAGAAATTCTACCGCTTCGGCAGTAAGAATTTGCTTCTCCTGCTCGCCATACGGCCTTGTGAAAGCCAGTTCATCGGTTGTTGTTGCCTGTTCAGTCATCGTGCAGCTCCTCGTCATGGATCCGAAAACTTCCCCACTGTGAACGAAGGATCGTTGTGCGCTTTTCGTTCAGCACAACTAAGACTACTCATTTAAAATGCAAAATCAAAAACAATTTCCATTTTTAATTTAAATTGCATTTAACTTACTGATAACAATAAGAATAAAATTTATTCACCTGTTGCGGTGTGTTTCGGAAATAAAAAAGGCACCCGAAGGTGCCTGAGGTAAGGTGCTGAATCGCTTAACGATCGAGCTCAGCAGAAGATTAATCCAGCGTAGGATTCATATGGCGTAGATCGTATGGCGTGATCTGGTAAACGTAATAGTTGAGCCAGTTGGTAAACAGCAAATTGCCGTGGCTACGCCAGCTCGCTCGCGGTTTGTTTTGCGGGTCGTTGTGCGGGAAATAGTTATACGGAACATCCGGATTTAGCCCGGCTTCCACATCGCGGAAATATTCCTGTGCCAGCGTTTGCGCATCGTATTCCGGATGCCCCGTTACAAAGGCAATGCGCTTATCTTTGCTGGCAAACAGATATGCGTCCCCTTCTTCTGTCTCCGCCAGAATTTCCAGATCGGTGTAATCACGAATCAACGCTGCCGGAAAGTCTGCATAACGCGAATGTGGCGCCAGAAATGAATCATCAAAGCCACGCGTCAGAAGCGCATGGGGATGGAGAATATGATGCTCGTAAACGCCAGAGAGTTTGTCGGTGCGGGTTTGCTTAGGAATGCCGTAGAGGATATTGAGCGCGGCCTGAACCGCCCAACAGACAAACAGCGTTGAGGTGACGTGATCTTTCGACCACTCCAGCACCTGTTTGATCTGCGGCCAGTAAGCGACGTCATTAAACTCCACCAGACCCAGTGGCGCGCCAGTTACAATCAGACCGTCAAAGTTTTGTTCCTGAATATCTTCAAAGTTGCAGTAAAAATTATTCAGATGCTCTGCGGGCGTGTTGCGCGATTCACGGGAATCGATGCGCAACAGCTGAATATCGACCTGCAAAGGTGAGTTTGAAAGCAGGCGTAAAAACTGATTTTCAGTTTCGATCTTCTTCGGCATCAGGTTAAGGATAAGCACCTTTAGCGGACGAATTTCCTGACCAGACGCGCGAGAAGTTGTCATCACAAAGACATTTTCTTCACGCAAGAAATTGACGGCGGGCAGCTCGTCCGGCACACGAATCGGCATAACCTGATTACCTCTTTACATACGCTTATACGTTTAGACATCCAGATAGCTGAAGATAACCAGAAAATTCGTCAATGTCGAGCCTGCATGTCGAAGGTGAGAAAGTTTCAAGGAAAAGATTGCGTTAGGATATAAGCACCAATAAAAGGAGAGAAAATGGTTATTAGTATTCGCCGCTCACGGCATGAGGAAGGGGAAGAGCTGGTTGCAATTTGGTGTCGTTCTGTCGATGCCACCCATGATTTTTTATCAGCAGAGTATCGGGCTGAACTGGAAGAACTGGTACGTTCGTTTCTGCCGGAAGCGCCATTGTGGGTCGCGGTTAATGAGCGGGATCGGCCGGTTGGGTTTATGTTGCTAAGCGGACAGCATATGGATGCGCTGTTTATCGATCCTGATGTGCGTGGCGCTGGCGTGGGTCGAATGCTGGTGAAACATGCGCTCTCAAGGGCACCAGAACTGACAACCAACGTTAATGAGCAAAATACGCAGGCGGTTGGGTTCTATAAGAAGATGGGGTTTAAGGTTACAGGACGTTCGGAAGTCGACGATCTGGGGAAACCGTATCCGTTGCTGAATCTGGCGTATGTGGGGGAATAAGCTGCCCCCTACCGTGCCTGCGTAGACCGGACAAGACGCGCCAGCGTCGCATCCGGCATTTTTTTTGCACCAACGCAAAAAGGCCATCCTTACGGATGGCCTTCTGCTTTATCTGATGCCTGGCAGTTTATGGCGGGCGTCCTGCCCGCCACCCTCCGGGCCGTTGCTTCGCAACGTTCAAATCCGCTCCCGGCGGATTTGTCCTGCTCAGGAGAGCGTTCACCGACAAACAACAAATAAAACAAAAGGCCCAGTCTTCCGACTGAGCCTTTTGTTTTATTTGATGCCTGGCAGTTCCCTACTCTCGCATGGGGAGACCCCACACTACCATCGGCGCTACGGCGTTTCACTTCTGAGTTCGGCATGGGGTCAGGTGGGACCACCGCGCTACGGCCGCCAGGCAAATTCTGTTTATCAACACGTCCTGTTCTGACCTGTCGATTTAATCTGTATCAGGCTGAAAATCTTCTCTCATCCGCCAAAACACCTTCGGCGTTGTAAGGTTAAGCCTCACGGTTCATTAGTACCGGTTAGCTCAACGCATCGCTGCGCTTACACACCCGGCCTATCAACGTCGTCGTCTTCAACGTTCCTTCAGGACTCTCAAGGAGTCA